>NZ_CP029353.1:1311327-1618241 GCF_003130795.1 Azospirillum thermophilum
GGCCGCCGTGCAGGAGCTGGTCGGCCGGCTGGGCGAACTGCGCACCGGCAGCGAGGGCAACGCCGCCGCCGCCGAGGAGATCAGCGCCACGATGGAGGAGCTTGCCCGCATGGTCCACCGCGCCCGTGCGCAGGTCGACCGCTTCACGCTCGCCTGACCCGGAGCGGCGCCGCCATGACCCTTCGCCCCCTTCTTGCCGCGCTCAACAAGCTGCTGATGCCGCTCGGCGGCTGCATCCTGCTGGGCGGCGCGCTCTATCTGGAGGGCAGCGCCTATCAGGCGGCGGGGGTGGAGGCGCTGGAAAGCGGCTGGCGGGTGCTGGGCTACGGGCTCAGCATCGGCCTGGTCCTGTCGCTGGCCGTCCTGCTGCGGCGGCTGGTCCAGGTGGTGGTGCTCGACGGGCTGGTCGCCTCGGCGCTCGGCGGGCCGGTGCCGAGGCTGCTGAGCCAGCTCTCCGGCCTGCTGATCTACCTGATGGCGGTCGCCGCCATCGCCGGCTTCGTCTTCAAGCAGGACCTGACGGTGCTGTGGGCGGCGTCGGGCGTCGCCGGCGTCGTGCTGGGCATGGCGCTGCGGGAACTTCTGGTCGACATCTTCACCGGGCTGGCGCTGAACCTCGACCGGCCGTTGAGGATCGGCGACCACATCCGGCTGCACAAGGCGGGCGACATCACGATCGAGGGGCGGGTGGCGGAGATCAGTTGGCGCAGCACCCGGCTGAAGGATGATTTCGGCAACATCATCACGGTGCCCAACAGCCGGATCGCCGCCTCCACCATCACCAACCATTCGCTGCCCACCCCCTACCTGGAATTCATGGTCACGCTGACGCTGGATGTCGGCGTTCCGGCCGAGCGCGCCCTGCGCATCCTGGAGGCGGCGGCGGTCGAGGCGATGCTGCCCTTCGCCGCGCCGGGGGTGGACGCCCCCTATGTCCGGATCCGCGCCGTCACTCCGACCGGCGTGGAGTACGGCGTCTTCTTCTGTCCGCCGGTGGAGAAGCGGTTCCGTGCGCGCAGTCTCGTCCTGCAGCGGATCCTGAGCCATCTCGACCATGCCGGACTGCGTCCGGCCTGGCCGAAGGAGGAGCGGGCGCCGGGCGATCCCGACAGTGCCGTCTGGCGGTCGGTCGGCGCGGAGCGGCTCGCCCTGCTGCTGGGAGCTGCCGATCCCCTGTCGGCGCTGGATCATGCCGACGTCGCGTTGCTGGCGGCGGGCGTGCGCCAGCGCTGCCTGCCGCCGGGCAGCACGCTGGTCCAGGCGGGGGAGTCGGCCGCGGCGGCCTATCTGGTGATCGAGGGGCTGCTGTCCGCCGAACCGGCGCGCGGCCGCGGTGCGGCGACGGAGCCGGTGGCGGTCGGGCCGGGCCGCCTCGTCGGGCTGGACGCCCTCTTCCTCGGCGGCGCCCATGGGGCCACCGTGCGCAGCCGCACCGAAGCGCTGGTCGGCGAGATCACCATGGAGGCGATGCGGCGCCTGCTGGAACAGCGGCCGGAAACGGCAGCCCCGCTGGCCCGGGCGGTGGCCGGCGCGCTGGCCCGCGGTGGCGAGGGGCGGGCGGCGGAAACCGCGGACCTCGCGGCGGACATCCTGTCGAACCTGCGCCGGTCCACCGGCATCGCCGGCCTCATGGCGGCGGACTGAGCACCTGAGACTGTCCGGTGATCCGGCGCTTCACATGCGCCCAGCAGATGCCGACGCTGAGCGTCAGGGCGCTGACGACCAGGATCACATAGCCCGACCAGAAGGGCGCGTCGGGATCGACCAGCCCCAGCCGGCGCATCGCCAGATAGGCCGTCAGCACCACCGCCCACAGGGCGGCGGTGCCCAGCACGCCGAGCGCCAGCCACGTCACCCGCAGGTAGATGATGTAGGCGCCGACCAGGAAGGTGCCGGCCACCGCCTTGGCCGACCAGTAGGAGCCGTCGGCGGAGAACAGCCAGTCGATGTAGGAATAGCCTTCCGGATTCCAGGTGGCGAACACCAGCAGGAAGCAGCTCAGCGTCCGGGTGACGATGCCGAGCCACTTCATCGCGGAGCGTCCCTGCCGATGGGGAACGGCCGCCCGGTCATGCCGCGATGTTCTCCGAATCGACCTGCCCGCTGAGGCGGTAGCGGATGTGCGACCAGCAGAAGCCGGTGCCGAGCAGGATCGCCAGCGCCACCTGCACCACCAGGATCCGCGCCGTGTCGTCCGACAGGTCGACGAGGCCGAGGTCGGAAGCCAGCCACACGCTGGTGGCGATGATGGCGCTCAGCGTCGTCGTGCCGACGAACCGCATCGACCGCCACATGGCGCGGATCTGCAGGTAGAACAGGATCAGCAGGACCAGCCCGACGAACAGCTTCAGCGCCCAGTCGCCGATTTCCACATGCAGCCAGTGGTAATAGGAGTAGCCGGACGGGTTGTAGCTGCCGAAGATGACCAGCATGGCGATCAGCAGTCGGACCAGATAACCGGGAATCGTCAGCATGGCGGCAGGGCAGGGAATGCGATCGGAGTACCGACTCTACGCCCGCCGCGCCCGCGCGTCCAACGGCCTGTGCGGGGCCTCCTTCGGGTTGTGGTTCCGCTGCGTCGCCGAAAGGGGTAGAGTGTCGGCCACGCCGACAATCCGCCGCAGGAGGCTCCGTGTCCCGGTTGCGCGCCCTTCTCCTGTCCGCCCTGCTTCTGGGTGGTCTTTCCGCCGCCCGGCCGGTATCGGCGGACCCTGCCGTCTATGATCCGTGGGAGACGTACAACCGCGCGGTCTTCAGCTTCAACAACGGGTTCGGCAACGGCCTGCTGGAACCGCTGCGGCAGGCCTATGTCGGCAACGTCCCGTCCGGGACGCGCGCCGGCATCGCCAACGTCTTCGCCAACCTGCGCGAGCCCTGGACCGCGGTCAGCAGCGTGCTGCGCGCCGACCTGCCGAACGCCCGCGCGGCGGCCGGCCGCTTCCTGGTCAACAGCACCGCCGGCATCGGCGGCTGGTACGACGTGGCGGCCGAACGCTACGAACTGACCAGCCGGTACGACGATCTCGGCAACGTGCTGTGCAGTTGGGGGCTGAAGAGCGGTCCCTACATGGTGCTGCCCTTCTTCGGGCCGATGACCGCCCGCGACCTCGTCGGGCGTGCCGCGACGATGGCCGGCACATACTCGGTGCTGGGCATGGACGGCTACATCCTCTACCGCAGCACCGACGGTACGGTGCGCTATCTGGAGGACGGCTTCATCGGCCCCTACGCCCGCGATCCGTCCAAGGACGCCTACGCCATCGAGCGCACGCTCTACGCCACGGTGCGGGAGCGGCAATGCGCCGGCGGGGTGGTGCCGCCGACCTCGCCCTACGGGCTCGACCAGCAATAGGCCCACGGATGAGTGGCGCTGGTTGCGGAAAATCGCCGTTCCGCTTTCCGCACTGCGAGATGCGCCTTCCGTAGGGATAATTGTTTGTGCATGCTCGCCTTATGAGTTAGCCCGATGGTCGGTTCGGGCGATTGTTTCACGGGCTCCGGGGCGGGAGCCGGTGCAGAGCACGGGAGGCGAGGGGGCATGTCCTGCAAGCGCGCGGCCCGCGTGGCCACCGCACTGCTTGGTGTTTCGGTCCTGGCATTGACGGCCGGCGGGCGGGCAGAGGCGTCCTGGTGGTGGCGCCCCGCCGCCGACGAGGCCGACATCACCCTGGTGTCCGGCGGCCGGTCGGTCCAGCCGGCGCTCCCGGCGGAGGAACCCTCCCTGCTGGACAGCGCCCAGGCCTTGCTCGGGCAGGCTGCCGATGCCGGGGTGAGCGCCGCCGGGGCCGCCGCCTCGGCGCTCGCCGAGGTGCCGGGGCTGCTTGCCGTGCCGGTCGGCGCGGTGGGCAGCCGGGCACGCTCCGCCGCCGACACGATCGGCCAGTTCGCCTGGGAGGTCGCCTACGCGCTGGGCACCAACAGCACCCCGGTGACGGCCATTCCCATCACCGAACCCTATGATCCGCCGGAACCGGCCGCAGCCGGTACCCGCACGGTGCTGCGCAGCGAGCGCCGCGATCCGCCTCCGGCGCAGAAGCCGGTCAGACCCCAGCCGAAGCGTCCGGAACTCGCCACGACCGCTGCCGGTCCGCTCGCCCTGTCCGCTGCCGCGGTCGAGACGGCGCAGGGCGGTGCTTCGGCCGGCGGCCTGCCGCCGATCCAGATCGCCGCGCTGCCGTCGGGGTCCGACGCCGGTGCGATGCAGTCCGATGCCGCGGATCCTCCGGTCAGCCGGCCGCTCGCGTCCGCGGCGAAGGCTGCGAAGCCGCCGGCCCCCGCCGCCGAACCCGCCGCGGAGGAAGAGGGGCCGATCGATCCCAAGCTGCTCGCCAACTTCGTCTACGACAGGGCGCAGCGCCGGCCCGACGGTTCCTACTTCGTGCCCAAGCCGCTGCAGCGCCTGTTCGAGCTGCGCACCCAGGCGGTGGAGCAGGGGAGGCGGCGCTGTCGGTGAAGATCCCGGGCCGCATCGTGCCCGACCCCAACGCCCATGGCGATGTCGAGGCCAGCCTGACCGGCCGGATCGAGGCGCCGAAGGGCGGCCTGCCGGTGCTGGGCGAGGAGGTCAAGCAGGGCCAGATCCTGGGCTATGTCTCGCCGGCCGTCGGGGTGGTCGACCGCACCCAGGTCCGCCGCGAGGTCGCCCGCCTGACCACCGAGATCCGCCAGACCGCCGAGAGCGTCGAGCTGCTGAAGCAGTTCTGGTTCGTCCCCTTCCGCGACGGCAAGGTCATCCAGGCCGAGATGAAGCTGGAAGGGCTGCGGCGCGAGCGGGCGGCCCTGCTGCCGATGCTGCAGACCCAGGAGGTGCTGCGCGCCTCGACGGACGGGGTGGTCTCCGTCTCCAACGCCATCAACGGGCGCATCGTCCAGCCCGGCGAGAAGATCTTCGAGATCGTGAACCCGAAGCGCCTGTGGGTGGAGGCCGTCGCCGCCGACCCGCATCTGGCGGCGGTCGCGGCGGAGGTGGAGGAGGCGGTCGCCACCACGCCGGACGGGCAGGCGCTCGACGTCTCCTTCGTCGGCAGCGGGTTGTCGCTGCAGCAGCAGGCGGTGCCGCTGATGTTCCGGGTCGAGGATCCGGCGGAGGGCCTGCGGGTCGGCCGGCCGGTCACCGTGTCGATCCGCAGCAAGCAGAAGTCCCGTCCGGGCATCGCCGTGCCGCGCGACGCGGTGGTGACCGGCTCCAACGGGCTGGAGCAGGTGTGGGAGCATGTGGCGCCCGAGGTCTTCGTCCCCGCACCGTGACGACGGAGGCGATCGACGGCCGCACCGTGCTGGTGACCGCCGGCCTGCCCTCCGGCGCCCGGATCGTCACCCGCGGAACCCGTCTTCTCGTGCAGCTGCAGTAGCCCCGTCCCCATCCCCCCGTGTTTCCAGCCGAGAGATGATGCCGAACCGGTCCATGCCGCAGCACCGCAGCACGCCCCCCGGCCGCTTCGCCGGCCGTCTCCGCCGCCTGACGGCGCTGATGCTGCTGGCGGGGTTGGTCCTCCCCGTCCTCGTCCTGGCGCCGGCCGCCCGCGCCGCGGAGGAACCCGGACCGGCCCCGCGCGTCAGCCTGACGGTGGGCGGGGTCGGCGTCGTGCTGATCGCGGCCAACCGGCAGCTTTACGCCTTCCTCGACCGCACGGCCGACAACGCCCCGGTGACCGGCGGGCGGGTCGGCGTGAAGGCCGGCCGGACGGAGCTGCAACTGGCGGAAAGCTCGCCAGGCGTCTATGTCGGCGGCCCCTTCGCCCCGACCGCGCCCCGGGTGGCGCTGACCGTCTCGATCGACACGGCCGCCGGATCCGGCCGCGCCGCCGCGGAGATCGAGATGGCCCATGTCCCGGTGCAGTCCGGCGGCGGCGGCGCGCTGCGCCTGCTCGGCTGGGTCCTCGGCCTCGCGTCGGCCGGGGGCATCGGCTGGTTCGGCTGGCGCCAGTGGCACGGACGCCGCCGCGGGCTCGCCGACGCCGGACCGGCGTGACGGGCGGCCCGCGATGTTCCAGGCTCTCGTCGGCATCTGTCTGCGCCAGCGCGTTCCGGTCCTGATCCTGACCGCGCTGCTGACCCTCTGGGGAATCCTCGTCGGGCGCGACATGCCGATCGCGCTGCTGCCCGAACTCCACCCGCCCGTGGTCACCATCGTCACCGAGGCCGGCGGCCTTGCGCCCGAGGAAGTGGAGCAGATGGTGTCCTTCCCGCTGGAGACCATGCTGAACGGCATGCCCGGCGTGGCGCGGGTGCGCAGCTCCTCCAGCCCGGGCTTCTCGCTGATCTATGCCGAGTTCCAGTGGGGCACCGACCCCTACCGCAACCGGCAGATCGTGGCGGAGCGCATCGGGATGGCGCGCGACCGGCTGCCGCCCGGCCTGTCGCCGCAGCTCGCCCCGATGTCGTCGGTCGCCGGCCTCGTCATGCAGGTGGCGCTGACCTCCGACACGCTCGATTCGATGGCCCTGCGCGAGGTTGCCGACTGGACCCTGCGGCCGCGGCTGATGGGGGTGGACGGCGTGTCGCAGGTCTATGTGGTGGGTGGCGACGTGCGGCAGTTCCGCTTCACCCCCAGCCTTGCCGCCATGCGCTCGCTCGGTATCGGGCTGAACCAGGTGGACCATGCCCTGACGGCCTTCGGCACCAACAGCTCCGGCGGCTTCAACGACGTCCACCACTCCGAGTACATCATCCGCAACGTCGCCCGCAGCCACGACCTGGACGACATCCGCAACCTGGTGGTCGCCTACCGCGACGACCGGCCGGTGCTGCTGAGCCAGCTCGGCGAGGTCAGCTACGCGCCGAAGATGAAGCGCGGCGACGGCAGCTTCAACGGCAGGCCGGCGGTGCTGCTGTCGGTGCTGAAGCATCCCGGCGCCAACACGGTGCAGGTCGCCGCCAACATCGAGCAGTTCCTGGCGGAGATCGCCCCCTCGCTGCCGGCGGGTGTGCGGGCGGACCAGATCAGCTACAGCCAGGCCGAGCTGATCAACGCCTCCATCACCAACGTCACGCATGTGCTGCGCGACGCCATCATCATCGTGGTGATCGTCCTGCTGGCCTTCCTGCTGAACCTGCAGACGACGCTGATCGCCATGCTGTCGATCCCGGTGTCGCTGCTGGTGACGATCATCACCTTCCATCTGATGGGCGCCACCATCAACACGATGACGCTGGGCGGCATCGCCATCGGCATCGGTCAGCTCGTCGACGATTCGGTGGTGAATGTCGAGAATGTCCTGCGCCGCCTCTACGAGAACCGGCAGCGCAAGCATCCGCGCCCCATCCTGGCGGTGATCGCCGACGCCTCGCAGGAGGTGCGGTCGGGCATCGTCTACGCCACCATGATCATCCTGCTGGTCTTCCTGCCGCTGTTCGCGCTGCCGGGCGAGCAGGGGCGGCTGTTCGGGCCGCTGGGGCTGGCCTACATCGTGTCGATCTTCGCCAGCCTCGTGGTGTCGATGACGCTGACGCCGGTGCTGTGCTCGTACCTGCTGCCGCGGATGAAGGACCTCGGCGCCTCCTACCACGGCAAGCCGGTCCTGCTGCTGAAGGCGGCCAACACGCGGGCGCTGAACTGGGCGCTCGACCATCGGAAGGCGCTGTTCGTCGCCGCCGGCGCTCTGGTGGTGCTGGCGGCGGCCACCCTGCCGTTCCTGCCGCGCAGCTTCCTTCCCCCCTTCAACGAGGGCACGCTCTACGTCCAGATCCTGAACAAGCCGGGCATCTCGCTGGCGGAATCGGTGCGCATCGGCCAGATGGCCGAGCATCTGATCCTGCAGGTGCCGGAGGTGGTGAGCGTGTCCCGCCGCACCGGCCGCAACGAGAGCGACGAGGACGCCGATCCGGTCAGCGCCAGCGAGTTTCCCGTGCGCATCGCGCTGGCCGGACGCAGCCGCGCCGAGGTGATCGAGGATCTGCGCCGCCGCCTGTCGGTTCTGCCGGTGGACCTGACGGTGACGCAGTTCCTCACCTCGCGCATGCAGGTGGCGCAGAACGGCGTGCGCGGCGCCATCGTGCTGAAGATCTACGGGCAGGACCTCGACACGCTGCGGGTCCTGGCCGACGGGATGCGCCAGAAGTTCGCCGCCATTCCCGGCCTCGTCGACCTTATGGTGGAACAGCAGGTGCGCGTGCCGCAGGTCCGCATCACCATGGACTACGGGCGGGCCAAGCTGTTCGGCGTGACGCCGGCGGAGGTGACCCAGGCGCTGGAGACGCTGGCCAACGGCCGCGTCGTCTCGCAGATCATCGACGACGGCCGGCGCTTCGACGTGCTGCTGAAGCTGTCGGACGACGAGCGGACGCCGGAGGCCCTGCCGCAACTGCGCATCGAGACGCCGGCCGGCCATGTGCCGCTCTCCACCATCGCCACCGTGGTCAGCGGCGACGGCCCCAACCAGATCCTGCGCGAGAACGGCATGCGCCGCATCGCGGTCATCGCCAACACCGACGGGTCGGATACCGCGGCCATCGTGGCGAAGATGCGCGAGGCGGTCGCCGCGACGGCCCTGCCGCAGGGCTATGCGACCCGCCTCGAAGGCTCCTTCCGGCAGGAGGAGGAGGGGCGGCCGATGATGATCGGGCTGAGCTGCCTGTCGGCTGCCCTGGTATTCCTGGTGCTCTACCAGCGCTACCGCTCGGTGGTGCTGACCGCCATCATCATGGGCAACATCCCGCTGGCGCTGATCGGCAGCGTGGCCGCCCTGTGGCTGGCGGGCGAGGATCTCAGCCTCGCCGCCATGATCGGCTTCATCGCGGTGGCCGGCGTCGCGGTGCGCAACGGCGTGCTCAAGATCAGCCACTTCATCAACCTCGCCCTTCACGACGGCATGCCGGTCGGCCGGGCGCTGGTGGTGCGCGGCTGCGAGGAGCGGCTGATGCCGGTGCTGATGACGGCGCTGTCCGCCGGGCTCGCCCTCATCCCGCTGCTGATCGCCTCCGACGCGCCGGGCAGCGAAATCCTGCATCCGGTGGCGCTGGTGATCTTCGGCGGGCTGGTCAGCTCGACCCTGCTGGACACGCTGACGACGCCCGTCCTCTTCCACCGCTTCGGCGAACCCGCCATCGACCGCCTGCTGGCGGCCGGCGGCGAGCTTGCCGTCGAGACCTACTGACCCGACGACCTCCACCGGGGAGACACCGCCCATGGGCTCCGCATCGCTGACCGCACTGGTGATCACGGCCTCCGTGCTGGGGTCGGTCGCCGTGGATGTCGGAATGAACACGCTGCAGGACTGGTACCAGACCTTCTACGCAGACGCCCTGTGGGGCAACCGGCCGGCGACCAGCGAGCTGGACCACCAGCTCCGCAAGGAGGAGGCGGAGATCGACCGGCTGATGCGCGAGGACAACTTCATCGTCGAGGAGGCCGAGGCCCGATGACTTCCACCCCTCATTCCAGGGCCGCTCTCGCCGCCGCGCTTCTCTGCTGGTCTCTCGCCGCCGGACCCGCCCTCGCCCAGACGCCGTCCCCGACCGGCCCCGCCAGCCGGGCGGCGGTCCGGCTGGAGGCGCTGGAGGGCGAGTATGTGACGCTCGGCCGGACCAACCTGCGCCAGCAGCCGAGCCAGCAGGGAGCCCGCCTCGCCCAGATCGACGCCGGCACCCGGCTGCGCGTCACCGGCAAGGTGGCGGACGCCCCCTGGTACGCGGTGGTCGGGCCGGACGGGCGCAGCGGCTATGTCTTCGCCGATCTCCTGCGGCCGGCGGCGGATGCCGCGCAGCAGCCGGCGGCGGCCGGGGACGCGGTGGGCTCGGCGCTCACCAGGCGGCTCGACGCCATGGAGTCCTCGCTGAACGCCATCCGCGACCAGTTGAAGGCGCCGGCCGATGCCATGCAGTCGATGGCCGCCCGCCAGGAGTCCCTCGAAAAGGCGGTGGAGGGTCTGCGCGCCGACATCGCCGGCCTGCGCGGGGCGGCGGCCGAGGCGGCCGGGGCCGCGGTGGCGGAGGCCGACAAGCCCGGCGGGCTGATCGACCGCGTGCTGAAGCTGCAGGAGCAGATCGCCGCCCAGATCGCGGAGCAGAAGGCCGAGGTCGGCAAGCTGGCCGAGCGGCTCGACAAGACCGAGGAATGGCTGAAGCCGCTCGGTTCCTGGAGCGAGGAGACGTGGAACCGCGTCCGTCCCGAGGCCGAGAGCTGGAGCGGCTGGATCTGGAACCGCTATTCGGCGGTGAAGGGCTGGTTGACCGAGGGCTGGTGGTGGCAGCAGCCCGCCGCCCCGGCGGTGCAGCCGGCGCCGCCCGCCGAACCGCCCGCCGAACCGCCCGCCCCGGCGCCGGCCAGCCCCTCGGCCGGCCGCACGATCATGGGCTGAGCGGTCAGCGACATGGGCTGAGCGGTCAGGGGATGTACTCTGCCGCCTGGATGCGCAGCCGCCGGCTGTCCGGCGACTCGCGTGCCGGCGCCGGCGCTTCCGGTGCGGGGGCGCCGGGCGGGAAGGCGGTGGCGATGAAGGCCCCCATGGTGCAGCCGGCCCCGAAGAAGGCCAGGAGCTCCGCCACCGCCGGCGCAGCGGTCGCGCCGCCGCCCGCGGTCGCCATGGTGCCGGAGGCGAGCGCCAGCCCGGTCACGCCGAGCCCGACGACGCTGCAGCCGATCGCCTGGCGCTGGGCGATCTCCGGCCGGCTCGACAGGGTCGGGAATCCTTCCGGCGCGCCGCCCGCCGCCAGGGCGGGAGAGGCGGCGAGCGTCAGCGTGACGGCACAGGCCGCGGCGAGGCGGCGAAGGGGCGAGGCGCTTTCGTGATCCATGGCGGGGGCGTCCGGAAACCGACTGAAGGCTTCCCATCAAACGCCGGGCCCCGGCCTGCGGACCGCCACTCTTCCGGCGGTCGCCGCCGTGGGTAACCGTCAGACCACGTTGGAGGGGGCGAGGCGGCAGAAGGCGCCGTCATGCTCCACCTGGAGGGTGGCGTGGCCGATGCCGAAGCGCTCCTTCAGCGTCTGGGCCACCTCCTTCAGCAGATCGTCGTCGGGACCGGCGCCCGGCCGGACGAGATGGGCGGTCAGCGCCACCTCGGTCGTGCTGAGCGGCCAGATATGCAGGTCATGCACCGCGGTGACGCCGGGCAGGTCGGCCAGATAGGTCTCGACGCCGGCGCGGTCGACGCTCTCCGGTACGGCGGCCAGCGCCAGCCGGATCGAATCGCGCAGCAGCCCCCAGGTGCCGACGGTGATGACGGCGGCGATGGCGAGGCCGGTCAGCGGGTCGATCCACAGCCAGCCGGTCAGCCCCACCAGGATCGCCGCGATCACCACCCCCAGCGACACCGCGGCGTCGGCCGCCATGTGCAGGTAGGCGCCCTTGACGTTCAGGTCGTGCTGGCCGCCCATGAACAGCCAGGCGGTCAGGCCGTTGATGACGATGCCGATGGCGGCGACCACGATCACCGTGCCCTCGGCGACCGGCTCCGGCTCGACGAAGCGGCGGACCGACTCCATGGTGATGGCACCGACCGCGATCAGCAGGATCACGGCGTTCAGCAGCGACACCAGGATCGAGACGCTCCCGAACCCGTAGGTATAGCGCCCGGCCGGGATGCGCCGGCCGATCCAGGCGGCGCCCCAGGCGAACAGCAGCCCGGTCACATCGCTCAGATTGTGGCCGGCGTCGGCCAGCAGGGCGGTGGAGTTCGCCAGGAACCCGTAGACCGCCTCCACCGCCACGAATCCGATGTTCAGCACCGCCCCGATGGCGAAGGCCCGGTCGTAGCTGACGGGGCCATGGGAATGACCACCATGGGAATGGCCCCCGTGGGAATGGCCTGCATGGGACTGATTGCCGTGAAAGTGCCCGCCGTGCCCGCGGCCCTCCTGCGACCGGCCGGTATGCCCGTGCCCCGCCTGCGCGCCATCCGCCTGCGCGTGGCCGTGGGCGTCGTGGCCGTGCTTGTGGCCGTCGTGCTTGTGGCTGTCGTGCCCGGGGTCAGGGGAAAGCGGCATGGATCAGGGTCTCTCGCGGCCTCTCGGGCGGCAGTGGCGCGGTTGGCAGGTCTTCGATCTCCGGCTCGTCCGGCGGGGCGACGAAGCTGCGCCAGGCCCAGCTGTAGCCGGTCGCGGCAGCGGTATAGGCGACGCCGAGCCCGCAGCCCACCCCGGCGGATGCGGCGACCGCCGACGCGGCAACGCCCGTTCCGATTCCGCTGTGCGCCAGGGGAATGGCGACGAAGGCGGTGGTGACGCCGCTGATCGTCGCGCCGCTGAGGCAGGAGACGACGGCCTGCTCGGTGAAGCCGTCGCCGCTGCGGACGCGCTTGGCCTCGGCGGCCCCGGCTGTGCAGAGCGCCGCGAGAAGGATGGGGATCGCGAGGATCGGTCGGCGCATCGAATGTCCTCCGGCGGCGATCGGCAAGGTCCCGGTCGGCCGTGCCGCACCGGCCGCTCCCGGTGGCGGGATCGACCGTTTCGCACCTGCGGCAGGCGAAACCACCCTTAGGAGATATCATCGGCGGATGAACAGCGGCAAGCCGGATTCGCCCGCCGGCGGGACTTGCGCGGCAGCCCGGCCGGGCCTAGCCTCCGCCCCATCCATTCGTTTGCACATGCGGAGATGGCACGATGAAGGCGCGGGTGACCTGGGTCGACGGCAGGATGTTCGTCGGCGAATCCGGCAGCGGGCACGCCGTGGTGATGGACGGCGCGCCGGAATCCGGCGGGCGCAACCTGGGCATCCGCCCGATGGAGATGCTGCTGATCGGCATGGGCGGCTGCACCTCCTTCGACGTGGTGATGATCCTGGAGAAGGGGCGTCAGGTCATCACCGACTGCGAGGTCTCCATCGAGGCGGAGCGGGCGGAGACCGACCCGAAGGTCTTCACCAGGATCCACGCCCATTTCGTCGTCACCGGCCGCAACCTCGACCCGGCGAAGGTCGAGCGCGCCATCGCCCTGTCGGCGGAGAAATACTGCTCCGCCTCCATCATGCTCGGGCAGACGGCGACGATCACCCACGACTTCGAGGTGCGCGAGGCGCCGTAACGGTGCCTCGTCAGGCGGGCACCAGCTTCAGCCCGACGATGCCGGCGGCGATCAGCGCGATGCAGGCAAGCCGCAGCGCCCCCGCCGGCTCCCCGAACAGCAGGATGCCGAGCAGTGCCGTGCCGATGGTGCCGATGCCGGTCCACACCGCATAGGCGGTACCGAGCGGCAGGCTCTTCAGCGCCACCCCCAGCAGGAGGACGCTGACCAGCATCGCGAGGCCGGTGAACAGGCTGGGCCACAGGCGGGTGAAGCCTTCGGTGTACTTCAGTCCGACGGCCCAGCCGACCTCGAACAATCCGGCGAAGAACAGCGTAATCCATGCCATCGCGGCACCTCCCAACATCTATCCCTGGATCTGGCCCTGGATCGGGCACTGGATCAGGGTGTCGTGCGGCAGGGTCGTCCCTGCACGGAAGGCCCCTCGGCAAAGGGCGGGGTCGTCCCCGCGGGGCAGGGCCTCCCATATGGCACCCCGACCGTGAGGGTCAAGGTTGAGGAATTCCGATCACCTCCGGCCGATCGTCCGTTTTTCCCCAGGGCTCCGAAGTCGGGTTAACGCTGGTTTACGAACGGCACGGTTTCTGATTCGGTGGGGCCGAACCGGATCGGGGGTGCCGTGCCATGAGTTCCATCGCAGCCGAATTTGGTCAGAAATCGCGTCTGAAGGCGCTGCTGGATCATTTTTCGCTGATCGACGATCCGCGCGATCCGTGGCGGGTGGCCTATCCCTTGCCGGAGATTCTGCTTCTGGCGGTCTGTGGGACGATCGCCGATTGTGAGGATTATGAGGCGATCGCAGCGTGGGGCGAAGCCCGGCTCGATTTTCTGCGGCGGTTTCAGCCCTACCATCACGGGGTGCCGAGCGGACGCTGGCTGACCGTGTTCATGAACCGGATCAACCCGTGCCTGTTCCAGGACTGCTTCACAGCCTGGGTGCGCGAGGCTTGGCCCGACCGCCCCGAGCTTGTCGCCATCGACGGCAAGACCTCGCGGCGCAGCCATGACCGCAGCCGCGCTCAAGCCCCTCTCCACTTGGTGTCGGCCTTCGCCACCACCAGCCGTCTGGTGCTCGGGCAGGAAGCCGTCGAAGACAAGGCTGGCGAACTCGCGGCCATTCCCGTTCTTCTGGAGCGCCTGGCGGCCGACGGCGGCCTCACGGGAGCGATCGTGACCATCGACGCCATCGCCTGCAACGCCACCATCGCCCAAGCCATCCGCGACGCCGGGGCCGACTACCTGCTGGCGGTCAAGGCCAACCAGCCGACCCTGCGCGATGAGATCGAAACTTACTTCGCCGAGGCCCCGGACGTGGCCCTCGAGCACGCCACCGACATCGACAAGGGCCATGGCCGGATCGAGCAGCGCACGGTCACGGTCGCCCGCGAGGTCGATTGGCTGACCGGCGAGCGCCGCTTCCCCGGCGAGGTGCGTCTGCCCGCCGTCGCCTCGATCATTCGGGTTGGCAGCAAAGCCGAGTTGAAGGACCGCTGCCGCTTCGACACCCGCTACTACGTTTCTTCCGCCACGCTGAGCGCCCAGGCAGCGGCTGAGGCCATTCGGGGGCATTGGGGCATCGAGAACCGGCTGCATTGGGTTCTCGACGTCGTCTTCACCGACGACCAGTCCCGCTTGCGCAAGGGACATGGCGCTCAGAACATGGCCGTCGTCCGCCATTTCGCCATCAATCTCGTCCGCAAGGCCGAGGAACCCGCCCGGCCGCGCTCGGGACTGCGGCGCGCCACCAAAAAACCGGCCAAACCCAAAGCGACAAGCATCAAGCTCCGACGAAAGCTGGCGGGATGGGACACCGATTACCTCGACGCCATCCTTGCCGCCAAAATCCGTTAACCTGGATTCGGAGCCCTGCGTTTTTCCCGGCAGCCTTGCGCCGCCTGCGTCGTGACGATAGCCTTCTCCTGTCGGAGGCCGGAGCGCGCCCCGGCCATTGTGCAGCCGACGCACAACGGACGTACCCGGACGATCTCCGGCAAGTCCTTGACTATCCTCTGAAAATGACGGGTGAAGCGCATTGTGCGGCAAATGAGGTCCGCACAACGCGCACCATCCGGCACGGGAACGGACCCGGCGGACCTGCTTGACAAGCGGCAGGCCCTGTGGCGAAGTCGGGGCCATGACGACGTTTGCGCTCCTCCTGTCGCACCGCTGGTGGTGGCCCGCTTAACCGGGCCGGCCAGGCGATGCGCGTGAGCGCGATACCGATCGAAGAGACGATCATCAGGCCGCCCGGGGGTTCCCGGAGCGGCCTTTTCCTTGTGCGGGAAGCGGGGTGTCGGGCGGGGATCTCCAGGCGGTTCATCCAGGAACGACGAACCGCGGAGCCATTCGATGTTCTCCCCCAGCTTCTTCCTCGCCGATCCCGGGCATCTGGAGCCCCTGACCTTCCGGACCGCCGGCGGTCTGACCGTGCTGCGGACGGCCGAGCCGCTCGATCCGGCCGATGCGGTGGAACCGCTGATCGACGCGCTCGACAGCCGCCGCGGCCTCCTGCTGTCGAGCGGGGTCGAGGCGCCCGGCCGCTATCGCCGCTGTGCGCTCGGCTTCGTCGATCCGCCGCTGTCGGTGACCGCCCGCGGGCGGACGGTCCGGATCGACGCTCTCAACGCGCGGGGTAGGCTGCTCCTGCCGGCGGTGGCCACAGCGATGGAAGCGCTGCCCGCCGCCAGGGCCGTCGAGGTGGCGCCGGCCCGCGTCTCGGTGCTGGTGCGCAAGCC
This sequence comes from Azospirillum thermophilum, assembly GCF_003130795.1. NCBI lineage: Bacteria > Pseudomonadati > Pseudomonadota > Alphaproteobacteria > Rhodospirillales > Azospirillaceae > Azospirillum > Azospirillum thermophilum. Next base: position 1,327,023 of record NZ_CP029353.1, read on the forward strand.
GGCCCATCCCTTCCCGGAGGAGGAGCGCAGCCGCCAGCCCTCGGTCTTCTCCGTGCTGCGCGGGCTGACCGGGCTGTTCGGTGCGGAGGCGGATCCGCTGCTTGGGCTGTTCGGCGCCTTCGGCTACGACCTCGCCTTCCAGTTCGAGCCGATCCGGCGGCGGCTGGAGCGGCCGGACGACCAGCGCGACCTCGTCCTCTACCTGCCCGACGAACTCGTGGCCGTCGATCCCGCCGCCGGCGTGGCCCGCCGCTTCCGCTACGACTTCGCGGTGGGGGAGGCGGGCACGGCCGGCCTGCCGCGGGACGGGCGGCCGCACCCCTACCGCCGCGAGACCAACGCTCCGGCCGAGGGAGACCACGCGCCGGGGGAGTATTGCGCGGTGGTCGAGGCGGCGAAGCAGGCCTTCCGCCGAGGCGACCTGTTCGAGGTGGTGCCCGGCCAGACCTTCGCCGAGCCCTGCGCCGACACGCCCTCGACCGTCTTCCGCCGGCTGCGCGCCGCCAACCCGGCCCCCTATGAGGCGCTGGCGAATCTCGGCCGCGGCGAGTTCCTGGTGGCGGCCAGTCCGGAGATGTATGTGCGGGTCGGCGGCCGTCGGGTGGAGACCTGTCCGATCTCCGGGACCGTGGCCCGTGGGGCCGACGCGCTGGAGGATGCCGACCGCATCCTGTCCCTGCTCAACTCCGCCAAGGACCGGGCGGAGCTGACCATGTGCACCGACGTCGACCGCAACGACAAGGCAAGGGTGTGCGAGCCCGGCTCGGTCCGCGTGGTGGGGCGGCGGATGCTGGAGCTCTACTCCCGCCTGATCCACACGGTGGACCATGTGGAAGGGCGGCTGCGCGAGGGGTTCGATGCGCTGGACGCCTTCCTGACCCATACCTGGGCGGTGACGGTGACCGGCGCGCCCAAGCGCTGGGCCATGCAGTTCCTCGAGGATACGGAGAAGTCGGCCCGCCGCTGGTATGGCGGAGCCTTCGGGCGGATCGGGTTCGACGGCGGCCTGGATACCGGGCTGACGCTGCGCACCATCCGGATGCAGGACGGCGTCGCCTATGTCCGGGCCGGCGCCACCCTGCTGTCCGACAGCGACCCGCGGGCGGAGGATGCCGAGTGCCGGCTGAAGGCGGCGGCCTTCCTCGGCGCCATCCGGGGCGAGCCGGTGGCCGGCCGTGCCGTGACCGCACCGCGCGGCGGCCTGGGGCAGCGGGTGCTGCTGGTCGATCATGACGACAGCTTCGTCCATACGCTGGCCGACTATCTGCGCCAGACCGGGGCGGAGATCACCACCCTGCGCCATGGCCATGCGCGTGCGGCTCTCGCCGCCGACCCGCCGGACCTGCTGGTGCTGTCGCCGGGACCGGGCCGGCCGGCCGATTTCGACGTGGCCGGGACGATCGACGCCGCGCTGGCGCTCGGCGTGCCGGTGTTCGGGGTCTGTCTCGGGCTGCAAGGCATGGCCGAACGGTTCGGCGGCAGCCTGGGGCAGCTTCCGGAGCCGGTGCACGGCAAGGCGTCGGAGGTTCGGGTATTGGGCGGTCGGCTGTTTGCCGGTCTGCCGGAGCGTCTGACGGTCGGCCGTTACCACTCGCTGGTCGCGCGGCGGGAAACGCTGCCGGCCGAACTGCTGGTGACGGCGGAGACGGCGGACGGGCAGGTGATGGCGATCGAGCATCGCGCGCTGCCGCTGGCCGCGGTGCAGTTCCACCCGGAGTCGATCCTGACCCTGGAGGGTGGGGTCGGGCTGGCGCTGATCGGGAACGTGATGGCGGGCCTCGCCGGCCGGCTGCGGGCGGAGGCCGCATGAGGTGGCAGAAAAGGGCGTCCGGCAGCGATGCCGGACGCCCCCTGGAGGCGGCGGAGCCTACTCCGCCATCCCCAGCGCTTCCTTGTAGAGGTCGAGCAGGGCCTCCTGCTCCTGGCGGTCGGCCTTGTCCATCTTCCGCAGGCGGATGATCTGGCGGATGATCTTGGTGTCGAACCCGGTGCCCTTGGCCTCGGCGTAGACTTCCTTGATGTCCTCCTGCAGGCCGCGCTTCTCCTCCTCCAGGCGCTCGATGCGCTCCACGAAGGATTTCAGTCGATCCGCCGCAATGCCGCCGACGTCGGACATGATCGGGTACCTCACTCGAATTTTCGGGATATCGGGAAATCGGGGGCGGACGATATCCGGCCGAGCGGGGCCCTGACAAGTGCCGCCTGCCCGGCGGCCACGGCTATCGCATTTGAGCGAGGATTGAACGGGCGTAGTCGTCGGACCATCCGGCGCGCTTGCGTCTGGCGCGGATGGAGTCGTCGTTTTTCGCGGCGCGCACGACGTTGAGGGCGAGCTTTCGCAGGATGGCGAGGTTTTCGGGGCCATGGTCCTTGCGGTTGCGGGCGCGGTCCTCGTCAAAGCTGGTGTCGAGCACCCAATGGACGGCGGCCTCGATGCTCCAATGGGCGCGCACGGCGCGGGCCAGGGCTTTGGCATCCAGTCGAGCGGAGGAGAGATAGAGGGTGCGGGTGGTCGTCGTGCGCTGGTCGGCCGCGGTGACGGTGCGCTCGATCAGGCCCAGGGTCTTCAGGCCCGGCAGGGCGGCCTCGTCGGGAAAGCGGCGGTCGGAGGCCAGCCACGCCACCTCCGGGCTGGTCCAGTGCCGGCGAACCTCGATGCGGCCGTGATCGGCGTCGGTGGTGACGTGGGCGTCGCCCAACGCCGCCGCCGGGTCGGCGAAGTAGCGCTCCACCTCGGCCCGCAGCGCCGGGCGGTTGTCCTTGAGCGGGAACAGCCAGTCGCCACCCCGCTCCAGAATGGTCTGCGCGGTCTGCGCCTGACAATGAAGGGCGTCGCCGGTGACCAGCACGCCGTTGAGGTCGAACAGTTCCAGCAACGCCCGCGCCGCGGTGATCTCGTTCTCGCCCGCCGCCACCGCCCGCTGCCCCACCACCATCCGGGCGCCGGAGGCAAACGCGGTGACGACATGCAGGGCCGAGCGGCCGGCGGCCCGATCGAAGGAGCCGCGCAGCGTCTTGCCGTCGATCGCCAGCACTCCGGCGCCATCCTCGCCCAACTGGCCGAGAAATTGCTCAAAGCAGCGCGCGAGCGCCGCCGGGTCCAGCAAGCGGAAGATGCGTGAGAAGGTGTCGTGGCTGGGCAACCCGCCCGCCAGTTCCAGAAACTCCGCGAACAGCGCCCGCCGGTCGCGGGCGAACAGGGCGAAGTCCACGCAGCTTTCCGCCCCGCAGATCGATGCCGTCAGCGCGATGGTCAGCACCTCCAGCAGGTCGTGACGACGGGCATTGCCCGTTCGCGGATCGGGTAGCCCTTGAAAGGAAATGCGAAACACACCGGCCATCGACACAGTTCCTCTGCCTTGGGCCGATAGTCAGAATCCATTTCCACCCACGACGCTACTCCTCTTTTTCAAATGCGATTCCCGTGGCCCGGCGGCCGGCGCGGGGCAGGTAGCTGGGCGCTGCGGCCAACTGTCGCGCAAGGAGGCGGAAAGCGGACTTGACAGAGGGTGGGTTCCGAAATGCCGCGGTTGTCGGAGATTTCACAACAATCCTGCTGCAATTGCCAGCTCGAACATGGCTTTGTTGCGACGCGAAGGAGAGGCTGGTAGTACCATCAACCTGTGTGGCTTCACAAAGCCGCTCAAATCCGGCATGTATGCCGGTCGTCGTGGCGGAGCGCCGCAAAGACGGCCTGGGGATTTGGCCGTTGCGGGGCGTTGTGCCCTTTTGAGGCAGGGGAGTGGAAAATGAAGGTCGCCGTACCCAAGGAGCGACGCGCGGGAGAACTCCGCGTAGCGGCGTCTCCCGAAACGGTGAAGAAGCTGAAGGGGCTCGGACTCGACGTCGTGGTGGAACAGGGAGCCGGCCTCGGCTCCAGCATCACCGACGCGGCTTTCGAGGCCGCCGGCGCTTCCATCGTGGCCGATCCCGCGGCGCTGCTGCGGGACGCCGACATCGTGCTGAAAGTACAGCGTCCGCTCGCTTCGGGGGAAGGTGAGCTGGACGAGCTGTCGCTGATGAAGCGCGGAGCGCTGCTGTTCGCCATCCTGAATCCGTACAACAGCCGCGACCTGGTGAAGGCCTATGCCGACGCCGGCGTCAACGCCTTCGCCATGGAATTCATGCCGCGCATCACGCGCGCCCAGGTGATGGACGTGCTGTCGAGCCAGGCGAACCTCGCCGGCTACAAGGCGGTGGTGGATGCCGCCGGCGAGTATGGCCGCGCCTTCCCGATGATGATGACCGCCGCCGGCACCGTTCCGCCGGCGCGCGCCTTCATCATGGGCGTCGGCGTCGCCGGCCTGCAGGCCATCGCGACCGCCAAGCGCCTCGGTGCCATCGTGTCGGCCACCGACGTGCGTCCGGCGGTGAAGGAGCAGGTGCAGTCGCTCGGCGGCACCTTCGTCGCCGTCGAGAACGAGGAGTTCAAGCAGGCCGAGACGGCCGGCGGTTACGCCAAGGAGATGTCCGACGACTACAAGCGCCAGCAGGCCGCGCTGGTCGCCGAGCATATCAAGAAGCAGGACATCGTCATCACCACCGCGCTGATCCCCGGCCGCAAGGCGCCGATCCTGGTGACGCGCGAGCATGTCGCCTCGATGAAGCCCGGGTCGGTCATCGTCGACCTGGCGGTCGAGCAGGGCGGCAACGTCGAGGGGGCGGAACTGGGCAAGGTCGTCACCACCACGAATGGGGTGAAGATCGTCGGTCACGCCAACTACCCGAGCCGCATCGCCGAGTCCGCCTCGCTGCTCTATGCCAAGAACCTGCTGGCCCTGCTGCAGGTGCTGCACGACAAGGAGGCCAAGGGCATCCTGGTCAACTGGGACGACGAGATCGTGAAGGCCATCGCGCTGACCCGCGACGGCGCGGTCGTCCATCCCGCCTTCGCCGGCTGAGCGGCCTCGAGGAGATCTCCTTCATGGATCAGACCCAAGTTTCCGCCCAGATCAACGATCTGATGGCGAAGGTTCAAGTGCTGAAGCAGCAGGCGGACGCCGTCACGGCGCAGCTTGCCGCCCACGCCCAGCCGGTCGCCGACGCGGCCGGCGGCCATGGCAGCTTCTTCATCACCGGCCTGACCGTCTTCGTCCTGGCCTGCTTCGTCGGCTATTACGTGGTCTGGCGCGTGACGCCGGCTCTCCACTCGCCGCTGATGGCGGTCACCAACGCGGTGTCCTCGGTCATCATCGTCGGCGCCTTGATCGCGGCGGGTCCGGCCGACTTCGGCTTTTCCAAGATGATGGGCTTCCTCGCCGTCATCCTGGCCAGCGTCAACATCTTCGGCGGCTTCCTGGTCACCCAGCGCATGCTGAGCATGTTCAAGAAGAAGGGCAAGTAAACCCATGGAAACGCTGTCCGCCCTTCTCTATCTGGTCGCCTCGATCTGCTTCATCATGGCGTTGAGGGGCCTGTCCTCGCCCGAGACCTCGCGTCAGGGCAACATCTACGGCATGGTCGGCATGACCATCGCCATCGTCACCACGCTGGCCTCGCCCTTCGTCCAGTCCTACTGGATGATCGTGCTGGGCATCGCGATCGGCGGCGCCATCGGCTATGTCGTGGCGAAGAAGATCGAGATGACGGCCCTGCCGCAGCTCGTCGCCGCCTTCCACTCGCTGGTCGGTCTGGCCGCCGTGTTCGTGGCGCTGGCCGCCTTCTACTCGCCGGAGGCCTACGGCATTGGCGTGCGGGGAGCCATCGCCAAGGGCTCGCTGGTCGAAATGGCGCTGGGAACCGCCATCGGCGCGATCACCTTCACCGGCTCGATCGTCGCCTTCGCCAAGCTGCAGGGACTGGTGACCGGCAAGCCGCTGGTCTTCCCGATGCAGCACCCGCTGAACGCCGCGCTCGGCGTGCTGACGGTGCTGCTGATCATCTGGCTGGTACAGTCGAACTCGGCCGCCGCCATGTGGCTGATCATCCTGGTGGCGCTGGCGCTGGGTTTCCTGCTGATCCTGCCGATCGGCGGCGCCGACATGCCGGTCGTCATCTCCATGCTGAACAGCTATTCCGGCTGGGCGGCCTGCGGCATCGGCTTCACGCTGCAGAACAACCTGCTGATCATCACGGGCGCCCTTGTGGGCTCCTCGGGTGCGATCCTGTCCTACATCATGTGCAAGGGCATGAACCGCTCGATCTTCAACGTGATCCTCGGCGGCTTCGGCGGCGAGGGTGCGGCCGCCGCCGCCGGCGGTGGCGGCGGTCCGAAGGGTTCGGTGAAGGCCGGCTCGCCCGAGGACGCCGCCTACATCATGAAGAACGCCCAGTCGGTGATCATCGTCCCCGGCTACGGCATGGCGGTCGCCCAGGCGCAGCACGCGCTGCGCGAGATGGCCGACCACCTGAAGAAGGAAGGGGTGGAGGTCAAGTACGCCATCCATCCCGTTGCCGGCCGCATGCCGGGCCACATGAACGTGCTGCTGGCGGAAGCCAACGTGCCGTATGACGAGGTGTTCGAGCTGGAGGACATCAACCGCGACTTCGGCACCGCCGACGTGGCCTTCGTCATCGGCGCCAACGACGTGACCAACCCTGCGGCCAAGACCGACCCCGCCTCGCCGATCTACGGCATGCCGATCCTGGACGTCGAGAAGGCGAAGACGGTGTTCTTCATCAAGCGCTCCATGGCCTCGGGCTATGCCGGCGTCGAGAACGAGCTGTTCTTCCGCCCGAACACCATGATGCTGTTCGGCGACGCCAAGAAGGTCACCGAAGAGGTGGTGAAGGCCATGGAGGCCTGATCCTCCCGGCCCAGCTTATACGCGCTGAACCCGCCGACTCCCCGGGGCCGGCGGGTTTCTTTTTTGCCCCGGCCGGTGGCGCGCTACAGTGGGCGCCCTTGAGGCCCAACGCAGGAATCCGCCGTCATGCCCGCCTACGTCATCGTCGATGCCAAGGTCACCGATCCCGTCGCCTATGAGGCCTACAAGTCGCTGAGCCCGGCGGCGATTGCCGCCTACAACGGGCGCTTCCTCAGCCGGGGAGGGGCGACGGAGGTGCTGGAGGGTGATTGGCAGCCGAACCGCATCGTCGTGGTGGAGTTCCCCGACATGGCCGCCGCCAGGGCCTTCTACGACAGCCCGCAGTACCTCGCGGCACGGGAAGCGCGCAAGGACGCCGCCGAGTTCCGCATGATCGTGGTGGAGGGGCTGTAGCCGGCCGGCTCCCGCCGCTGAACCCCGCTGTTACCATCCGTTACACAAGGCCCGACTCCGGGACACATGTCCGCAACAGCCCGGCGCTATTCCGGACGTGTCGACCAATCAACAGAGAGTTCGGGCCATGGAACAGTGGGAAAAGGCGGTCGAGGAGCCATACCCCGACGATCGGATCGAAGGCCAGTTGAACTGGTGGACGCGGGTGGCCTGCGGGCTGCTGCTGGTCGGGATGTGGCTGTGCGCCGCGTCGATCTACCTGATGGTCCGCCAGGCGTGACGGCCGGCCTCAGCCCGTCTCCGCCGGTGCCTTGACGCCGAAACAGTGCTCCGGACCGGGGAAGCGGCGGCTGCGCACCTCGTCCGCATAGGTCGCGACCGCCTGGCCGACAGTCTCGGCGAGGTTAGCGTAGCGCTTGACGAATTTCGGCTTGAACTCGCCGAACAGGCCCAGCAGGTCGTCGCTGACCAGAACCTGCCCGTCGCAGGCGGGAGAACCGCCGATGCCGATGGTGGGGATGGCGACGTCCTGCGTGATCTGCCGGGCGAGCGGCTCCATCGTGCCTTCGATGACCAGGGAGAAGGCACCGGCCTCGGCGATGGCGCAGGCGTCGGCGCGAATCCGCTCGGCCGACGCCGTGTCCCGGCCCACCGCCTTGTAGCCGCCGAGCGCGTTCACCGACTGCGGCAGCAGTCCGACATGGCCCATGACGGGCACGCCGCGGCTGGTGAGGAAGGCGACCGTCTCCGCCATCTCCAACCCGCCTTCCAGCTTCACCGCCTGGGCGCCGGTCTCCGCCATCACGCGGGCCGCGTTGCGGTAGGCCGTCTGCGGGCTCTCCTGATAGCTGCCGAAGGGCAGGTCGACCACCACGCAGGCCGTGGACGAGCCGCGCACCACGGCGCCGCCATGGGCGATCATCAGGTCGAGCGTGACCGGCAGCGTGCTGTCGAAGCCGTAGATCACCATTCCCAGCGAATCGCCGACCAGCAGCAGATCGACATGCGGGTCGAGCAGGCGCGCCATCGGCGCCGTATAGGCGGTCAGGCAGACGATGGGCTCGCCACCCTTGCGGGCACGCAGGCTGGGGACAGAGGTGCGGGTGATCGCCTTGGACGCGCTCATGGGGTCGGCCTTTCGCTGGGTCGACGCGCAGATACACCAAAACCGCCCGCGCGAAACATCACGGGGCGGTCGGTGCAAGACACAAAGGGGTCTCTGGCGCTTTGCGGGCGCCTCAACTCTGCCGGCGCGGGTGCGCCAGAGAATTAATAGCCCTCACGCTCCATGCGCTTGCGCAGCAGCTTGCGGGTGCGACGCACCGCCTCGGCCTTCTCGCGCGCACGCTTCTCCGAGGGCTTCTCGTAGTTCCGGCGCAGCTTCATTTCGCGGAAGATACCCTCGCGCTGCATCTTCTTCTTGAGCGCGCGGAGGGCCTGATCGACGTTGTTGTCTCGGACCAGAACTTGCACGTTAACCGTCACCCTTTCTAAAGAGCCGTGTCGCTTTTCAGCAACGAACGGGCATGCGCATGCGGGCGCACCCCCTTGTGTGGGAGCAGTGTGTATCACGCTCCTTCACGCTTGTGAAGGGGGGAGTGCCGTGCGAAATGGCCGCAAGACGGCAAGAAGGAGGGAAATGGAGCGAAATGATTGCCGGCCTACCCTCCCGTCCCAGATAATAGGGCATGGCACTCCTCAAGATCGCCCGCATGGGACATCCGGTGCTGCGCACCGTCGCGTCACCCGTTTCCGACCCGACCGCCCCGGCCATCCGCCGGCTGGCGGAGGATATGATTGAGACGATGCTGGACGCCCCCGGAGTCGGACTTGCCGCTCCCCAGGTCCACGAGTCGAAGCGGATCATCGTCTTCCGGGTTCCGGCGGACCGCTCCGGCGGCGAGTCGGTCGGCATCACCGTTCTGATCAATCCGGTGATCGAGCCGCTGGGCGACGGGATGGAACTGGGGCCGGAAGGCTGCCTGTCGATTCCCGGCCTGCGTGGCATGGTCCCGCGCTGGAGCCGCATCCGCTACCGCGGCTACGGCCTCGACGGCGAGTTGGTCGAGCGGGAGGCGGACGGGTTCCACGCCCGCGTCGTGCAGCACGAGACGGATCATCTGGACGGGGTTCTCTACCTGGACCGCATGACGGATCTGAGGCTGCTGGCCTTCACCGAGGAACTGCATTACATCGCCGATGCCCTGCGCCAGCAGGAGCAGGGCTGACCGGAAGGAGACGAGGTTCCCATGCCCGCCATCAACCCAACCATCGACGACCTGCGCGACGAGATCCTGCTGTCGACCCTGCCGAACGTCGTGTTCGACGGCTGGACCATGCAGGCCCTGCGGGACGGGGCCACCATGGCCGGCCATGACGGCACGGCCGTCTACCGCGCCTTCCCCGGCGGGATCCCTGATCTGGTGGAGCATTTCGTCGACTGGACGAACCGCCGGATGCTGGCGGCGCTGGAGGCCCACCCGCTGGAGGAGATGAAGGTCCGCGACAAGATCGCGCTGGCCGTCCGCACGCATTTCCAGGTGCTGGAGCCCCACCGTGAGGCGAAGCGCCGGCTGATGGCGTGGCTGGCCCTGCCGCAGAACGTCGGGCTGGGGATGCGGCTGCTGTACCGCACGGTGGATGCCATGTGGTTCGCCGCCGGCGACACCTCCACCGACTACAACCACTATACCAAGCGGGCCCTGCTGTCGGCCGTGGTCAGTTCCTCCACCTTCTACTGGCTGGACGACCAGTCGGAGGAACATGTTGAGACCTGGGCGTTCATCGACCGCCGCCTTGCCGACGTGATGACCATCGGCCGGGCCACCGCCTCTTTCGGCAAGGTGGGAACCCTGCTGTCGCACCTGCCGAATCCGGTCCGCTTCGCCCGGCAGCTTCGCCAGCGCACGACCGCGGCCCAGGCCGACAACGCGACCGTCCACATGGCCGAGAACATCTGAAGGGCTGAGGAAATCTGAAGATCAGGACCCGGCGCCGGCCTTCCGGCGCCGTCCGGCCGAAGCGGGCGGCTTCTTCGCCCGCGCCCGCAACGCCGCCTCCAAGGCCGGTCTCGCCCAGGCCAGCATCTCCTCCGGATCGTCGAAGACGCTGTCGGGCGGCGTGTGGTAGGGCATGACCATCGGCCGGGGATCCGGCCGGTCCGCGAAGGGGCGGAAGGGCTGGAGCCCCAGCGATTCGTAAGCCGGCCGGTTGGTTTCGTCAGTTCGGAAGAACAGCGTGTCGAAGGCCACCAGGGCGAAGGGTACCCCGTCGCAGGAAATGCCGTAACCGCCGAACATGCGCCGGGCCCGGACATCGCCGAGCCGGGCTAGCGATTCGCAGATCATCGCGACGAACTCGTTCGACGCGACGGCGGCCATGGTAGCTTACTTCTTGCGGAAAGCGTCGAGCGCAACGACCTCGCCGCGTTTCGGCTCCTCGGCCGGACCGGCGGACTTGTCGTCGGATTTCTCCCCCTTCTCGGCACCCTTGTCCGCGCTGCCGGCGCGGGAGGGCAGGGGGGCGACCTCGGCCGATTCTGCCGGGATCATCGGCTGGAACTGCAGGGCGAAGTTCACCGACGGATCGGCGAAGGTGCTGATGGCGGCGAAGGGTATCACCAGCCGCTCATGCACGTTGTTGAAGCTCAGCGTCACCTCGAACCGGTCGTCGTGCACCTCCAGCCCGTAATACTGGAACTGCAGGACGATGGTCATCTCGTTCGGGTACTGGGCCGAGAGATAATCCGGGATGGAGACGCCCGGATAGCCGGTGCGGAAGGTGAGGTAGAAGTGATGGTTGCCGGGCAATCCCCGTTCCGCCACCTGGGTCAGTGCCTCGCGGACGACACCGCGAAGGGCGGATTCGACCATCAGGTCGTAGCGGAGCTGCTCTCTCGACATAATCACGCGGGTCCTCGGAGCGCACCGGGTCAGGCGCAGGCTGGTAAGGTGTGGGCCTTCTGTTGCTAGGCGGCCCACGGCCCCACCCTTGGGCGCTAACCCGCGGGGATTAGGTTTAGGCTACCAGCCGCCGTTAGGCAGCGAGGCGAGCCTGAGCAACGTTGTCGTTGGCAACTATTGCAACGGCCCGATAACGGCGGAACCATGCCGGGCGAAGACCATGCCTTTACTACGCGTGTCGATCCTATTTCGCCCCCAACGATCCCGGTCAACGAAGCCGGTTTACGATTGGTGGAGGCGCCGGGTACCGCCCCCGGGTCCACAACGCTTATTCCGCAAGGCGTTTATCGCCATAGTCGGCGAACCGACGATGCCAATATAGGCATTCGCGCCGGGCATGCAAAGGGGATTGAGAGGGGTGGGGCCAGCCCGTTAGAGTGCCGCCCGACAGAACCCCGGAGCTACCATGCCGATCACGCCCGAGCAGCGCGACGAAATCGATCGCCTGCGCGCCGCCACCTACACCACCCGCCGCGCGACCGTTCCGGCGCTGGAGGAGATCCTCTACCAGCCGATCGAGGTGCTCGATCACGGATTCGTGCGAGTCGTCGACTACATGGGCGACGACTCGGCCGTGGTCCAGGCCGCCCGCGTGTCCTATGGCAAGGGTACGAAGAAGGTCTCGGAGGATGCCGGGCTCATCAAGTACCTGATGCGCCACCGCCACTCGACCCCGTTCGAGATGTGCGAGATCAAGTTCCACGTCAAGCTTCCGATCTTCGTGGCACGCCAGTGGATCCGCCACCGTACGGCCAACGTGAACGAGTACTCCGCCCGCTACTCGATCCTCGACCGCGAGTTCTACGTCCCGGCGCCGGAGAACCTGGGCGCCCAGGCCGTCGTCAATCGCCAGGGGCGCGGCGACCTGCTGGAGGGCGAGGAGGCGGCCGGCGTCCTCAAGCTGCTGCGCGACGATGCCGAGCAGGTCTACGGCCACTATGAGGAGATGCTGAACCACCGGGAGGACGGCACCCAGATCGACCCGTCCCGCCAGGGGCTGGCGCGCGAGCTGGCGCGGATGAACCTGACGCTGAACTACTACACCCAGTGGTACTGGAAGGTGGACCTGCACAACCTGCTCCACTTCCTCAGCCTGCGGGCGGACACCCATGCCCAGTACGAGATCCGCGTCTATGCGGAGGCCATGCTGGACGTCGTCCGCCGCTGGGTGCCCGCGGTGTTCGAGGCCTTCAGCGAGTACCGCCTGGGTGGCACCAGCCTGTCCAGGACCGGTATGGAGGTGGTCAAGCGTCTGCTGGCCGGCGAACCGGTGACGCAGGAGACGAGCGGCCTGTCCAAGCGCGAATGGCGCGAGTTGATGGACCAGCTCGGCCGGGCCGAGTAAGTCCGGCAGACCTGCCGCTCGAAGAAGGGGACCGCATGACGCCGCAAGAGGCCGAAGCACTTCACCGCCGAGGCCTGGTTGCGGCGCAGGCGGGGCGCCTGGACGAGGCGCTGGATCTGATCGCCCGCTCCATCGCCGCCTGCCCGACCGAGGCGCCCTGGTGGGCCAACTACGGGCTGGTGATGGAAAGCGCCGGCGATGCCGTCGGCGCGGCACAGGCCTACGCCGGGGCGCTGAATCTCGACGGCGGACTGGCCCTGGCGCTCGAAGGACTGCTGGTGGTTGCCGATCGGCTGCGCAGCGCAGGCCGGGCCGACGTGGCGGAGTCCTGCTACCGCCGCGCCATCGTCCTGGCGCCGCAGTCGGCGGCGGCGCTTGCCAACGGCGGCGTACTGCTCCGGGCCCAGGGCCGGCGGGAAGAGGCGGCGACGCTCTACCGCCGTGCCGGGCGACTCGACTCTGCCAACTGGGTGCATCCCTACAACCTCGGCAATGCACTCGCCGAACTGAACCGCCTGGACGAGGCCGATTCGGCCTACCGGGAGGCGCTGGACCGCGACCCTGCCCGGGCCGAGGTGATGGCGAATCGGGCAACGAGGGTCCTTGCCCTGCAGGGACGCATCGCCGAGGCCATCGCGGCGCTGGAGCAGGCGCTGCGAGGTCACCCCGACGCCGATCCGCTGCACAGCGCGCTGCTCTACCTGATGCAGTTCGACCCGGCGCGATCGATGGAGCAGATCGCAAAAGCCCATGCCGACTGGGGCGCCCGCTATCCGGATCGTCCGGCCGCTTCCGCGCCGGCTCCGGCGCCGCGGCTGAAGATCGGCTATGTCTCCCCCGATTTCCGCGCCCATCCCGTCGGCTATTTCCTGGAGCCGGTGCTGGCGGCCCATGACCGCGCGGCCGTGGAAATCACCTGCTATGCCAATACCGCCAACCCCGACTGGAAGACGCAGCGCCTGCAAGGGCTGGCCGACCGCTGGGTGTGGACCGCGGGGATGGATGATGAGGCGTTGAGCCGCCGGATTCGGGAGGACGGCATCCACATCCTGGTCGATCTGGCCGGGCATACCTTCGGCAACCGGCTCGGGGTCTTCGCCCGGCGGCCGGCGCCGGTCCAGGCCACCTGGGCCGGCTATGTCGGCACGACCGGCCTGCCGGCAATGGACTATCTGATCTCCGACTCCCGGCAGAGCCCTGAGGGTGCGGACGGCTGGGCGATCGAGGGGATCGTGCGCATGCCGGACGCCTATGTCCCCTGGGGACCGCCGGACGATGCCCCGGATGTCGCTCCGCTGCCGATGCTGGAGCGCGGATTTCCGACCTTCGGCAGCTTCAACGCCCTGCCGAAGCTGAACGCGGAGGTCGCGGCGCTGTGGGGGCGGGTCCTGGCCGCGGTGCCGGGATCGCGGCTGTTGCTCCGCACGCCGGGATTGGACGATCCGGCGCAGCAGGTCCGGACCCTCGCCCTCTTCGAGTCGGCCGGGGCCGACCCCGGACGGCTGGACGTCCGGGGCGGCGCGCCGCACCGGGAGTTTCTCGCCGGCTATGGCGAGATCGACGTGGCGCTGGATCCATTTCCCTATTCCGGCGGCCTGACCACGCTGGAGGCACTGTGGATGGGCGTGCCGGTGGTGACGCTGGGTGGCGACCGCTTCTGCGCGCGTCATTCCGTCACGCACCTGACCTCCGCCCGGCTGGCGCCGCTGGCGGTCGAGGGGCCGGACGCCTATGTCGCCATGGCCGCCGCGCTGGTCTCGGACCCGGCGTCGCTTTCGGCGCTGCGGGGTACGATGCGGGACCGGCTGCGGTCGTCGCCGGCACTGGACGGCGTGCGCTTCACGCGGGCGCTGGAGGCGGCCTATGGCGTGATGTGGCAACGCTTCGCGGCCGGCGCCGGCCGGGCCTCCTTCTCGCTCAGCTTCGATTGAGCGGAGGGGCTTCGGCGGCCTCCTCCGGCTCGTCATCGTGGGCGCCGGTGCTCCACATGATGCCGAGGATCAGGCCCTTGAAGCGCGGCAGCAGGATCAGGGTCAGAACGAGGGCCAGCAACGGCCAGACCGCCATATGCAGCCACATAGGCCATTCCCAGGTCTGCTCGACATGCAGCAGGGCCGGAATGACGATATGGCCGACCACCAGGATGGTCAGCCAGGGCGGGGCGTCATCGGCGCGCAGGTGGCCATAGGGCTCGCCGCAGACAGCGCAGCGGTCCACCGGCTTCAGGTAGTTGCGCAGCAGCTTCCCCAGCCCGCAGTGGGGGCACCGGCCCATGAGGCCGCGCATCGCGGCGGTGAATTTGGAGGGTGTCTCCGCCACGGGGGCCATGCCGATTCCTTCCGCCGGTTTCCGTTGGTGTGCCCACAATATAGGCGGTCAAGCGATCCGCACCACCCCGCTTCCGTACCGCCCGGCATATTCGCCGGGAGGGGTGCAGGGCTGCGGCACGCCGAGCCTCGTTGACGAGGACCATCCCGGCGGTCTACGGGAGGGGTAACGACCGGACAGGAAGGGGAATGCCATGCCGATCACGCGTCTGATGTGCGCCGCGCTTGCCGTTGCGGCCTTCGCCGCTCCCATGGCTCCGGCGGCTTATGCGCAGAGCCAGAGCAAGACGGTAGCGATCACCGCGATCGTCGAGCATCCGTCGCTGGACGCCATCCGTGCGGGAGTGATCGAGTCGCTGAAGGCGGCCGGCTGGACCCCCGGCCAGAACCTGAAGGTCGAGTTCCAGAGCGCCCAGGGCAACCCCGCCACCGCCGCGCAGATCGCCCGCCAGTTCGCCGGCTCCAAGCCCGATCTCATCGTTCCCATCACCACCCCATCGGCGCAGACCGTCGCGGCGGCGACCAAGGACATCCCGGTGGTCTTCGCCGCGGTGACCGATCCGGTCGGCGCGCAACTCGTCAAGTCGATGGACAAGCCGGGCGCCAACATCACCGGCGTGTCCGACATGGCTCCGGTCGCCGAGCATGTCGCCCTGATCCGCGAGATCGTGCCGGCCGTCAAGCGCATCGGCGTGCTCTACAACCCCGGCGAGGCGAACTCGGTAGCGCTGGTGAGCAAGCTGAAGGAAGAGGCCGGCAAGGCCGGACTCGCCGTCGTCGAGGCCACCGCCACCAAGTCCGCCGACGCGCAGGCCGCCGCCCGCGGTCTGGTCGGCAAGGTCGAGGCCGTCTACGTGCCGCTGGACAACACCGTCGTCTCGGCGCTGGAAAGCGTGATCGCGGTCGGTCAGCAGTCGAAGCTTCCGGTCTTCTCCGCCGACACCGACAGCGTCGGCCGCGGCACGGTCGCCTCCATCGGCTTCGACTACACCCAGGTCGGCCGGCAGGCCGGCGATCTCGCCGCCCGCGTCCTGAAGGGGGAGAAGCCGGGGGACATGCCGGCCGTCCTCGCCAAGGGCACCGACCTGTACGTCAACCCCAAGGCCGCCGCGGCCCAGGGCGTTACCCTGCCGGACGCGGTGGTGAAGCGGGCGACCAAGGTGGTCGGCCAGTAACGGGGCCGGGGCGCTCGGGCAACCGGGCAGGGAAGGGGCAGGCGGCAAGGCCTGGGGTGTCTGCAGTTCATGAGTGAGATCGCCTTTTTCGGCGCCATAGAGATCGGACTGGTCTACGCGCTGGTCGCCCTTGGCGTGTACCTGTCGTTCCGGGTGCTCGACTTCCCCGACCTGACGGTCGACGGCAGTTTCCCGCTGGGGGCTGCCGTCGCCGCGGCCCTGCTGGTGGCCGGAGCCAATCCCTGGCTCGCCAGCTTCGCCGCCGCGCTGGCCGGTGCCGCTGCCGGCCTGGTGACGGCGACGCTGAACGTGCGGTTCCGCATCCTGCATCTGCTGGCGAGCATCCTGACGATGATCGCCCTCTTCTCCGTCAACCTGCGGGTGATGGGGCGACCGAACGTGGCGCTTCTGACGCAGGAGACGGTGCTGACTCCCTTCTACGGGTTGGGACTGCCCGACCATCTGGTGCGGCCGCTGGTGGTCCTGGTCATCGTGGTGGCGGTGGTCCTGCTGCTGGCGCGGTTCCTGGCGAGCGAGTTCGGGCTCGCCATGCGGGCGACCGGGGCGAACGCCCGGATGGCGCGGGCGCAGGGGGTCGACACCGACGCCCACATCTATGCCGGCATGGCGCTGTCCAACGGGCTGTGCGGTCTGGCCGGCGCGCTGTTCGCCCAGACCAACGGCTTCGCCGACGTCACCACCGGGCTTGGCACCATCGTCGTCGGGCTGGCGGCGGTCATCGTCGGGGAGACGGTGCTGCCGGCCCGCATGCTGGTGCTGGCCCTGATCGGCTGCGTCGTCGGGTCGATCCTCTACCGGCTGGCGGTGCAGGTCGCCCTGTCGGCCGACGCCATCGGGCTGCAGGCCTCCGACCTCAACCTCGTGACGGCCGTGCTGGTGGCGGTGGCGCTGATCCTGCCGCGGCTGAAGGCCGCCGCGGGAGGGGCCCGATGATCACCGTCCAGGGTATCCACGTCACCTTCGGCCGCGGCACGCCGCTGGAGAAGAAGGCGCTGCGCGGGGTGGACCTGACCATCCCCGAGGGGCAGTTCGTCACGGTCATCGGCTCCAACGGCGCCGGCAAGTCGACCCTGCTGGGCGCGCTGGCCGGGGACGTGCTGGCCGAGCGCGGGACGATCGCCATCGACGGCACGGACGTCACGCGCTGGACCACGCCCAGGCGGTCCGCCCTGGTCGCCCGCGTCTTCCAGGACCCCATGGCGGGGAGCTGCGCCAACCTCACCATCGAGGAGAACATGGCGCTGGCTGCGGCGCGCGGGCGGCGGCGCGGCCTGGGGCTGGCGCTGCGCTCCGACCGCCGCCACCAGTTCCGCGAGCGGATCGCCGAGCTGGGGCTGGGGCTGGAACGGCGGCTGCACGACCGGATGGGCCTGCTGTCCGGCGGGCAGCGGCAGGCGGTCAGCCTGCTGATGGCCACGCTGTCCGGGTCCAAGATCCTGCTGCTCGACGAGCATACGGCGGCGCTGGACCCGGCGACGGCCGACTTCGTTCTGGACCTCACGCGCCGGATCGTCCGCGAGAACCGGCTGACCACGCTGATGGTCACCCATTCCATGCGCCAGGCGCTCGACTATGGCGACCGCACCGTCATGCTCCACGAGGGGCAGGTGGTGCTGGACGTCGCGGGGGAGGAGCGCGCCGGGCTGGACGTGCCCCACCTGCTCGCCCTGTTCGCCCGGCAGCGCGGCGGGGTGGAGATCAGCGACGACAGCCTGCTGATCGACTGAGGCCCCCGCGCCGTCACCGCTCGTCCCGGTCCGCCTCGAAGAGGGCCTGGAGCTCGGCTGCGGCCTGCCGCGAGGTCTGGATGAGCCGGGTCTCGTCATGGTGGACGGCGTGCTGGCGGAGGAGCGTCCGTTCGTCATGGGCGCGGAAGGTGTCGAGCGTGCGGGCGACCTCGTCCTGCGGCAGGCCCAGCGTCTGCAGCACGTCCCCGGTCAGCCGCAGGCTCGAGTCGAGGGTTTCCCGGACGATGTGGGTGACGCCGCGGTCCATCAGGTAATGGGCGTGGCGCCGGTTGCGGGCGCGGGCCAGGATGGTCAGGTTGGGGAAGTGGCGCCGGGCGATCTCCACGACGCGCAGCGATTCCTCCACATCGGCCAGCGCCACCACCAGCACCCTGGCGGTCTCCGCCCCGGCGGCGCGCAGCAGTTCGGGCCGGGTGGGGTCGCCGTAGAAGACCTTGTTGCCGAAGCGCCGGACGAAATCGACCTGCGCCGCGTCCTTCTCCAGCGCGGTGAAGGGGATGCCGCGCAGGCGCAGGATGCGGCCGACGATCTGGCCGACCCGGCCGAAGCCGCAGATGAGGACCGGCGAGCCGTCGGTCTCGATCCGGTCGAAGGGCCGCGGCGACTTGACGATCAGCCGCGGTGCCAGCCAGCGCTCCTCCGCCGAGAAGAGGAAGGGGGTGGCGAGCATCGACAGGGTGACGACCAGCATGGCGGCCGAGGCCTGCGCCTGGGTCATCGCCCCGACCGAGACGGCGAGGCCGAAGAGGACGAAGCCGAACTCGCCGCCCTGGCTCAGCACCGTCGCCATGCGGACCGAGCCGCCGATGCGCAGGCCGCCGAACCGGCCCAGCCCGACCAGAACCGCCGCCTTCACCAGCATCAGCCCGAGGGCCAGCGCGATGAAGCGCACCGGCTCGGCCAGCAGGGCCGGGATGTCGGCGGCCATGCCGACCGACACGAAGAACAGGCCGAGCAGCAGCCCCTCGAACGGCTCGATGTCGGCACGGACCTCGTGCCGGTATTCCGAATCGGACAGCAGCACGCCGGCCATGAAGGCGCCGAGCGACATGGACAGCCCGGCGGCCTGGACGAAGACGGCGGTGCCGATGACGATCAGCAGGACCGTCGCCGTGAAGATCTCCGGCGACTTGGCGCTGTCGGCGGCGCGGAAGGCCGGCCGTACCAGATAGCGGCCGCCGACCAGCACCAGGGCGATCGCGCCCACCCCCTTGGCGACCGCCAGCCAGGCCCCGTCGGCGTCCGGCATCGCGCCGCTGTTGCCGAGCAGGGGCAGCAGGGCCACCGCCGGGATGATCGCGAGGTCCTGGAACAGCAGGATCGAGAAGGCGTTGCGGCCCGACAGGCCGGCCAGCAGCTCCCGCTCCGCCAGCATGGGCAGCACCATGGCGGTGGAGGAGAGCGCCAGCCCGAACCCCAGCACGACCGCCGCCGGCAGCGGCAGGCCGAGCCCGAATGCGGCGAGCGCCCCGACCACCACCGCGGTGACGATCACCTGTGCCCCGCCCAGCCCCAGCACGGCCTTGCGCATCACCCACAGGCGGGCCGGCCGCAGCTCCAGCCCGATCAGGAACAGCAGGAGGACGACGCCGAGCTCCGAGGCGTGGGCGATGGCGCCGACGTCGGTGACGAGCCCCAGCCCCGCCGGCCCGACCACCAGCCCGGCCGCGAGGTAGCCCAGCGGCGCCCCGAACCCGAATCGCTTCGCCACCGGCACGGCGACCACCATCGCCGCCAGCAGCACGACCACCGTAACCAGCTCCGCCATCTGTTCCCGCCCGTTGTCTTGCCCCGCTCCAGTATGAGGCAAATCGTCGCAGAGCAGGTAGGGGGCGGATGGCCGGCGTTGTGCGCGTTGTGCAGCGTTCTTCCGCCGCACAATGGATTCTGGTCGAGATTGTATTGTGAAATCAACGCATTGGCGGAACCGTTCGTCCACGGTCATTGTGCGCGGGATGCACAATGCAGACGTGAGGGGTGCCGGGCGCACCTATCGCGTTGATGGAACGACTGTATCAGCCTGATCGGGATGGGGCAAGCCGGTGCGCTTCGAGCGACCGGGGCTGCCCCTCGCATCCCATCCCCTCTCCACCGGAGCGTGTGGTCCGCCCCTTACTGCACCACGATCCGCGGCGCGGCACGGCTGGGACCGGTGGCGCCGGAGATCTTCTCCCAGACGCGGGCGGCGATCCGGCGATAGGCCTTGGCGTGCTCGCTGTCCGGCTGCGACACGACGATGGGCTGGCCCTGGTCGGAGGTCTCGCGGATCGACAGGTGCAGCGGAATCTCGCCGAGGAACTCCATGCCGAGCTGCTCGGCCTCCCGCTTCGCGCCGCCGTGGCTGAAGATGTCGGTGCGGTGGCCGCAGTTCGGGCAGCAGAAATAGCTCATGTTCTCGACGATGCCGAGGACGGGCACGTCGACCCGGCGGAACATGTTCAGCCCCTTGCGGGCGTCCAGCAGGGCGATGTCCTGCGGCGTGGAGACGATGACGGCGCCGGCCAGCGGCACCGACTGCGCCATGGTGAGCTGGGCGTCGCCGGTGCCCGGCGGCATGTCCACCACCAGCACGTCGAGCTCGCCCCAGTTCA
Organism: Azospirillum thermophilum; assembly: GCF_003130795.1. Classification (NCBI taxonomy): domain Bacteria; kingdom Pseudomonadati; phylum Pseudomonadota; class Alphaproteobacteria; order Rhodospirillales; family Azospirillaceae; genus Azospirillum; species Azospirillum thermophilum. The sequence goes on from NZ_CP029353.1 coordinate 1,347,352, forward strand.
CGTCGCGCAGCATCTGCTGGAGCGCGCTCATCACCATGGGGCCGCGCCAGATCATCGGCGTATCCTCGGCCACCAGGAACCCCATGGACATGACCTTGATGCCGTAATTCTCCATCGGCTCCAGCCGGCGCCCGTCCGGGCTGCCGGGGCGGCCGGCGATGCCGAGCATGCGGGGCATGGAGGGGCCGTAGATGTCGGCGTCGAGCAGCCCGACCCGCTGTCCGTTGGCGGCCAGCCCCAGCGCCAGGTTCACGGCGGTGGTCGACTTGCCGACGCCGCCCTTGCCGGACGCGACGGCGACGATCGCCTTGACGCCGGGGACCATCGCCTTCTGCTCTCCGGCGCCATGGGCGTGACCATGGCCGTGCCCCTGCTGCGGGGCGGCCTGCCCGGCGGGGGCGGCACGGTGGGCGGTCAGCACGGCGGTCACCGACAGGACGCCGGGAATCGCCTCCACCGCCTTCTCGGCGGCATGGCGCACCGGCTCGGCCTGGGCGCCGCGTTTGGGGTCCACCTCGATGGAGAAAGCGACGTGCCCGTCACGCACCACCAGACCGGACAACATGCCGAGACCGACGATGTCGCGGCCCCGTTCCGGATCGATCACGGACTTGAGCGCGTCCAGAACTTGAGCTTCGCTGACCTGCACCATGGTTGAAAACTCCGCTGCCTTCCCGATATTGGCGGATATCCGTTGGTGGATCCCTGCCCTGATCGGCGGGGGCACTATAGGACCGAGGAATAACAATGGTAAAGGGAGCCGGCCGCTTACCGGTTCCCTCGACCTGACGAGAGTGTGAGGAAGGGGGACTGAACGGAATGCCGTGGAGCAATCAAGGCGGGGGCGGTGGAGGTGGCGGCCCCTGGGGTCCTCCGCCGGGTGGTGGCCAGAATCCGTGGGGACGGCCGCCCGGCGGCGGCAACGGGGGCGGGGGCGGGGGCGGTCCGCAGCCTCCCGACCTTGAGGATCTCCTGCGCAGGAGCCAGGACCGTCTGCGGCGCGTGATGCCCGGCGGCGTCGGCAGCGGCCGCGGGATCGCCCTGGTGGTCGGCGTGCTGGCGCTCGTCTGGCTCGCCAGCGGCATCTATCGGGTGGAGGCGGACGAGCAGGGCGTGGTGATGCGGTTCGGCCAGTGGGTGCGAACCGAGCAGCCCGGCCTGCGCTACCGCCTGCCGTCGCCGATCGAATCGGTGCTGCTGCCGAAGGTCACCCGCGTCAACCGCATCGAGGTCGGCTACCGCTCCGCCGGCGACGGACGCCGCGGCGACCGCGACGTGACGGACGAGTCGATGATGCTGACCGGCGACGAGAACATCATCGACATCGACTTCACGGTGTTCTGGGTGATCAAGGACGCGGGCCAGTTCCTGTTCAAGATCCGCGAGCCCGAGGTGACGGTGAAGAAGGCGGCCGAGAGCGCGATGCGCGAGGTGATCGGCCGGACCGAGCTGCAGCCCGCCCTGACCGAGGCCCGCCAGCAGATCGAATCCTCCACCCGGCAGCTCCTGCAGGCGATGCTCGACGACTATCAGGCGGGCATCGAGATCACGCAGGTCCAGCTCCAGAAGGCCGACCCGCCGTCGCCGGTCATCGACGCCTTCAACGACGTGCAGCGTGCCCGCTCCGACCGCGAGCGCGCCCGCAACGAGGCGGAAGCCTACCGCAACGACATCATTCCGCGCGCCCGAGGCGAAGCGGAGCGCCTGATCCAGGAGGCCTCGGCCTACCGCGAGCAGGTGGTGAGCCTGGCCCAGGGTGACGCCGACCGGTTCCGCAAGGTGCACGAGGCCTACAGCCTGTCCAAGGACGTGACCGCCCGCCGTCTCTACCTGGAGACGATGGAGGAGATCCTGCGCGGCCGGAACAAGGTGATCGTCGACGGCAACGCGCAGGGCGTCGTGCCCTACCTGCCGCTGAGCCAGCTCCACCCGGCCTCGCCGCCGGCGCCGGGGCAGATCCCGATGCGCAGCGGCGGCCCGATCGCGCAGCCCGGCAGCCAGTCGTCCGGCGCGACGACCCTTCCCGGCGCCCAGTCGTTGCAGAGCAACCGGTAAGGGGGAGAGACGCCATGAACCGTACCCTTGCCATCGCCGGCCTCGGCATCGTCGCCGCCGCCGTCGTCGCCTCGTCCGCCCTGTTCACCGTGAACGAGGCGCAGCAGGCGCTGGTCCTGCAGTTCGGCGAACCGCGCCGGGTCATCCAGACACCGGGCCTGCAGGTGAAGATCCCCTTCATCCAGGAGGTCCGGATCCTCGACCGCCGCGTGCTGGACCTCGACCCGCCGGTCGAACAGGTGATCCTGGCCGACCAGAAGCGCCTGGATGTCGACGCCTTTGCCCGCTACCGCATCCACGATCCGCTGAAGTTCTACCAGACCGCGGGAACCGAGGCGGTCGCCGAGACGCGGATGAACTCGATCGTCAACTCCTCGCTGCGCCGCGTGCTGGGCAGCGTCACCCTGCTGGCCGTGCTGTCGGAGGAGCGCGCGCGGATCATGAACGACATCCGCGGCCAGGTGAACGGCGAGGCCCAGCGCTTCGGCATCGAGATCGTCGATGTCCGCATCCGCCGCGCCGACCTGCCGGAGGAGACCAGCCAGTCGATCTTCGCCCGCATGCGGTCCGAGCGCGAACGTGAGGCCGCCGAGGCCCGCGCCCAGGGCCAGGAGCAGTCGCAGCAGATCCGCTCCCGCGCCGAGCGCGAACGCACGGTCATCCTGGCCGAGGCGCAGCGCGACGCGCAGATCCTGCGCGGTGAGGGCGACAACCAGGCGATCAAGCTGATCGGCGAGGCGACCTCGATCGATCCGCAGTTCTACAGCTTCTACCGGTCGCTGGAAGCCTACCGGAAGGCCCTGAACAAGGACGACACCACCCTCGTCCTGAGCCCCACCGGCGAGTTCTTCCGCTATTTCGGCGCCGGCAGCACTCCGGAGAAGTAACGGAAGCGGCACCTCCTCCGCCCGATGGGGGCGGAGGAGGAACCCGCAAAAAATCCCCCTTTCCCGGCAATGAAACGGGACTCCGCCGTTTCCTCCGCGCCATTTTAAGGCCATAGTCGCCAACGAATACTCGTACGACCAGGAGATCGGCGCCGGGGCGGATCCGGCCGCTTCGGACGGTTGCCCCGGGGCTTGGACCCAGCGGCAGTTGCTTGAAGCGATGTGGTGGATGCCCTAGATCCGCTGCCATCGGATCGGGCGTGCCTTCCGGCCGCCGTTCCGCATGACCGCGACCAGGGCCGGTCGTCTGGCAGGGAGAAGCAGTTGATTCGCACCGACAACACCGGTTCGGCCGCTTTCGTTTCGGCCGCCCCTTTCCTCACCCGGCGGCTCCGCCCGTCCGCCCTGCTGTCCGGCGTCCGCATGCTGGTCACCGCGGCGGTCTGCGCGGTGACGCTGGCCGCCGGCACCCCGGCTCTCGCCCAGGGGCGCAGCAACGCGCCGGGCAGCTTCGCCGATCTGGCGGAAAAGCTGCTGCCGGCCGTCGTGAACATCTCCACCAGCCAGGCCGCGCCGCAGCGCCAGCCGGGCCAGCGTCCGGAGGTGCCGCAGTTCCCGCCGGGCTCGCCGTTCGAGGAGTTCTTCCGTGACTTCTTCGACCGCCAGCAGCAGGACCAGCCGCAGCGCAAGGCCACCTCTCTGGGGTCGGGATTCGTCATCGACGCCAAGAACGGCTATGTGGTGACCAACAACCACGTCATCCAGGACGCCGACGAGGTCACGGTCATCCTGCAGGACGACACCAACATCAAGGCGGAGGTCGTCGGCAAGGACAGCAAGACCGACCTCGCCCTGCTGAAGATCAAGACCAACCATCCGCTGGTCGCCGTGCCCTTCGGCGACAGCGACGCCATGCGGGTGGGCGACTGGGTGCTGGCGATCGGCAACCCGTTCGGGCTCGGCGGCTCGGTCACCGCGGGCATCATCTCGGCCCGGCAGCGCGACATCAACGCCGGCCCCTATGACGACTTCCTGCAGACCGACGCCTCGATCAACCGCGGCAACTCCGGCGGCCCGATGTTCAACCTGAACGGCGAGGTGATCGGCATCAACACCGCCATCTTCTCGCCCTCGGGCGGGTCGGTCGGCATCGGCTTCGCCATCCCGTCGAACCTCGCCAAGCAGGTCGTGGCCCAGCTCCGCGACTATGGCAAGACGCGGCGCGGCTGGCTGGGCGTCCGTATTCAGGCGGTCACGCCGGAGATCGCGGAGAGCCTGGGCCTGCCGGCGCACAAGGGCGCTCTGGTCGCCTCGGTCACGCCGGACGGCCCGGCCGCGAAGAGCGGAATCCAGGCCGGCGATGTCGTGACCAAGTTCGACGGCAAGGAGATCAACGAGATGCGGCGCCTGCCGCGCGTGGTTGCCGAAACCGCCATCGACAAGGCCGTCCCGGTCGAGGTCTGGCGCAAGGGCAAGACCATGAACGTGCAGGTCAAGGTCGGCGAGCTGGAGGCTGCCGAGGAATCGGGCCTGCTGGCCGCCGGTCCGGAAGAGCGCGCGCCGAAGGACAAGGGGCCGGCCCCGAAGGCGACCGAGGCGCTGGGCCTGAAGCTGACCGCCATCACGCCGGAACTGCGCCAGCAGTACGAGATCAAGCCCGAGCTGAAGGGCGTGGTCGTGACCGAGGTGCAGAGCGGTTCCACCGCCGGCGAGAAGGGCGTTCGCCCGGGCGACGTGATCGTCGAGGTCGGCCAGGAGGAGGTCCGCAAGCCGGAGGACGTCACCGGCAAGATCCAGAAGGCCAAGGAGCAGGGCAAGAAGTCGATCCTGCTGCTGATCGACCGCAAGGGCGACCTGCGCTTCGTCGCCATCCCGCTCGGCCAGGGCTGACCGGCCGGCGCAATCGGCATAGGGGGCGACCCGAGAAGGTCGCACCCCTGCCACACCACCCGGCATGCGGGTCCGCACCGGGCGGTTCGGGGGATTGAGGTCATGCGAGCCTGGGCAGTCCGAGTTGGTCTGCCCATTTGATCGTGAGGACTGCATTGAGAAGCTTGCCGCTGTTGCCCCACCAGGGTCGGCCATTGGCCGCGATTTGTTGGGCGACGGCGGGCTTGGCCCCTCTGGCCGTCAGTTCCCGGAAGATGGTCTTCCCCCGCTTCCACTGCTTGAGCTGAATGGCCCGCAGCCGGTGGCGTATCCATTCGTCCAGCGTTCGCCGGACCTTTGGAGTTTGCGCCAGTCGGAAGTAGGCTTTCCAGCCCAGCAGGAAATCGCGCAGCCTCGCCACCACCGCGGCCATCGACCGTCCCGTCAGCCGGGGCGTCAGGTCGCGGATGTGGTCCTTGAACGCCGTGATCGCCTTGTCGGCGACCCTCCGCCTGACCTCTCCCTTCGGTCCGGCCCAGAAGGCATAGCCGAGGAATTTGCGGCCGAAGACGGGGGCCACGGCGCTCTTGGCTTCGTTCACCGTCAGGTGCAACCGGCCATGGAGGCGCCGCAGCAGGGCCATCACCCGCTCTCCCGCCCGACGCGACCGCACATGGACGTTGCAGTCGTCGGCGTAGCGGCAGAAGGCATGGCCCCGGCGTTCCAGTTCCTTGTCCACCTCGTCCAGGATCAGATTGGCCAGCAGCGGCGACAGCGGTCCCCCTTGCGGGGAACCCGTCCGACGCCGTGCGACCGCCCCATCGTCCTCCATGACGCCGGCATCCAGGTAGGCCCGCACCAGCCGGATGATGGCCGGGTCCGGGACCCTCTTGGACAGACGGTCGATCGGAAGGTCATGGTCGATCCGGTCGAAGAACTTCTCCAGGTCCACATCCACGACGATCCGCCGGCCGGACTGCACGAAGCTTTGCGCCGCAAGGACGGCGTCGTGCGCACTCCGGCCGGGACGGAAGCCGTAACTGTGGTCGCTGAAGCCGGGATCGAGGATCGGCTGGAGAACTTGCAGCATCGCCTGTTGGATCAGGCGGTCCGTCACCGGGGGAATGCCGAGTTCGCGCTCGCCACCCCCAGGTTTCGGGATCATCACGCGACGCACCGGCTGCGGCCGGTACGTCCCCTCCCGCAGGCTGTCGCGGATCGCCGGCCAGCGGCTCTTCAGCAGTGCGGCGGTCTGGTCGATGTCCAGGCCGTCCACTCCCGCTGCACCCCCGTTGGCCCGCACCTTCCTCAACGCTCGCAGAAGGTTCTCTCGCGCCAGGACCGCATCCAGCAGCCCCGGCCCCATGGCGTCCGTGTCCCGGCGCGGGCGCTCGGCTTCGTCAAGACGGGCCTCCGGACGGGCTTCACCCGTCCTCCTCTCCCGCCTCCCGGATCGCTCCGGCATCTGACGCATGGCCTCACGCATCGTCGGGTGGACTCCATTCTCCCTCGTTCGGCCCTTCGGTCCGGCTCGCGCCTCGCCTACTATGGCCTCTGCTGACTTCCCGCTCCGGCTCGACGCCGTCGCCCTTTCAGGCGCAAGGCGGGATCTCCCCAGGTAAGAACGCGTTCCTTCGCTGCACGACCGCCGGATTTACGCCACCGACCCTTGGTCACAAGAGCTTCGCGGTTCCATGCCCGCTCGCCCTGGTCGGCACCGCCTCATATCCGGTTCTTGTTCATCGGCCCGCAGCTGCGATCCACGCTTCCTTCCCACGGTCGGTTGCCCTTCCGCAGTTGCGCTTCTCTTCGTTCGCCGTGATCAGCTTACGGAGGGACTTACACCCTCAAGAACGCGCCCATGCTGGGCGCACACGGAAAAGCCCTTCCCCCTGCTCGGGGGAAGGGCTTTTTTCTTTGCCGCGGGCGATGGGCTGGAGGGATGGCCTAGAGGAAGGCCGCGCGGCGGGTCGAGGCGTTCTCCCACGCCCATTCGACCAGGACGCTGACCAGCCGCTCCAGGCAGGGCTTCACGTCGCCGGCAAGATCGGGGCGGAAGCCGAAGGGCGGCTCCTCGTCCATGTAGATGGACTGGGCCAGTTCCAGTTGGATGGCGTGGATGTTCTCCTTCGGCCGGCCGTAGCGGCGGGTGATGAAGCCGCCGTTGAAGCTGCCGTTCAGCACCGACGAGTAGCGGCCGTTGGCGCTCAGCACATTCATCAGCCGGCTGACCAGGGCGGGAGCGGCGGTGGTGCCGTCGCCGGTGCCGAGGCTGAAGTCGGGCAGCGCGCCGCCGAAGAAGCGCGGGACCTGCCGCCGGATCGAATGGGCGTCCAGCAGGACGGCGACGCCGAAGCGGTCGCGCAGGCTCCGCAGTTCGGCGTCGAGCTGCTCGTGGTAGGGGCGCCAGAAGGCGCCGACGCGGCGCTCCACCTCCGCCGCGTCGGGCGCGCGGCCGGGCTGGTAGAGCGGCTGGAAATCGAAGCTGGTCAGCGGGCAGAGCTCGGTGTTGCTGATCTCCGGGTAGGAGGCGGCGCCGGCCGGGTCGCGGTTGAGGTCGACGACGTAGCGGGACAGCACCGGCCGCAGGAAGCCGATGCCGAGCGCCGGGGCGAAGTGGTAGAGGCGGTCGAGGTGGCGGTCGGCATCCGGCTGGGCCAGCGCCGCTTCGGTCATGCAGGCCTCGATATCGGAAGGAATAACCGTCCCGACATGGGGAATGCTGAGCAGGACCGGCGTCTCGCCGGGCTGAAAGCGAAAGGAATCCATGTCCCGACCCGTAGGTGAAGTCGCGGCTCCACGGCTGGGAAGCTGCCCAGCGTGCGCTGCAACATGAAGACTATGGTACGAATGAAACTTCCGGGTCAAACGGATTGCAGATTCCAGGAACGATTTTTCATCGCTCCGGGAAAGCTTCTTTCGCGCGGGCGGCGATGACGACCTGCACCACCCGGCGGGCCGCGGTCCAACTGGGTGGTTGACCTCGGCCGCCGCCTTCGCAACACTTGCCGCCGTATCGGCAAGGCCCGGCAAGAGGCCGCGAGGGTCCCCGAAGAGGGACCGGGAAACGACCAGGGGAGATTGCCCATGAACACGCGCCGACAGCTTCTGCTGCCGCTGGCATTGGCACCCGTCGCCGGTTGGGCCATTTGGGCCGGCGGAGCCGAAGCCCCTCCCGCCCATGCGGTGGGCCCGTTTCATCTTCCGCTCGACGACTCGACCGCCCTGTGGCGCGACCTGATCCAGGTCCGGCTGTCCGGGCCGGACGGCGCTCCGCAGTTCCCGGCGCGCGTCGCGGCCCTGGACGGCAAGCCGGTGACGGTGCGCGGCTTCATGGTGCCGCTGGAGGAGGCGGTGGCGCACCGGCGCTTCATCCTCGCCGCAAACCCGGTGAGCTGCCCGGCCTGCCAGAGTCCGGCGCCGGCCACCATGCTGCAGGTGCAGAGCCTGCGGCCGGTGGCGGAGACGCAGGCGCCGGTGCTGCTGACCGGCACGCTGCGGCTGCGGCCCAACGACGGGCTGTTCTACCGGCTGGAGCGGGCGGAGCTGCGCGCGGCCTGAGCGGACCGTCCGCCCGGCCGGCGCCGAACAGCTCAGTCGAACAGCAGGCCGCTTCCCTCGGCGGCCAGCGGCTCGCGTCCGGCGATGGAGGCGACGAGGTCGCCGCGCCCGGCGAAGCGGACATTGCTGCGCGCCATCACCAGCCCGGCGACCGGGCTGCGCAGGGAGAGGCGCCCCTGCGCCGGGTCGGCGGCGGTGGGATCGACGATGTCCGCCACCACGTCTCCGGCGGCGACCCGCTCGCCGACCTGGCGGTGGAAGGCGATGACGCCCGAGCCCGGCGCGACCACGCGGGCGAGGCCGGACAGCGGAGTCGCCTCGCAGGGCAGGGGCGGCAGCGGCTCCGGCGTGCCGGAAACCAGCCCGCGCCGCATCAGGAACTGCACCAGCGCATCGGCGTCGCCCGCCGCCTGCGCATCGTCGACGTCCGCCTTGCCGCGCAGCTCGATGGTGGTGGCGGCGCAGGCCGGCGGGATCGGCCCCTGGGCGGCGAAGCGGTTCGCCAGCACCCACCAGGGGCCGAGCAGGCCTCGTCGAACGGGTCGCCGCCCGACTCGCTGGCGAGCAGCACCGCCCGCGCCCCGAGCAGGGCCGCGAGGTCGGAAAGGTCCGGCCACAGCGCGTCGCCGGTGTAGAGGTGCGGCACCGCCTCCAGATCGCAGTGGAGGTCGAGGACATAGTCGGCATCCAGCGCCATGCTCTGCAGCAGGCGGCGCAGTGCCGCCACCTCGTCCCGCGGCTGCGGCAGCGCGGCATGGGCGGCGCGCAGGGCGGCGCGCACCTCGGCGACGTTGGCCGCCGCGTCGGGCCCGATCCGGCCGTCGAGCAGGGCGGCGGCGCGGTCGGTCAGGTTGGCGAAGGAACGGTTGAAGTTGCCGCCTCCCTCCAGCCCGTAGCGGCCGACATGCACCCCCTCCACCACCTGCGACAGGCCGATCGGGTTGGCGGCGGGCACCACCACCAGGTCACCCGCGATGCGGCCTGCGGCGTCGAGGTCGCGCAGCCGGCGGATCAGGTGGTGGGCGACCAGCAGGCCGGGCGTCTCGTCGGCATGCAGCGCCGCCTGGATGTAGGCCTTCGGCCGGGCGCCGGGCGTGCCGAAATGGTGGACCGTCAGGCTGCGGCTCGTCCCCAGCCGGCCTGAGGGCAGCGGCACCGGCTCCACGCGGTGGGTCACGGGATGGCTCCTTTCGTCGCGTTGAATCCTGCCGCCAGTCTGCCACAAGGAGATGCGGGTGCGGGACGTGCGATGACGGAGGGACAGGGGTGACGGCAATGCCGCTTGCGCCGGCCGGGGGACGCGGTCTCGCCAGGGCGGCGGCGCTGTCGCTGGCACTGGTCCTGTATGGCGGGCTGAGCGCGCCGGCGCCTGTCGCGGTCGGTCCGCGGGAGATGGCGGTGGCGGCGGCGCTGGTGCTGGCGGTGGGCTGGCGGAGGCCGCTCGCCGTCTTCAGCGGGCAGGCCCTGCGGTCGCCCGGCCTGCCGGCCTGGGAAGCCGCCGCGATCCTGGCCTTTTCGTGGCTGCTGTGGGTGCCGACGCTGCGGGGGGCGGCGCAGGGGCGGGACCTCGGGGAGATGGCGCGGGACCTCGTGCCGCTGGTCTATCTGTTCCTGCCGCTGCTGCTGGTTCCGCCGCTGCGCCGCACGGGGCCGTGGGGGCTGCGGCTGCTGTGCGGCGGTCTGGCCCTGGCCGGGCTGCTCTTCGCGCTGCGCTGGTGGGACAAGGCCCGGTGGGGATTCGGGGCGGTCGGGACGCGCGTGATGGAGGAGGGCGGCGCCTATCTGCTGAACGCGCCGGCGGTGCTGTTCGCCGCCGTGGCGCTGCCGCTGGCCGGGCTGGGGCTGTGGCGGCGGGGCGGGCTGTGGCGGTGGCTGCCGGCGCCGGCCTGTGCTGTCGGCGGGCTGCTTTGCGCGACCGCCCTTGCCGGTACGGTGCATCGCACGGCGGTCGGCTTGGCGGCGGCCTCCGCCGTCGCCGCTGTCCTGTGGTGGGCGAGGCGGACCCCGCGGGCGGCGCTGCTGCTCCTGGTCCCGCTGCTGGCGGTGGCCGCCGCCTATGGCGAACCGCTGGCGGGAGCGGTGGCGCTGGCGCTGGAGAAGACACGGCTGACCGGCGGCAACGCCCGCTGGGAGGAGGCCGCCGCGGTGCTGGAACAGGCCGGACGGACGCCCGGGTCCCTGCTGTTCGGCGAGGGGTGGGGCGGGCTGATCGCCAACCCGGCGGTCGGCGGCTGGCGGGTCTCCTACACGCATCTGCTGGCCAGCTACGCGCTGTTCAAGGCGGGACTGACCGGGCTGCTGGCCGTGGCGGCCTATCTCCTGGCCCTGCTGCCGGCGGTGCCGAGGCTGCTGCGCACCGACCCGCCGCTGGCCTGGGCGTTGCTGCCCCCGCTGGTCATGGCGCTCGGCCTTCACACGAGCTTCAAGTATCTCGACACCGGCGTTCTGCTGACGATTCTGCTCCTCGGCGCCGGGGCCGGATCCGTCCCGGCGGAGAAGCGGTTGTCGGCGCCATCCGCCTGATGCATACTTTCGCGTGTCATTGTCAGAATGGCACGCCCGATATGCGCGACAGACCATCGATCATGCTCGTGAACCGCGTGTTTCCGCCGGAGCGCGGAGCGACCGGGCGTTGCCTTGCCGATCTGGCGGGACGGCTGGCCGCCGCAGGCTGGCAGGTCACCGTGCTGCGCGACGGCAGGGCCGGGGAGGGCACGGCGGGTGGCGTCACCGTGGCGGAGACGGGGGTGGCGCTTCCTGCCGGCGGGCCGCCGCGGGCGCGATCCTATCTGGACAGCCTGCGCCGGCTGGTGGTCCGCGGGCTGAGATTGCCGCGGCACGACGTGGTGGTGACGATGACCGATCCGCCGCTGCTGGCACTCGCCGGGCCGCTGCTGGCCGCTCGTCACGGGGCGGCGGCGATCCACTGGTGCCAGGATCTCTATCCGGAGCTGCTGCCGGTGCTGGGCATCCGCCCGCCCGTCCCCCTGATGCGGCTGATGCAGGGCGCCGCCGCCAGGGCCATGGCGCGGCACGACCGCATCCTCGCCATCGGCCATTGCATGGCCCGGCGCATCGCCGCGCTGGGCGTAGCGGAGGAGCGGATCACGGTCCTGCCCAACTGGCCCGACCCGCGGATCCGGCCGGTGCCGCGGCAAGTCGACCGCTTTCGTGCCGAACATGGGCTGCAGGGCCGTTTCGTCGTCGCCTATTCCGGCAATCTCGGCCTTGCCCATCCGATCGCCGGCATCCTGGAGGCGGCGGAGCGGCTGGCGACCGAGGCGCCGGAGGTGCTGGTCCTGGTGATCGGCGAGGGGCGGCGCCATGCCGGGCTGACGGCGGCAGCGGCGGTGCGGCGGCTCGGCAACCTGCGCACCCTGCCGCTTCAGCCAGGCGAGCGGCTGGCCGAGAGCCTGTCGGCCGCCGACCTGCACCTCGCCGCCATGGAGCCCGATGCCTGCGGCCTGCTGGTGCCGAGCAAGGTGGCGGGGGCGCTGGCCGCCGGCCGGCCCTGCCTGTTCCTGGGGCCGGCGGGGAGCGATGCCGCCCGTCTGGTCGCGGGGTGCGGCGCCGTGCTGGATCCGGCGGATGGAGCGGCGCTTGCCCGGATGATCCGGGACTATGCCGGCGATCCCGCGCGATGCGCTGCGGAGGGGGCTGCCGCCGCCATCCGCGCCGCGGGCTGGGATGCCGACCGTGCGGCGGCGCGGTTCGGCGCGCTGGCGGCCGGGCTGCTGGCGCCGGCCCGGTCGGCCGGATGGCGGCGCGCGCCCCATGCCTGATACGCGGCTGAGCTTCATCGGGCCGCCGCCGGCTGCCGACCTCGACCTGCACGAGCTGGTCCGCACCCTGCGCGAGGGCTGGCGGCTGGTGCTGGCCTGCGGGCTCGCCGGGCTGCTGCTGGCGCTGGCCGGCATCTGGCTGGTGCCGCCGGAGTTCACCGCGACCATGGTGGTCGGCCCGACCGCGCGGGTGGGGGCGGCGGCGATGGGGGCGCGGACCCCCGTTCCGGCCGGGCGGGAGGCGGCGCAGAGCGTCGCGGAGCCGGGACCCGGCGAGGAACTGCTGTCCGACTTCGCCCGCTATCTGGAGCTGTTCGGCTCCACCGCCGTTGCGGAGCGGCTGATGGCCGATCCCGGCCTGCTCCGCGCCGTCTATCCCGGCCGCTGGGACGAGGAGGCGCAGCGCTGGCGTCCGGCGCCCGGGCTGGGCGGCATGGTGAAGCGCCTGCTGCTGGCGCTCGTCGGGCGGGAGGATTGGGAGGAACCCGACGCCGACCGCTTCGCCCGCTGGCTGCGCAGCCGCATCGCGGTGGACATGGTCCGCTCCGGGCCGATGCGGCGGATCACGCTGCGCCACCGTGACCGGGCATTCGCGCTCGACCTGCTCGGCCGGGTGGCGGTGGCGACGGATGCGCATCTGCGCGCCGAGGCGCAGCGGCGCAGCGCGGCGCAGATCGCCCATGTCCGGTCCCGGCTGGCGGCGGTGACGGTGACCGAGCATCGCCGGGCGCTCGCCGATCTGCTGGCCGACCAGGAACGGCTCGCCATGATGATCGAGGTGGAACTGCCCTTCGCCGCCGACCTGATCGATCCGCCCCACGCGGCGCGCCTGCCCGACTGGCCCGATCCCACGGTGATCGTTCCGCTGTCGGCGGCGGCCGGGCTGGTCGCCGGCGGCTTCCTGCTGGCCGTCCGCGGGGTCTGGCGTCGGGAAGGGATCCGGCAGGGAGGAACCGGGAGAGGGGGCGGGCCGTGACCATTCCGGTGTCGGTCGTGGTGATGACCCGCAACGAGGCGGCGAACCTGCCGCACTGCCTGCCGCGCCTCTCCCGCTTCGCCGAGATCTTCGTGGTGGACAGCGACAGCGAGGATGGGACGCAGGCGCTGGCGGCGGCGCTGGGCATCCCGGTGGTGCCCTTCCGCTGGGACGGCCGCTATCCGAAGAAGAAGCAGTGGTGCCTCGACCGGCTGCCCTTCGCCTATGACTGGGTGCTGTTCGTCGATGCGGACGAGCGCCCGACGCCGGCCCTGGTGGAGGAGATCGCCCGGCTGATGGCGCGGGGACCGCGTCACGCCGCCTATTTCATCGCCGGCCGTCCGGTGGTGGCGGGCCGGCCGCTGCGGTTCGGCGCCTGGAACCGCAAGCTGGCCCTGCTGGACCGCCGCCGCGCCCGCTTTCCGGAGGTGCGCGATCTCGACGTGGCCGCCATGGGGGAGGTCGAGGGGCACTATCAGCCGGTGGTGGACGGCCCGGTCGGGGCGCTGCGCCACCCGATGGACCATGCCGACGAGAAGCCGCCGTCGGCATGGTTCGACCGGCACAACCGCTACTCCGACTGGGAGGCGGCGCTGCGGTCGGACGGGCGGATGGCCGCGCTGATCGGGCGGGAGCGGGGGTGGCGCCGGATGGCCAAGCTCTGCCTGCACCGGACGCCCTGCCGTCCGCTGGTCGCCTTCCTCCATGCCTATGTGGCGCGGCTGGGCATGCTCGACGGACGGGCCGGCTTCGACCATGCCGTCGCCCGCGCCTTCTATTACTGGCAGGTCGGCGTGAAGATGCGGGCGGCGGCAGGCCGGCCCGCCGTGGAGCAGGCCGGCCCGGCATCGCGGCGCTGAGGAGCGGTTATTCCTCGCCGCCACCCGGCTTGTCGCCGCCGAGAGCCTTCACGAGGTCGAAGGTCCGTTTGCGCACGCCGGCATCGTCGATCCGGTAATAGGCGCGGACCAGCTCCAGCGTCTCGCGCCGGGCCATGGACTCGAACTCGTCCGGCTCGCCCCCTTCCTCGGCGATCTCTTCCTGGATCACGTTGCCGGGGGCCGGCATGTCGTCGAAGAAGTAGCTGACCGGCACGCCGAGAACCTGCGAGAGGTTGAAGAGGCGGCTGGCGCTGATGCGGTTCGACCCGCGCTCGTACTTCTGCAACTGCTGGAAGGTGATGCCGACGGCCTCACCGAGCTTTTCCTGGCTGAGACCCAGCAGGGTCCGCCGCAATCGCAGCCGGGCTCCGACATGGATGTCGATCGGATTGGGACCCTCGCCCCGTCGCGACAGGGTGTGGGCGGGACCGAGCTTGGACTTAGGCGCACTCATCATCTACCTCGAAGGGGCCGGGGGCGAGAACCAGCAGTCGATACTTAGTTCAGGAAGTAAATTCTATGCAACTTTTCGTGCGCATCAACCTTTTGAATCATCAGTCAGGGTGCAGGGAGTCGGAAAGACCGACTGTTTCCGCGTCGCGGTAACGCCATTTCGCATACGCACGCGGAAATTGCCGGCGGACACTACCCGCGAGCCATTGAACGCCGTTTATTGCGTAGCTAAACCACAATCCGTGGTTCAGAACGTCGCGCCTGATCCGCGACTGTTCGCTGCGCCCCAATGCCGGACTCCTCTGCGACAGGCCGCCGGAGGCGAAGCGGCAGACGGAAAAGGGAAGGCGGACGGCACTCGCCCCGGTGCGCAACAGCCGCAGGGTGAGGTCGTAATCGGCAGCGACTCGATACCGTCCGTCGTAGCGCAGGCCGGCGAGGGCGTCGCAGCGATAGAGCATCGCCTGATGGTGGGTGAACATGCCGTAGGGCGCCGTCCGATGGGACCGCGCCCGTTTCAGAACCGGCCGGCCGTCCCATCCCGTCTCCAGCGCGTCGCCGTAGAGCAGGGCGGCCTCCGGCCGGTCGAATGCCGCCCGGCGGAGAAGTCCCGCCGTCCCCGGCCCGGCCAGCCGGTCGCCGGCATTGAGGAACAGCACGTGGCTGGTGCCGAGGCGCAGGGCCGCCTCCAGCCCGGTGTTCATGGCATCGAACGGGCCGTCGTCGGGGCGGAGCGCCACCAGTGCGGCTCGCCGCCATGGGCGCGCAGCCAGCCGGCGGTCCCGTCGGTCGACCCGCCGTCGACCACGATCCAGGCGAAATCCTGCCGCCGCTGGATGCGCAGGCTGTCGCGGGTGGCGAGCAGGCCGGGAAGGTCGTCGCGGACGACGGTGACGAAGGCGATGACGGGACGCGGCGGGCCGCTCATCGCGTGATGACCGCGATGGACGCGGCGGTGATGGCGAGCTGGCTGAAGATGCTGCCGAGCGTCTTGGAGAGGTCGAGGAACTCGAAGGGCTTGGGGTCGCGCGGCACGACCAGGACCGATCCCGGCGGAATCACCTCCACCCGGTGGTTCCAGGAGGACAGCGACAGAGGCTGCGCCCGCCCGTCCGGCAGGACGAGGTAGGCGCGGCCGGTATCGGCGTTGCGGGTCGGCCCGCCCGCCTCGGCGATGTACGCGGAGGCGTCCTTGCCGCTGATGAACTGGACGGCGGCGGGATGCTGCACCTCTCCCGCGACGGCGACGGTCAGCGGGCGCTTCGGGATCACGATGCGGTCGCCGGCCTCCAGCAGGACGTCGAGTTCCGGCCGGCTGCGCAGGACCACGGGATCGGCTTCCACCACGATGCGGCCGAGCGGCTCCATGCCGCGGAGCTGGGCGGCGAGCTGATGGGCCAGCGCGGCGTTGCCGGAGCTGACCTGTTCGCCCTTCTCCAGTTCCAGGGTCAGCGCCCGTTCGAGTTCGCGCGCCTGCTGGGCGAAGCTCTCCTTCTCGCGGCGCCTCTCGCTTTCCCGGGTG
Organism: Azospirillum thermophilum; assembly: GCF_003130795.1. Lineage (NCBI taxonomy): Bacteria > Pseudomonadati > Pseudomonadota > Alphaproteobacteria > Rhodospirillales > Azospirillaceae > Azospirillum > Azospirillum thermophilum. The sequence goes on from NZ_CP029353.1 coordinate 1,363,338, forward strand.
AAGACGGCGCCGGCCGGGTAGGCATCCTCGGTCAGGCCGCCGGCCCGCGCGATCAGCGAGGACAAGACCTCGCCACGGCCGACGTCATAGCTGCCGGGCCGGCGGACGGCGCCCTCGATGGCGACGCTGCGCGGCTCCAGCGCCTGGGCGATCGGGTTCACGCGCAGGGCGTCGCCCGGCCCGACCGTGCGCCGCGCTTCGGCCGGTCTGCCGAGGTCGAGGGTGGACCGCACCCCGTCGGCCATGGTCACCTCCACCGCCGCCGGGTCGGCATCGCTCGACAGGCCGCCGGCCGCGGCCAGCACCGCCTCCACCGGCGTGGCGTCGGCGACGGGATAGGCGCCGGGTTGCAGGACGGCGCCGCGCACCTGCACCCGCCGCTCGGTCACCAGAGCCAGGATGGCGGGATCCGGCGCCTCCTCCGCCTCCTGCACCCTGTCCTTGGGCGTGAGGAGGTCGCGGATGCGGGAGGCGGCGAACAGATGGATGCGGTCGCCGTCGGCGAGGCGGCGGTTGCTGCGTCCGGCCCGCACCTCCTGCGGCGAGAAGGGGATCAGGCTGCGCGTGAGGCTGTGGCGGTCGAACCGCTCGATGACGCCGAGAAGCGGATAGACGTCGCGCTTCACCTCTCCTTCGCCACCCAACGCCGAACGCAGGGTGGCCCCCTGGACCAGCGGCCGGATGCCGGGTCGGCGGACATGGCCGACCAGCTCGTAGGACGGCGCCTTGTCCTCCTGGATGGCGGCGCCCGGACCGGCGCCTTCCTCGTCCGGCCCGGCCGCTCCGCCGGTGCGGGGATAGAAGCCGGGGCGGGGGACGCCGGTCAGCATCAGGACGGAGTGGCGAAGGGCGAAGGGCAGCAGGTCCGGCACTTGGGCGAACAGGGCGGGGCAGGCCTGCCGTCCGCCGGTCAGGCCGGTGGCGGCGCGGGCCTGCGGTCCGGCGGCCAGCGGTCCGTCCGGGGCGGCATCGAGCGTGCGGGCGAGCAGGAGCAGGCCGGGGCAGGCGTCGGGAGGCGGCGGCCGGGTGCCGCGCAGCAGATCCAGCACCGGCTCGCTGGTCAGGTAGCCGACCTCCTCGCTGCCGAAGACATGGAGCGTGTCGCCTTCGGACAGGCGGCGGCCGTCCCGCCCCTTCAGCACCGCGGCGAGGTCGACGGCCTGCAGGCGCCGGCCGCGTCCGGCGCCATCCGGCGAGGACAGCACGGCGAAGGGCAGATAGGCGTCCGGCCGCAGGTCCGGCCGGCCGACCAGCGCGTCCAGACTGCGGGCGTGCGCCAGGGCACGCGGGCCGGGCCGCCGCACATGGCCTTCCAGCCGGACCTCGTTGCGGCGGTCCTCGCGCTCCGGGGCGAGCATCAGCAGGTCGCCGTCGCCGAAGCGGGGAGAGTCGGGATCCGCGATCTCCTCCACCGTCTCCTCGCCGGCGGGGCCGATGCCGAAGCGCAGGGCCCGGTGCGCGCCGGGGCGCAGCAGGCCGCCGGCCAGCATGCGCAGATCCGCCACCGCCTGGATGGGGCGGTCGGGCGGCAGCTCGTAGATGGCCGGGCGCTTGACGGCGCCGGCCACCGCGACGGCCGCGCCGAGCGGCGGGACGAACAGCCGGTCGCCATCGCGCAGACGCAGGTCGGCGGCCCCGCCTCCGGCCAGCAGAAGGTCGTAGAGGTCGACCGGCTGCCCGCCCCCGGGCGTGCCGGCGCGGATCAGCCGGATGCGGCGGAGCGACCCCGTCGGCGCGACGCCCCCGGCGGCCGACAGGGCATCCAGCACCGTCGCGAAGGCGTGGAGGTCGTGCCGCCCCGGCCGCGGCACGGAACCGGTGACGAGCACGCCGATGCGGCGGACCTCGGCCAGCGAGACGAAGGTCTCGGTGTTCGGCAGGGCGGCGGAGACGGCCGCCGCCAGTTCCCCCCGCAGGACCGAGAGAGGGAGCCCGGCGGCGGTGACCGGCGCCACCTCGTCGACGATCAGCAGGCCGGCGCTGTCGACGGCGAAGCGCTTGCTGAAGGACTTCTGCCCGCGCAGCGTCACCAGCAGCTCGTCGCCGGTGTTCAGCACATAGTCGCCCTGGATGCCGCCGGGCGGCTGGCGGGGATCGGCCGGCCTGCCGAACAGCTCAAGCCCGAACAGGCGCAGCGTCTCCCCGGCCCGGGCGGAGAAGGCGGCTTCCAGCGGGGAAATCCCGTGCTCCGCCGCGAACGGCGGTTGGGCAGGCGGACCGGGGGACGCCGGCTCCGCTGCCCGGACGGCGATGGCCCACAGCAAAGGTGCCATGAGCGGCACCATGAGGATGAGGAGTCGGCACGCGGTTGCGAACATGGAGTGTCTACAGGATGCCACGGCCAGCCGCCTGCGGGTGCGGCGGTTGCCTGAATACACTCATGCGTGTGTTTTCGAGGAAATGCAACCTGATCCTGCCGGCCGGCGGCGGGCAGCCCGGTGGCGTCGGTCGGGGCTCAGGCCACCCCGACCGCAGGCTCCCGGCCCATCGCGAGGTCGTCGTAGAGCGTGAGGTAGCGCTCCGCCATCACGTCGATGGAGTGGCGGGTGCGGGCGGCGGCGCGGCAGGCGTCGGGGTCGATGGTCGCGGCGGCCTCCACCGCCTTGACGAAGCCCTCGACATCCTCGGCGAGGAAGCCGGTCACGCCGGGCTCGACGATCCCGGGAAGCGGGCCGGCGGGGTAGCCGACGACGGGCGTGCCGCAGGCCAGCGCCTCCAGCGCCGCCAGCGAGGTCGGCTCGACGCTGCGGCGCGGCGAGATCAGGCAGCGCGCCGCACCCAGCATCCAGCGCTTGCGCGCGAAGCCGATCGGGCCGAGGAAGCGCCGGCGCTGGTCGAGGCGCGGGCGGATGACGTCCTGGAAATAGCTGCGCGCCTCCGCCGTCGCCGGCACCTCGCCGCTGAGGACGAGCTGCATGTCGCTGGCGTGCGCGGCCTCCAGCGCGAGGTCGAAGCCGCTGTCGGGATCGACGCTGCCGAGCCCGACGACGAAGTTGCGCTTGGGAATGCGGATGTAGAGCCGGTCGACCGCGACCCCGATCTCGATCGGCGGCAGCAGGGGGGCGGCGGGCGGGGCGTCGCGCATTTGCCAGGCGGACAGGCCGGTCAGCCAGACGTCGGGCCGGTCGGGCGTCAGGGCGTCCGCGGATAGTCGTCCAGCGGACGGTGGAGCGTGACCAAGGTGGGGAGCCCCGTCGCCGGCAGGCAGACGGGAAAATCCTCGAGATGCAGATGGACCAGATCGACCGGATGGCGCTCCAGCGTCGAGGCGATGGTCGCCGCGACGCGCTTCGCGACGATGCCGCGCGCCCGCTGGTTCACCGCCCCCGCGACGCGCGGCAGCGGGATCAGCGATCCCGACACGGCCGACCCTTCGACCCCGATCACCAGGGAGCGATGACCTGCCCTGACCAGCGCCGCGTCCAGGGCCGCGACCATGAGCCCGTCCGTGGCACCGGAATCCGGATCGACCGGCGCATAGGGTGATGCAACGCTGAGGATCGTAAGGGTCATCACACCGCCTTTAACCGTTCAGGGTATGGGTGGTGAGGAGGCGCCGGGAATGGAAGGCTCCCGAAAGGAGAGGTCGCCGGAAGAACGCTCAGTCGTCGCCGCCGCCTCCCTTGAGGTCGAGCAGGCTGCGCAGGTCCTGCACCCGCCGCTCCGCGCTGTGCTCCGCCAGGACGCGGCGGCGGGCGCGGGCGCCGAGATCGGCGAGATGGCTGCGCGGCAGCATCAGGGCGGTGGTGACGTCGTCGCTCTGCGACGCGGCGAGGATCTCGCGGCCGGGATCGAAGAAGCTGTCCAGCCCCTCCCAGCGGTCGGAGACGATGGGCACGCCGCAGGCCGCGGCCTCCAGCAGCCGGGCGGGCGGGCACCAGCCGGCATCCCGCGCGTCGTCGCGCACCAGGGCCAGCGTCAGGGTGGAGGAGGCGAGGAAGGCCGGCCGGTCCCGCGGCGGCAGGTCGGGCACGGTCTTGATGTTGGCGGTGCGCCCCACCTCGTCCGGCAGGCCGGATCCGGCGATGACGAACCGGCGGCGCGACAGCCGCTGCGCCGGGTCGAGGAACAGCCGCTCCAGCCCCTTGCGCAGGACCGTCCCGTCCGGGGCGAGGCAGCAGAGGTCGCCGAGGAACTCCTGACGGGCATCTGCAGGTCGATGCAGATCCGGAACGATCCACGGGTAGAGCGGCGCCACATCGCGTGCACCGGTTCGGATGCGCAACGAGTCGAGAAGGGAGCCGCCGGCCGCCGCCAGGACCATGTCGAAGCCGGAAAGACCGTCGGCGGGAAGATGCGCCGCCTGCTCCCCGGCAGCCAGCGCCGCGACGGTCGAGGGCGTTTCGGGGTCGTAAAGAACCTTGCGCGCCGCCTGGGAGTTCAGGACCAGCCCGGCCGCGGCGACGGCGTCGGGTCCATGGGCGACGACCAGCGCGACGGCCGCGTCGTCGCTCTGCCGGGCGGCCTCGGCGGAGATCTCGTCCCAGTCGCGATAGGCCAGCCGGTCGCCGCCGGGGATCGCCCAATCGACCGCCGCCCCTCCCGCCATGGGATCGGCGGACTGGGCGGCAGGATCGGCGAGCCGTTCCACGGCGACCACGCGATGACCGCGGCTGGCGAGCGCCTGGACCAGGGCGCGCCATCTGGCGCCGTGGCCGGTCTCCTCGCGATAGCCGTTGGTCAGTCCGAAAATCACGATCTTCATTGCGTCGGCACCCCGCTGCAGCCCGTCTGGCTGCCCTCGGTTTCGGTTGCAGGCCGATGGGTCCCGGTTCCCGTTCCCCGCTATTCGTCTGCTGTTCCTATAATCCGATCAATGAACGGCAGCCGCGGTGCCCGTGTTCCGCGAACAAGCGTGGAACAGGGGCATCTCTTTCGACAGGCTGCCCTTCGCGCGCAGGGCCTTGTCCCGCTCGTACAGCGGCCGGTACTTCCCGACATAGCCCTTGCGGCAAGCCCGGTGGAACCGCTCGCCGGCGGTCCTCCAGTCGTCGCCGGGCCGCACCCAGCTCACATAGGTGGTGCCGGTCCGCGGATCGGTGCGGAGATAGCGGCCGCTGCCCTTGCCGCCCCGCACCCATTGGCCGGGGTTCAGCCGCAGCATGCCGCGCGCCAGCAGCATGGAGACCTGAGGCGTCAGGTCGATGGTCGGGACATAGGGCATCGCAACTCCTCCGGGCCGGGCAGGGGCCGGCCGCGATCTGATCTTCCGCTTGTTTCGGTATGCAAACCATATGGTGCCGCGACGTCTTCCGTTCAAGGTTCGTTCCCGGTTCCACGGCCGCCGGAAACCAGGATTCCCAAGCCTTGCGCAGTTGTCCGTTGAGCCGGGGAGCGGAGCGTCCTAGGGTCTGCGGATCCGGTCTTCCCGGTCCGGCCCCGCCGGTTCGGGAGGGGCAATCCCCAAGCAACGGCTTCGACACGCGCATGCGCATCCAGTTTCCTGCCCTCGTCCGCCATCGCCCGTCCCGGCTGCTGATGGCGGCGCTCCTGCTCGCCGGCTGCCAGACCACCGGCGCCTCCTCGCAAGCGACGGCGACGACCGCCGGCACGGCTGCCGCGGCGCCGGCCCTCTCCGCCGCCCAGACCGCCGCACAGCCAGCATCCTTCGACGACTGGCTGCGCGGGCTGCGCGCCGAGGCGCTGGCCCAGGGCATCCGGCCGCAGACCTTCGACCGCGCCTTCCAGAAGGTGAAGCTGTCCGACCGGGTGGTCGAGCTGGACCGCAGCCAGCCGGAGTTCACGCGCCAGCCCTGGCAGTATCTCGACAGCGCGGTCAACGAGCGTCGGGTGCAGGCCGGCCGCCAGCGGATCCAGGAGAACGCCGCGCTGCTGCAGCGGATCAACCAGCGCACCGGCGTCCCGCCCGAGATCCTGATGGGGTTCTGGGCGGTGGAGAGCGACTTCGGCAACTCCATGGGCAATTTCCCGGTCATCGACGCCCTGACCACGCTGGCCTTCGAGGGGCGTCGCGCCGCCTATTTCCGGACGGAGCTGCTGGCGGCTCTGCGCATCCTCGATGCCGGCGACATCCCGCTGGAGCGGATGAACGGTTCCTGGGCCGGCGCGATGGGCCAGACGCAGTTCATGCCGACCGTGTTCCTGAAGAACGCGGTGGACGAGGACGGCGACGGCCGCCGCGACATCTGGGGCAGCATGCCCGACGTGCTGGCCTCCACCGCCAAGTTCGTCCTGGCCAACGGCTGGCGCGCCGGCGAACGCTGGGGCGAGGAGGTGCGGCTCCCCTCCGGCTTCCCCTACGAGCTGGCGGAGCTGAACGTGACGCGGCCGGTATCGGAATGGCGCCGGATGGGCGTCGTCCCGGCGGCCGGCAGCGACCTGTCGGGCGACGACCCCGCCGCGATCCTGGTGCTGGCCGGCCATCGCGGGCCGGCCTTCCTGGTGCGGGAGAATTTCCGCGCCATCATGCGCTACAACCCCTCCACCAGCTATGCGCTGGCGGTGGCGCTGCTGGCCGACCGCATGTCGGGCCGTCCGGGCATCATCGGAATCTGGCCGCGGGAGGAACAGGCGCTGAGCCGCGACGAGCGGATGGAACTGCAGCAGCGGCTCGCCTCGCTCGGCTACGAGCCGGGAACGCCGGACGGCATCGTCGGCGCCAACACGCGCAACGCCGTCCGCCGCTTCCAGAAGTCGGTGGGCGCCATTCCCGACGGCTTCGCGACCAAGGGCCTGCTCGACCGCCTGCGCCAGTCGGGCACCGGCACACCGGCGCCGGGCGCCACCCCGGGCTGAACCGCGCGAGGGCGTCAGGCCGCGCCGCGCAGCCGCGCCACCTCCTCGTTGAGGGCGGCGAGGTCCGGTCCGGCCAGAACATCGCGGATCAGGGGGAGGAGAACCGTCTCCTCCCGTCCGCACTGGTATCGAACAGGGCGCGCAACGTCTCGAAATCGGCGAGCCAGCGGTGATCGGCGTCGCGCTGCGGCGCGCGGCGGGCGAGGTCATCGGCCATCGCCGCGACGCGGCGGCTGCCCTCGGCCACCGAGGTCACCCGCTCGTCGGCCGGCAGGCGGCGCAGCACGGCCTGCTCCAGCATCGCCGTGTGGGCCTGCCAGCGCCCGGCGAGCGCCCGCATCTCCCCCTCACGCTCCGCCCAGGCCTGCTGGGGCGCGTTTCCCACCGCGGCGAAGAGTTCGCGTCCGGCCCGGTGGTCGGATTGGATGAGGTCGGCGATCATGGCCCGGTCTCCGCTGGCTTGGTTTCAGCGGAAAACCGGGCGGAGGACGCCGGGGTTCCCGTGGATCAGTCCTTCGGCGGCACGACGGTGGAGCTGGAGAGATCCTCCTTGTGCCGCTCCTCGCTCGGCAGGCGGCCCTTGACGAGGAAGCAGACATTCTCCGCCACGTTGGTCGCGTGGTCGCCGATGCGCTCGATCGACTTGGCGGCGAACAGCAGGTGCGTGCAGCCGCTGATCTGCTGCGGCGTCTCCATCATGTAGGTCAGCACCTCGCGGAACAGGCTGGTGTAGGCGGCATCCACCTCGCCGTCGCGGTCGCGCACCGCGGTGGCGAGCGCCGCGTCCTGCTCGGCGTAGGCGCGCCGCATGTCGCGGATCATGCCCAGCACCATCTGCCCCATCCAGGACAGCGAGGAGAGCGGCGGCGCCACCGGCAGGCCGGCGAGCGTGATGGCACGCTTGGCGACGGAGCCGGCGAAGTCGCCCATCCGTTCCAGGTTGGAGGCGATCTTGAGGGCCGAGACGATCTCCCGCAGATCCTTCGCCATGGGCTGGCGCAGGGCCAGCATGCGTACGACCATCGCCTCCACCTCGGCCTCCAGCCGGTCGATGGCGGCGTCCTCCTTGACGATGGCGGCGGCGCGGACGGAGTCGCGGGCGGCCAGCGCCTCGATCGCATCGCCGACCTGACGTTCCACCAGCTCCGCCATGCTGTCGATGGTCCGGCGCAGAGCGGCAAGTTCCGCATCGAAGGCCGCTACGGTGTGGCTGGTCGTCATGCCTGATCCCCCTCAACGCGTTTCGCCGGAGCATAGATGGCGGCGGCGGCGGCCGGCTGCCATGGCCCCACCCCCCTTAACCTTTGGAATAGATTATTTCGGGAGAGTGGTCTATCGATTGGAGTGACCTTGCAGCCATCCTCGACCGGTACCGGCCCAGCGGGCTGGCAGCCCCATGTCGAGGCGGCGGAAACCGGACCGGGCCCATGACGCCACATGAGTTGGTCGCCGTGCTCGAAAAGCACGAGCGCTGGCTGAAGAACAAGCCGGGCGGATCGCGCGCCAACCTGACCATGGTCAACCTGGAGGGGGCCAACCTGTCCGGCGTCGACCTGACCCAGGGCAAGCTGTCCGGGGCCGTCCTGACCCATTGCGATTTCAGCCGGGCCAACCTCAGCCATGCCGACCTGTTCGCCGCCCACCTGACCAAGGCGGACCTGACCGGCTGCAACCTGTTCCGCGCCGACCTGCGCGGCGCCCATATGCGGGGCGCCAAGCTGAAGGGCGCCATCCTGAAGGAAGCCGACCTGCGCGGCGGCGCGCTGCTCTACGGCGGCGGCGCCCCCGGCACCGGCGCCGGGGCGAAGGGGCTGGACTTCGTCCGCTCCGACCTGTCCGGCACCAATTTCGACGACGCGTCGATGACCAACGCGAACCTGTCGGGCGCCGACCTGACGGACGTGTCGATGAACGGGGCGGACTGCGAGGGGGCGCTGCTGACCGGCGCCACGCTGCTGCGCTCCACCATGAAGAACTGCAACCTCGCCCGCGCCGACCTGCGGAGCTGCAACCTGTCCGGGGTGAACCTGCAGGGGGCGGTGCTGCGCGACGCCAATCTGGCCGGGGCGCATCTGACCGGGGCCAACCTGCGCAACGCCGACCTGCAGGGCGCCAAGCTGGAGGGGGCGGACCTGTCGGGCGCCGACACGACGGGGGCCAACCTCGCCCGCTCGGCCGACAATTTCTCGATCCAGATCCAGCACGCGCTGCACGACCACTACAACTGGATCAACACCAACGGCTCGCTGGGCGCACGGGCCGACCTCAGCGGCGCCGACCTGTCGCACATCGACCTGCACGGCGTGAACCTGTCGGGCGCCAGCCTGAAGGGCGTGAACCTGTCCGGCGCCAAGATGGGCGAGGCGCTGCTGATCATGTGCGACCTGTCGGAAGCCAACCTGTCCGGCGCCGATTTCGCCGGGGCGATCCTCGACGGGTCGAACCTGCGCGGCGCCAACTTCAATGGGGCGCGGCTGGACGGGGCGGGGATCGGCTGGGTGGACATAAAGGGGCCGGACGGCAAGCCCACCGGGCGGCTGTGGGCGGCCAACCTGACCGGCTGCAGCTTCGTCGGGGCGTCCTGCGTGCGGACAAACATGCGCGGGGCCAATCTGGCGGGCAGCAACTTCGCCAATGCGAACCTGACCGGCGCCATCCTGAGCGACGCCAACATCCGCGACGCCGGCTTCACCAACGCCAACCTGACCGGCGCCAGCCTGCCGCCGCCGCCCGACCCCGACGACTGAGCCCGAGGACTGATCCCGACGGCCGGCCGCGACAATCGGGAATTTTCCCTGGGTAAAAACTTTACCGGTATTTGACCCGGGTATAAATCTCCCGGCGCGGCGTGTCCTTTGCGCCGCCCGGGAAGGAGCGGGTCATGAAGGGTGAAGAGCGGCGGGCCGCCGTATCGGCCTACAAGGAGCGCAAGGTGTCCGCCGGCGTCTATGCGGTGCGCTGCGCCGCCAGCGGGCAGGTCTGGGTCGGCACGGCGCCGGACCTGGCCACCATCCGGAACCGGCTGTGGTTCCAGCTCCGCATGGGGGTGAGCCCGCACCGCGACCTGCAGGCGGCCTGGACGGCACACGGTCCCGACGGCCTGGCGTTCGAGGTGGTGGACCCCGTCGAGTTCAAGGAGGAGGAGCCGGCCTATGCCCGTGCCGCCACGCTGAAGGAGCGCCTCGCGCACTGGTCGCGGACGCTGGAGGCGGGAAGGCTGTGATCCGCGTCCGGCGGGCTCAGTCCTGGTCGAGGGCGAAGGGGGAGCGCTCGCCCGCCGTGACGCCCAGGTTGGTGCCGATGCGGCGCAGGATGTCGATCGCCTGCGCGATCTCCTGCGACTCGACCCCCCGGGTCGCCTGGGTGGCGATGTCGGCCACTCCCGGAAGCACCTCGTCGCGCAGGGCGCGGCCCTTGGCGGTGAGGAAGACGTTGACCTTGCGGCGGTCGTGGGCGTTGCGCACGCGCTGGACGAGGTCCTGTTCCTCCATCGCGTTGATGGCGGTGACGGTGGTGGGCTCCATCATGCCGGCGCGGTGGCTCAACTGCCGCTGGGTCAGCCCGTCCTCCTCCCACAGCGCGCGCAGGAAGAACCAGTGGCCCATGCTGACGCCATAGCTGGCGATCCGCGCCTGGACGGTGCGCGCGAAGGCACGGTTCACGTCGCGCACCACCTGCAGAAGGGTGTCGTCCTGCCGTACCGGAACGCAAGGCGCAAGCGTCTCCGCCCCCTCGACATTCTTCGGCCCGGCGCTCTTGAAACTCGCCACCATCCCGACAATCTCTCAGCCGTCATTGGCCCGGCCGTGCGGCGATCGACAGGACGATCTGCCACCTTGGCATGAACGGGCGCCCTGGTTTCTCCCGATCATAACGGGCAGGAGCCAAAGAGCAAAGAAATTGCGCCAAGCAAACGTTGTGGCCGCAGTGACCGGAGCATCGGCACGCGACGTCGCGCGGCCGGACGCAGTCGAAACCATGGTTGCGGGTGGAACAGCTTTCGCCCGCGGGGTGGAAGAGGGGGCGAGCTGCGACCGTTCCGGTCATATTGGGATATGTAGTTCAATGGAATGGATACGAGTTCTTCCCCGGTGACCGCGATACCTCCGATGTCTACACGGGTTTCGTGACAGCCGGATGAAATCAGCAGGGGCCGGTGCGCAGGGCTGTTGCGCTGCCGGCGGTTCGACGCCAAACAGCACGCAGTTTCCGTCTTCCAGACGCATTCCAGGAGATGCCAGCGCCATGACCACCGCGTCCCGCACCGTCACCGTCGCCGCCACCCAGACGTCCTGCAGTTGGGACCGCGACGCCAACGTGGCCTCGGTCGAGCGCCTGGTCCGCGAGGCGGCTGGCCGTGGCGCGCAGATCATCCTGCCGCAGGAGCTGTTCGAGACTCCGTACTTCTGCAAGGACCAGAAGCAGTCGCTCTTCTCGCTGGCCGCCCCGGTCGAGGACCATCCGGTCATCGCGCGGATGAGCGCGCTCGCCCGCGAGCTGTCGGTGGTGATTCCCGTCAGCTTCTTCGAGAAGGCGCGCAACGCCTATTACAATTCGGTCGCCATCGTCGACGCCGACGGCACGGTGCTGGGCGTCTACCGCAAGTCCCACATCCCCGACGGGCCGGGCTACCAGGAGAAGTTCTATTTCAGCCCCGGCGACACCGGCATCCAGGTCTACAAGACCCGCTACGCCACCATCGGCTGCGCCATCTGCTGGGACCAGTGGTTCCCGGAGACCGCGAGGGTCATGGCGCTGAAGGGGGCGGAGGTGCTGCTCTATCCGACCGCCATCGGGTCGGAGCCGCAGGATTCCGGCATCGACAGCCAGGGCCACTGGACCCGCGTGATGCAGGGCCATGCCGGGGCGAACCTGATGCCGCTCGTCGCCTCCAACCGCATCGGGCGCGAGGAGGGGGAGACCTGCGGGATCACCTTCTACGGCTCGTCCTTCATCGCCGGGCCGCAGGGCGAGATCGTCGCCCAGGCCGACCGGGAGAGCGAGACGGTGCTGACGGCGACCTTCGACCTCGACCGGATCGCCCTGCAGCGGGCGTCCTGGGGCGTATTCCGCGACCGCCGGCCGGAGCTGTACGGCCCGCTGCTGACGCTCGACGGCGAGACGCCGGTCCGGCGATAGGGACGGCGGCTATACCACGAGGCCGGCGCCGCGATTCGGCGCCGCGCCGAGGCCCTGGGCAGACGAATAGGCGGCGATGCCCCTGGCCATGGCCGCCATGCCGCCTGCGGGGCCATCGGTCTCCCGCGAGCCGGACCCCGGCGAACCACCGGCCTGGGTTCCGTTCGCCTGGGTTCCGTTCGCCTGGGATTGGGCGCGGCTGAGTTCCTGCCGGGCCTGCGCCTTGGTGGCGTCGGCCTGGGCGGCCACGCGGAGATCCTGCGGCGACGGGTCGGCGGGGGCGAGGGCGGCGGCCTTGACCTGCTCCATCTTGGCGATGGTGGCCTGCGGGTCGGCTTCCCTGCTGATGTCGATGGGGACCTCGCCGCCGGTGGCGTAGGTCTTGCCGTCCGGTCCGCGGGTCGTGGTGAAGGACGCGCCGCCGGCCAGCCCGCCGCCGGCCGCCTGATGCGCCGCCTCGTGCTGGCGGACGCGGCTGTCCGTCTCCTTCAGCTTCTGGATCTGCTGCTGGATCTCCGGCGACTGCAGATCCGGCGACTGCGGGCCGCCGGCGGCCTGCGTGGCCGCCTCCCGGTCCGTTTCCTGGCCGCCCTTGCCGGCACGCGCTTCCGCCCCGCCGCCGAGGCGCGGCAGGCCGTAGGAGGCCGCAAGCGGCGACAGGGAGGACAGGCCGCCAACCATGGTCCGGGCGTTCCGCCAGAGTCGATCCGTTATGGAAATTACTCCGACTCGCGCCCCGCCGCAATCGGCTGTGGCGAAGCTCTGGCCGGATCGGCTACCCACCAAAGGTCACGGACGAAACGGATGGATCCCGGCGTTCATGTCGGCAGACCGATGGGAGGAGGCGGACCGTGCGGCAGACGGGGAAGTGGCGGAAGAGGCTGCGGTGGAGCGCGCTGGGCGTCGTGACGCTCGGCGCGGCCGGCGTCCTGTTCGCCAGGCCCTTGGCCGAGGCCATCGCGACCGCCGCTCTGCGCGACTCCGGCTTTCCGGAGGCGCGGGTGTCGATTGCCGGCATCGGGCTGGACGGGGCGCGGCTTCGGCTGGACAGCCTGGTCGCGTTCGGCGCTCTCGGCCCGGCGGGGGAGCGCTATGGGCTGGCGCTGGCGGGGCGCGGGACGCTTTCCGGACCGTTGCTGATCGGGTTGACGCCGGAGGGCGTCGTGGCGAGCCCGCTCGGCTGTCTGGAGGGAAGCGTCGAGGGGCTGGAGGTGGCGGGCGAGGCGGTCGCCGCGCCGCAGGGCCTGCGCGTCTGCACGCCGGCCGCCGGGGAGGTGCTGCGCTGGGGATCGGCCGGATTGCGGCTCGCCGCCCGGATCGAGAGCCCGCGGATCGAGCTGACCGGCCGCAGAATTCTGGCCGAAGGGGTGGAGGCCGATCTGGCGCAGGACGCCGCCGCCCAGGCGGCCGACCTGCGCGTCGCCTCCCTCCGGCCGACCGGCAAGCCGGCCGACTTCGCCCCGCTGGCGCTTGCCGTCCGGGCGGAACAGCCGGCGGGGCAGGCGATCGCGCTCACCGCCACGGTGACCGGCGCCGACGGGGTGTTGTCCGCCGGCGGAGAGGGCCGGCACGATCCGGCGAGCGGCGAGGGGCGGTTCGTCCTGACCGCGAAGCCGATCCGGCTGAAGCCCGGCGGGCCGGGGCTAGGCGCCCTGTCGCCGCGGCTGGCGGCCCTGGTCGACGAGGCCGCGGGGACGATCGGCGGCAGCGCGACCTTCGCCTGGACCGGGAAGGGGTTGCGATCCGGCGCCCAGGTGAAGCTCGCCGGAGTGACGGGGCGGGTGGGGCCGGTGACGGTCGCGGCGGCCAGCGGCACCATCGCGCTCACCAGCCTGCTGCCGCCGGAGGTGCCGGCCGGGCAGATTCTGAAGATCGGGCTGCTCGACGTCGGGGTTCCGCTGACCGACGGGACGGTGCGCTTCGGCTACGGCCGCGACGGACGTCTGTCCATCGAGGAGGCGCAGTGGCATTGGGCCGGCGGCCTCCTGCGCTCCGACCCCGTCGCCTTCCGGCCGGAGGCGCCGAAGGGAGCGGTGACGCTGCATGCCGAGGGGGTGGACCTCGCCCGGCTCTTCGCGATGATCGACGTCGACGGGCTGGAGGCCAGCGGACGGCTTGGCGGCTCGTTGCCGGTCACGCTGGCCGGCGACGTGGTCCGGGTCGACGGCGGGATTCTCGAATCGGCCGGACCGGGAACGCTGCGCTATGATCCCGAGAAGCCGCCGAGCGCCCTGCAGGGCGATCCCGGCAGCCCCACCGGCATGCTGCTGGGCGCGCTGACCGACTTCCGCTATGAGAGCCTGCGCCTGACGGTGGACGGGCAGGCGGGCGGCGAGCTCAGCGTCGGCGTCGCGGTGCGCGGCGCCAACCCGGCATTCTACGATGGCTATCCGGTCGCGCTTAACCTTAAGCTCTCCGGCGCGCTCGACCGGATCCTGCGCCAGAGCCTGGACGCTGCCCGCATTCCCGACGCCGTGCGGGAAGGCATGACCGATTTCGGACGAAAGGACCGCTGACCCAGACCATGACGACCCGCCTTTTCCGCCGCGGCCCCGCCGGGCTTGCCGTGACGACCCTGCTGGCGCTCGCCGCCTGCGCCCCGACGGTGAAGATCGAAGCGCCCGACAAGCCGATCGAGATCAACCTGAACGTCCGGATCGAACAGGAGGTCCGCGTGAAGCTGGAACGCGACGTGGACAAGGCCATCGCCAGCGATCCCGCCCTGTTCGGCCTGCCGCCGGCCGCCGTGAAGGAAGCGGCCGAGAAGAGCGGAAAGGAGAAGACGAAATGAAGCGCCTGATCGCTCCGGTCCTCATCGCGCTGTCGCTGGCCGGCGCGCCGGCCTTGGCGCCGGCCCAGGACGCCCTGTCCGCCGCCAAGGCCGCCGGCCAGATCGGCGAGCGGCCGGACGGGCTGGTCGGCGCGGTGCCGGGTGCGCCCGCCGCCGCCCAGAGCCTCGCCGCCGAGATCAACGGCCAGCGCCTCGCCCGCTACCGCGACATCGCCCAGACCAACGGCACGGCGCTGGACAAGGTGCAGGCGGTGGCCGGCAAGCAGTTGATCGACCTGACGCCGCCGGGCCAGTTCGTCATGACGCCGGCCGGCCAGTGGCAGCGCAAGTGAGGGGGCACCCCCCGACGTGACCAGCGAGGCCAGCCTGCGCGCCGCCGTCGCCCTGCACCGCCGCACCCTGGCGACCCGCCCGGACGATGCGGCGGCGCTGGCCGGCCTGTTCGACGCGCTCGACGCGCTGGGCGAGCCCGGCCGGCCGGAGGAGGCGGTGGCCCGCACCAACTTCGGGGAGGCGCTGCGCCGACAGGGCCGGGTGACGGAGGCGGAGGCACATCACCGCAAGGCCCTCGGCTGGCTGCCGGGCTTCGGCGGCATCCACTTCAACCTCGGCGTCGTGCTGCAGGCGCGGGGCTGCTCGCCGAGGCTGCCGAGTGCTATGGCGAGGCGGCGCGGCTGATGCCGGCCTTCGCCGCCGCCCCCTGCAACCAGGGCGCCATGCTGCGCGACCTGGGCCGGCTGGCGGAGGCGGAGGCGGCGCTGCGCCGCGCGCTCGCCGTCGACGCCGGGCTGGTTCCGGCCTGGCTGAACCTCGCCGCCGTGCTGCGCGACCGCGGCGACATCCAGGGCGCTGTCGGTGGCGTCCGCATCGCGCTGGCCCTCAAGCCCGATCTGGCGGAGGGGCATGCGACCCTGGCGCTGGCGCAGCGCGACGCCGGCCGTCTGGCGCAGGCG
Source organism: Azospirillum thermophilum (assembly GCF_003130795.1). Classification (NCBI taxonomy): domain Bacteria; kingdom Pseudomonadati; phylum Pseudomonadota; class Alphaproteobacteria; order Rhodospirillales; family Azospirillaceae; genus Azospirillum; species Azospirillum thermophilum. The sequence continues at coordinate 1,378,977 of NZ_CP029353.1, forward strand.
GTCGCCGGCCTCACCCGCGCGCTGGCGCTCGGTCTGCCCGATCCGGGCGGGGCGCTCGCCCAACTGATCCAGCAGAAGCGTCACCTCTGCCGCTGGGGCGGGCTGGCGGATCTGTCCGCCCGGCTGGTCGCGCTGGTCGCGGAGGGACGGACGCAGCAGGCCCATCCCTGGATCTTTCTCGGCGAGGGGGCCGGGCCGGCGCTGGAGCGGGTCTGCGCCGAGCGCTACAGCGCCTGGAAGACGCGCGGCATCGTCCCGGCCGTCCACCACACGGCGGGACCTCGGGAGCGGCTGCGCATCGGCTATCTCTCCGCCGACTTCCACGAGCACGCCACCGCAATCCTGATCGCCGAACTGATCGAGCGGCACGACCGGGCGCGCGTCGAGCCGGTCGGCTGCTCCTACGGGCCGGACGACGGCGGGCCGCTGCGCCGCCGGCTCAAGGGGGCCTTCGACCGATTCCTCGACCTCTCGACGCTGCCGGACGACGAGGCGGCGCGGGCGATCCGGGTGGCCGGCGTCGACATCCTGGTCGACCTGAAGGGCCACACCAACCACGCCCGGCCCGGCATTGCGGCGCGCCGTCCGGCACCGGTGCAGGCGCAGTGGCTGGGCTATCCCGGCACCATGGGGGCGCCCTTCATCGACCATGTCATCGCCGATCCGGTGGTGGCGCCGCCCTGGCTGCAGCCCGCCTTCAGCGAGCGGATCGTCGCTCTGCCCGACTGCTATCAGCCGAACGACCGCAGCCGGCCCATCGGCACCACCCCGCCCAGGAGCGCCTGCGGCCTGCCGGAGGACGGCTTCGTCTTCTGCTGCTTCAACGCCGCCTACAAGATCACCCCCGTCTGGTTCGATCTGTGGGCCCGCCTGCTGGCCGCCGTGCCGGGCAGCGTGCTGTGGCTGCTGGAGAGCCATCCGGAGGTGCCGGGCAACCTGCGGCGGGAGGCGGTGCGGCGCGGCCTGTCGCCGGAGCGGCTGGTCTTCTCGCCGCGCCTGCCCTTGCCGGACTATCTCGCGCGCTACCGGCTGGCCGACCTGTTCCTCGATACGTCGCCGGTCGGCGCCCACACCACGGCCAGCGATGCGCTGTGGGCCGGCCTGCCGGTGCTGACGATGGCCGGCGACAGCTTCGCTTCGCGGGTCGGGGCCAGCCTGCTGACGGCGGTGGGGCTGCCGGAGCTGGTGACCGCCGGCCCGGCCGGCTACGAGGCGGCGGCGCTGGACCTCGCGTCGCGGCCCGAGGTCCTGGCGGCGCTCAAGGCCCGCCTCGCGGCTGCGCGTGACACGGCCCCGCTGTTCGATACCGATCGCCTCGCCCGCGCGCTGGAGGAGGCCTATGCGGCGATGTGGCGCGAGAGGATGGGGCGGCCATGAGCCTGGTCGCCTACCCGCTGTCCGGAGTGATGCCGGCGATCCGGCCGGCCCGCCCGACCCGCGACTGGATCGACGCGCTGCCCGACCAGTACGGCTACCGCTGCCTGCCGCTGAACATGGCGAGCATGCATGGCTGGGAGATCCTGTGCCCGGTGCGGGTCACGGCGGTGTGGGACGGCGGGACGGGCACCGAGGCCATCACCGTCACGGAGGACGCGCCGCATCCGCTGCTGCCGGCCAGCCATTTCGGGGCGGGCATCCTGACCTTCCACGTCGCGGTGCTGTTCCGCACGCCGCCGGGGATCAACCTGATGGTCACCGGACCGGTCAACCACCCAAGCACGGCATCGCCGGCCTGTCCGGCATCATCGAGACGGACTGGTCGCCCTATCCCTTCACCATGAACTGGAAGTTCACCGCCCCCGACACGCCGGTGACCTGGGAGACGGGGAGCCCTTCGCGACGCTGATGCCGATCCAGCGCACGTTGATCGAGAGCCTTGAGCCGGAGGTGCGCGACCTCGACAGCGATCCCGAGCTGGCAGCGCGCTACCGGCTGTGGGCGGGATCCCGCGCGCAGTTCAACGAGGATCTGCAAAGCCCCGGCAGCGAGGCGGCACAGGCACGCTGGCAGAAGGGTTATTACCGCGGCCGGCAGCCCGACGGCGGCGACGGTCCGCCGGACCATCAGACGAAGGTGAGGCCGAAACCGTTTCCCGGCCCCTGATTGGCGGATGCCTGACCGGAGCGGCGCGGGGTCAGCCGGCCGTCCGCAACTGCGCCAGCAGGTCCGGCGTGTCGACGTCGAACAGGACGCCGGCATCGTCCACCGGCACCTCGCACAGCCGGTCGGCGTGGGCGCCGATCAGCCGCTTGGCCCCGGCATCGCCGCTCAGCGCCGCCATCTCGGCGAAGAAGCCGCGGTCCCACAGGACGGGGTTGCCCTGCTTTCCCTGGATCGTCGGGATGCAGATCGCCCGGCCCTCCAGGGGGTTGTAGGCGGCGATCAGCCGGTCGATCACCGCGGCGGATACCAGCGGCATGTCGCCCAGGCACACCACCACCCCGTCGGCATCGCCGGGCACGGCGGCCAGCCCGGCGCGCAGCGAACTGCTCAGCCCCTCGGCGAAGGAGGGGTTGTGGACCAGCGTGACGCGCCGGTCGGCCAGGGCGGCGCCGACCGCCTCCCCCTGGTGGCCGGTCACCACGATGACCTGGACGGCCTGGGACGCCAGGACCGCATCCACCGTCCGGGCGACGAGCGGGCGGCCCTCCACCTCGGCCAGCAGCTTGTTGGTGCCGCCCATGCGGCTCGACCGGCCGGCGGCAAGGACCAGGGCGGCGATGCGCGGGGCGCGCGGCGCCTCGGTGACGCCGGCCCGCGGCAGGGGACGGGTCGGAATCTCGGCGAGCAGGCCACCGAGCCCCATGCGCATGACGTCCTGCCGCGTCACCGGCAGGCCGGCGGCGATGCGCTGGAGCACCCAGTCGAAGCCGTTCAGCTTGGGCGAGCGGGCACAGCCCGGCAGGCCCAGCACGGGCATCCCGCCCAACCGGGCGAGCAGCAGCAGGTTGCCCGGATCGACCGGCATGCCGAAATGCTCGACGCTGCCTCCGGCCAGGGAGATTCCGGCCGGCAGCACGTCGCGCCGGTCGGTGATCGCCGAGGCTCCGGCGATCAGCAGCAGGCCGAGCGGTGCCTGTCCGGCCGCGCCCCGCTCGGCGAGGAGAGAGCCGATGCAGGTGGCGAGCGCCCCATCCTCGTGATCGCAGCGCGTCTCGACCATCAGGCGGCCGCCCAGCGCCTCCAGCCGCTCGGCGGTGACCGCGACGGTCTTGTCGAGCACGCTGTCCTTCATGCCCGGCAGGCGGGTCTGGATCAGCCCGGCCGCCAGCGATCCGAAGGGCTTCACCGACAGGGGCGGGTCGCCGGCCGCGAGCGCCTCGGCAGACGCGACGGTCGCCTCGGGAGCGGCGAAAGGGATGATCTTGACGGTCGCCACCATCTGCCCCGGCTCGACCGGCGAGAAGGCGGGCAGGGTGGCGACGGTGACGCTCTCGTCCAGCAGGTTGATCGCGTCGATCCGTCCGCCGTCGAGCACCAGCAGGCCACGGGTCGCCGCGAAGAGGTTGACGCGGCCGGTGAAGGCGGCGCCGGCCGTGACGTTCCCGCCCGCCAGCACCGCCGCGATGCGGGTCGCCGCGGCATCCTCGCCGAGATCGCCGGGGCCGAGCCTGGCGGCGGTGACATGGGTGACGCCGGCCTCGGCCAGGGTGGCGAGGTCGGCGGCGGTGAGGACGCGCCCCTTCTTGAAGACGGCCCGCCCGTGCCGCAGCGAATGCGCCAGGATGGCGCCTTCGGCATCGCTCAGCGGCAGGGGGCCGAACTCCATCGGGTCAGGGCTCCGTCAGCAGGGATGGCGCTCCCCGCGGCGCGCGCAGGTGATCTGCGCCATGATCGACAGGGCGATTTCCGGCGGAGTGACGGCGCCGATCGACAGGCCGACCGGCCCGCGGATGCGCATCACCTCGGCCTCGCTCAGCCCCATGTCGCGCAGCCGGTCGAGCCGCTTGGCATGGGTGCGCTTGCTGCCCAGCGCCCCGACATAGAAGGCGGGCGAGCGCAGAGCGGCCACCAGGGCCGGGTCGTCCAGCTTGGGATCGTGGGTCAGCACGACCACGGCGGTGCGGCCGTCCGGCTTCAGCGCGGCGAGCGCCTCGTCCGGCCAGTCGGTGTTCAGGGTGACGCCGGGGAACCGCTCCGCCGAGGCGAAGGCGGTGCGCGGGTCGATGACCGTGACGTCGTAGCCGGTCAGCCGGGCGACGGGGGCCAGCGCCTGGGCGATGTGCACGGCGCCGACGACGAAGAGCCGCATCGGCGGATTGTTGACCTGGACGAACAGGCGATCCTCGTCGCCCGCCATGTCCTCCATCATGCCGGAACGGTCCTGGCGCAGGCGGCAGCGCACCTCCTCCAGCCGCGGCTCCTCCAGCGAGAAGGCGCCGTGCACGGCATCATGGAAGACCAGGGTCTGCAGGCCGGTCGCAAGGTCGGTGACCAGCGCGACCGGAGTGCCGGCGGTCTTGGCCGCCAGCAGCCGTTCAAGGATGTCGCGTTTCATTCCACCGCCTCGACATAGACCTGCACCTGCCCGCCGCAGGCCAGCCCGACTTCCCAAGCCATCTCGTTGGTCACGCCGAAGGAGAGCAGGCGCGGCTCGCCGTCCTGCATGGTCTTCCGCGCCTCGTGCGCGACGGCCCCTTCGATGCAGCCGCCGGAGACCGATCCGGCCATGGCGCCGGCCTCGTCGACCGCCATCTGGCTGCCGACCGGGCGGGGCGACGAGCCCCAGGTGGACACCACCGTCGCCAACGCGACCCTGCGGCCCTGCGCCCGCCAAGCGGCGGCCCGCTCCAATATGTCGTCCGCCATCAGGGTGTCGCTCATCCTGCCGCCTCCTTCAACCACCGGCGCATGCCCTCATGCCTGCGCGGACCCTCGCGCGACAGGACGTCGGCTAGTTCCGCCAGGCTGTTCAGGCTGTGCGCGGCACGAAAATCGTCCACATGCGGCAGCAGCGCCCGGATTCCCGATGATTTCGGGGCGAACCCCTCCCAACGCAACAAAGGGTTCAGCCAGACGAGCCGCCGACAGCTTTTGTGCAACCGATCAGCCTCGTCTGCAAGCCCTTCCCCTGCATCCCTGTCCAGCCCGTCGGTAATGAGAAGGACGATGGCCCCCTGGCCCAGCACCCGCCGCGCCCACACGCGGTTGAAGCTGCGCAGCGCCGAGCCGATGCGGGTGCCGCCCGACCAGTCGGCGACGGCCTGCGACACCGCGTCCACCGCGACATCCACGTCCTTGTGCCGCAGGTGGCGGGTGATGTTGGTCAGCCGGGTTCCGAAGACGAAGCTGTGGACGCGGTCGCGGTCGTTGGTCACCGCATGCATGAAGTGCAGCAGCATGCGGGAATAGCGGGTCATCGAGCCGGAGATGTCGCACAGCACCACCAGCGGCGGCGGCCTGGTGCGGCGCCGGCGGCGGGCGAGGTCGGTGAGGTCGCCGCCGGCGCGCAGCATGCGGCGCAGCGTCGCACGCGGGTCCACCCGCGGCCCGGAGGGGTCGGGGCGGAAGCGGCGGGTGGTCGCCTCGGCCACCGGCAGGGCGATGCGGGCCAGCATGCGCTTGGCCTCCGCCATCTCCGCCGCGGTCATCGTCTCGAAGTCCTTGGACTGCAGCCGTTCGGCGGCGGAGACGGTGAAGGAGGCCTCCAGCTCGATCTCCGTCTTCTCCGGCGCCTCGACCCCCGGTGCGGCCTCGCGCAGGGCATCGGCGACGCGCTGGGACATCTCCGGCTGGTTGGTCGTCGCCTCCGTCCGCACGGTCGGCAGCATCATCGCCATCATCCGTTTCAGGATGTCGGGATTGCGCCAGAAGACATGGAAGGCCTGGTCGAACAGCTCGCTCTGGTCGTGGCGGGTGACGAGGACGGCGTGCAGCGCCCAGTAGAAGTCGGCGCGGTTGCCGAGCCCGACCGCCTCCACCGCCTCGATCGCCTCCAGCAGCTTGCCCGGCCCGACCGGCAGGCCGGCGGCGCGCAGCGCGCGGGCGAAGTGCATGAGGTTGAGGGCGAGGCGGTCGCCGGGCTTGCGCGCGGCCGGGGTGTCGGCGGCGCTCATCGCGCGGTGGTCGCGGCCAGCTCGGTCTTGACCTGCGCCAGGATGCGTGCTGCCTCGCTGCCCTGGATGCGGGCGATGTCGTCCTGGTACTTCAGCAGCGTGCCGAGCGTGTCGTTGATGACCGTCGGCTCCAGCTCGAGCTGGTTGAGTTCGACCAGGGCCTGGGCCCAGTCCAGCGTCTCCGCGACCCCGGGGGCCTTGTAGAGGTCCATCCCGCGCAGCGACTGGACGAAGCCGACGACCTGGGCGGCCAGCCGGGCGTCGGCCTGCGGCGCCTTCACCGCCAGGATCTCGCGCTCGCGCGCCGCCGAGGGGTAATCGACCCAGTGGTAGAAGCAGCGCCGCTTCAGCGCGTCGTGAATCTCGCGGGTGCGGTTGGAGGTCAGGATGACGATCGGCGGCTCGGCGGCGCGGATCGTGCCGTATTCCGGGATGCTGACCTGGAAGTCCGAGAGGATCTCCAGCAGATAGGCCTCGAAGGGCTCGTCGGTGCGGTCCAGCTCGTCGATCAGCAGGACGGGCGGACCGGCGAGGTCGGGCTCCAGCGCCTGGAGCAGCGGTCGCTTGACCAGGAAGCGGTCGGAGAACAGGTCGGCCGACAGCGCGTCCCGGTCGCGGTCACCCGTCGCCTCCGCCAACCGGATCTCCATCATCTGGCGGGCGTAGTTCCACTCATAGACCGCGGCGGCGGCGTCCAGCCCCTCGTAGCACTGCAGCCGCAGCAGCTTCCTCCCCAGCGTGGCGGAGAGGACCTTGGCGATCTCCGTCTTGCCGACGCCGGCCTCGCCCTCCAGGAACAGCGGCCGCCTCAGCTTCAGCGCGAGATAGAGCGATGTGGCCAGCGAGCGGTCGGCGACGTAGCTGCCGCCCGTCAGCAGATCCAGCGTGGCATCGACGGAGGCGGGGAGGGGGGCGGGACGAGGATTGGGCATGAGGGGATGCGCCGTACCGTGGGTAAGTGTTCGACCTCTCCAACATCATCGCGCCGCAAAAAGCGTCGACACCGTCGGTGAGGCAGGGGAGGCGGCCCGGATGGCGTCGGGGAACGCCGGTGCCGGTGCGGTCAGTGGAACGCCGGGCGCTGGTGGGTCAGATCGCCGCCTCCCCTGGAGAAGAGCATCGTCAGTTGCCCCGACAGGTCCTGCTCGGACTCCGCCCAGTCGCCCGCGGCGGGCCGGTCCAGGATGAACCCGGCCTCGACAAGGGAGCGTGCGAACGCCTCGGCGCGGTTGGCTGGAATGACGAACGCGATCATGGCCATGACGTCCGAGAGCAGGTTGTGGTCCTCGATCCATCCCCCGGCCGCCGAAATCGCGTCGCCGGCCGTCTTCAGGGCGGCATGCCGTTCCGTGTGAACCACCGCCTCCAGCCTCAGACAGCGTCTCATGGCGAGTTTCCCGTTCCGCGACAGACCAGCGGAGGATGGGCGGCGACCGCAGCGACGTCAACCCGAGGGTGGGCGGCCGGTCGGGCGGGGGTGTCGTGCCCCCGCCCGAAGGTCATCACCCCGCCGCCTCCACCGCCCGCTTCGCCATGACGGTGACGAGGTGGGCGCGGTAGTCGGCGCTGGCGTGGATGTCGGCGTTCAGGCCGTCGGACGGCACGGTGATGCCGTCGAGCGCGCCGGCGCGGAAGTCGGCGGCCAGCGCCGCTTCCATGTCGGTGGCCCGGAAGACGGAACCGGCCGCACCGGTCACCGCGACGCGCACCTCCGCCCCGAACCGCGCGACATAGACGCCGACGATGGCGTAGCGGCTGGCCGGGTTGCGGAACTTGGCGTAGGCCGCCTTGTCCGGCCGGCGGAAGCTGACGGCGGTGAGGACCTCCTCCGGTTCCAGCGCGGTCTCGAACATGCCGGTGAAGAAGTCGTCGCCGGCGATCTCGCGCCGGTCGGTGCGGACCGTCGCCTTCAGCGCCACCACGGCCGAGGGATAGTCGGCCGAGGGGTCGGCGTTGGCGATCGACCCGCCCATGGTGCCGAGATTGCGCACCTGCCGGTCGCCGATCCCCTCGGCCAGCGCGGCCAGCGACGGGATGACGCGCTTGACGAGGTCGGAATGGGCGACCTCGGCATGGCGGGTGAAGGCGCCGATCTCCAGCCCGTCGGCGGTCTCGCGGATGCCCTTCAGCTCGGGCACGCCGCTGAGATCGACCAGCAGGCTGGGGCGGGCGAGCCGCTGCTTGAGCGTCGGCAGCAGGGTCTGGCCGCCGCCGAGCAGCTTGGCGTCTTCCGTCTTAAGGGCCGCCAGCGCGTCGGCGACGGTGCGGGGCCGTTGGTACGAGAATGCGTACATGGGCTTCTCCTTTACTCCGCAGCCATGGCCGGCGTGGCGGCCTGGATGGCGCGCCAGACCTTCTCGGGCGTGGCGGGCATGTCGAGGTGGGTGATGCCGTGGTCCGACAGGGCGTCCATCACCGCGTTCATCACGGCGGCCGAGGCGCCGATGGTCCCGGCCTCGCCGCAGCCCTTCACGCCCAGCGGGTTGTGGGTGCAGGGCTGGTCCTCGTGATAGGCCACGGTGAAGGACGGCACGTCGTCCGCCCGCGGCATGCAGTAGTCCATGTAGGAGCCGGTGATGAGCTGGCCGGACTCGTCATAGACGCAGTTCTCGAACAGCGCCTGGCCGATGCCCTGGACGATGCCGCCATGCACCTGCCCCTCGACGATCAGCGGGTTGATGACCCGGCCGAAATCGTCCACCGCGGTGAAGGCGACGACCTGGGTGACGCCGGTCTCCGGATCGATCTCCACCTCGCAGACGTGGCAGCCGTTGGGATAGGTGAAGTTCTTCGGGTCGTAGAAGGCCTGCTCGTCCAGGCCGGGCTCCAGCTCGTCGAGCGGGAAGTTGTGCGGGACATAGGCCTGCAGCGCGATGTCGCCGATGCCCAGCGCCTTGTCGGTGCCGGCGACGGTGAAGCGGCCGTCCTTCACCTCGATGTCGGTCTCGGCGGCCTCCAGCATGTGGGCGGCGATCTTCTTCGCCTTGCGCTCCACCTTGTCCATCGCCTTCACGAGCGCCGAACCGCCGACCGCCAGCGAGCGGGAGCCGTAGGTGCCCATGCCGAAGGGGATCCTGCTGGTGTCGCCGTGGACGATCTCGACATTCTCGATCGGGATGCCGAAGCGGTCGGCGACGAGCTGGGCGAAGGTCGTCTCGTGGCCCTGGCCGTGGCTGTGGGCGCCGGTGAAGACGGTGACCGAGCCGGTGGGGTGGAAGCGCACCTCGGCGCATTCATAGAGCCCGGCACGGGCGCCGAGCGCGCCGGCGACGTTGCTCGGCGCGATGCCGCAGGCCTCGATGTAGGTGGCGAAGCCGATGCCGCGCAGCTTGCCGCGGGCACGGGCCGCCGCCTTGCGGGCGGGGAAGCCGGCGTAGTCCACCATCGGCAGCGCCATGTCGAGGTTCTTGGCGAAGTCGCCGGTGTCGTACTGCAGGGCCACCGGGGTCTGGTACGGCATCGCCGCGGCGGGGATGAAGTTGCGGCGGCGGATCTCCGCCTTGTCCAGCCCGACCACGCCGGCCGCCACGTCGACCAGCCGCTCGATCAGGTAGCAGGCCTCGGGACGGCCGGCGCCGCGGTAGGCGTCGACCGGGGCGGTGTTGGTGAAGACCGCCTTCACCTCGGCATAGATCGCCGGGGTCTTGTACTGGCCGGCGAGCAGCGTGGCATAGAGGTAGGTCGGAATGGACGGCGCGAAGGTCGAGAGATAGGCGCCGAGGTTGGCCAGGGTGGAGACGCGCAGCGCCAGGAAGTTGCCGTCGCGGTCCATCGCCAGCTCGGCATGGCTGACATGGTCGCGGCCGTGGGCGTCGGTCAGGAAGCTCTCCGAGCGGTCGGCGGTCCACTTCACCGGCCGGCCGACCTTGCGGGCCGCCCAGGTCACCGAGGCCTCTTCGCCGTAGTGGAAGATCTTCGACCCGAAACCGCCGCCGACATCCGGCGCCACCACCCGCAGCTTGTGCTCGGGGATGCCCAGCACGAAGGCGCCCATCAGCAGGCGGATGACGTGCGGATTCTGGCTGGTGGTGGTCAGCGTGTACTCGCCGGTCGCTGCGTCGAACTCGCCCAGCGCCGAGCGCGGCTCCATGGCGTTGGGGACGAGCCGGTTGTTGACGAGGTCGATGGTCGCGACATGCGCGGCCTGGGCGAAGGCCGCGTCCACCGCCGCCTTGTCGCCGAGGTGCCAGTCGTAGCAGAGGTTGCCCGGCGCATCGTCATGGACCAGCGCGGCCGAGGCGTCGGACGCGGCGGTGGAGGAGGCGACCGCCGGCAGCTCCTCGTAATCGACCATCACCAGCTCCGCGGCGTCGCGGGCGGCGTCGCGGCTCTCGGCGATCACCATCGCCACCGCGTCGCCGACATAGCGCACGCGGTCGCGCGCCAGCGGGTAGTGCGGCGGCTCCTTCATCGGCGAGCCGTCCTTGGAGTGGATCTGCCAGCCGCAGGGCAGGCTGCCCACATTGTCCGCCGCCATGTCGGCGCCGGTCAGCACCGCGACGACGCCGGGGGCGGCCAGCGCCTCCGTCGCGTCGATGCCGGCGACCCTGGCATGGGCGTGGGGGGAGCGGACGAAGACCGCATGGGTCATGCTCGGCCGCTTGAAATCGTCGGTGTAGCTGCCTCGACCGGTCAGGAAACGCGCATCTTCCCGGCGGCGCACGGAGGCGCCGATGCCGTTGGGGTTGGCCATAACTTGATTCCTCCCGTAGGAAACCTCGCCTTCGGTCCTGCTCGCGCCTTGCCCGTACGCTTGTTATTCGGCGGCCACCGGGGCGGGTGCCGCCGTCTTCATCGCCTCGGCCCCCGCCTGCACCGCCTTGACGATGTTGTGGTAGCCGGTGCAGCGGCAGATGTTGCCTTCCAGCCCGTCGCGGATGTCCTGCTCGGTCGGGTTCGGGGTGTTGGCGACGAGATCGACGGCGCTCATCACCATGCCCGGCGTGCAGAAGCCGCACTGCAGGCCGTGATGCTCGCGGAAGGCCGCCTGCATCGGGTGCAGCGTGCCGTCGGCGGCGGCCAGCCCCTCGATCGTGGTGATGCTGGCGCCGTCGGCCTGGACCGCCAGGATCGTGCAGGACTTGACCGAGCGGCCGTCGAGATGGACGACGCAGGCGCCGCACTGGCTGGTGTCGCAGCCGATGTGGGTTCCGGTCAGGCCCAGATGGTCGCGCAGGAAACTGACGAGGAGGGTGCGCTCCTCCACCTCGCGCGAGACCGTCTTGCCGTTGACGGTGATCGTAACGGTACTCGGCATGTCGTTCCTCCCTCCAAGGTCCGGACCCGTGTCCGGCGGGTCTCGAGTCGTGTCGGCGGCCGGTCCCGGCTTGTCCCCGGCGGCGCGTTCGGCCGTGCCATGCCAAGCATAGGGGATCACCACCCGTTTTGGTCAAGGTTCCGAACAGTCCGTGAGACGAAAGAATCGGACCGGGGCCGTCCCGCTATCGGATTGTACGTACTGGCGCGCTATTTTGGCCCGCGTTACAGTGGCTTGGGAAACCATACGCCCCGGGATGTGCGCCTGCATGTCCGCGACTCCGCGCGAAGAACGCGCCCATGAACAACGTCTTGGGAGGACACCCGATGAAACGCCTGCTCGCCGCGGTCGGACTCTGCCTGATCGCCTCGTCTCCGGTCGCCAGCACCCAGGCCAGGGCCGAATCCTTCATCACCGTCCTGACCGGCGGCACGAGCGGCGTCTATTACCCGCTGGGGGTGGCGCTCTCCAACATCTACGGCAAGGCCCTGCCGGGCGCCAAGGTGACCGCCCAGGCGACCAAGGCATCGGTCGAGAACCTGAACCTTCTGCAGGCCGGGCGCGGCGAGATCGGCTTCACGCTCGGCGATTCGCTGGGCGACGCCTGGAAGGGCAACGAGGAGGCCGGCTTCAAGAGCAAGCTGGACAAGCTGCGGACCATCGCCGCCATCTATCCCAACTACATCCAGGTGGTCGCCAGCAAGGAATCGGGCATCAGGACCCTGGCCGACCTGAAGGGCAAGCGCGTGTCGGTCGGCGCGCCGAAGTCGGGGACGGAGCTGAACGCGCGCGCCATCTTCGGCGCCGCCGGCCTGACCTACAAGGACTTCGCCAAGACCGAGTATCTGCCCTTCGGCGAATCGGTGGATCTGATCAAGAACCGCCAGCTCGACGCCACGCTGATCTCCGCCGGGCTGGGCGTGGCGGCGATCAAGGACCTGTCGTCCTCGCAGGAGGTCACCATCGTGTCGATCCCGGCCGAGGTGGTGCAGAAGGTCGGCGATGACGCCTACATCGCGGAGACGGTGCCGGCCAACACCTATCCCGGCCAGACCGAGGCCGTGCCGACCGCCGCCGTCCGCAACCTGCTGGTCAGCCATTCCGGCGTCTCGGACGAGGCGGCCTATGCCATGACCAGGACGCTGTTCGAGAATCTCGACGCGCTGGCCGCCGCCCACGTCGCGGCGAAGCAGATCAAGCTGGACCCGGCCGCCACCCGGTCGCCGGTGCCCCTGCACCCCGGAGCGATCAGGTTCTACAAGGAAAAGGGCCTGATGTAAGCGCCGCGCCCCCGGAGTCCTTCTGTTGACTGCCAAGCAGAGCGAGGCGGACGCCCAGATCCGCCAGGCGATCGACCGCGAGAATCCGGCAACCGTCGCGGCCTTCGAGGGCTTCGACGGCAAGCTCGTCTTCGCGATCGCGGTCGCCTTCTCGGCCTTCCAGATCTGGACGGCGGCGTTCAACCCGCTGTCCACCGTCGTGGTGCGGTCGATCCATGTCGGATTCCTGCTGCTGATGACCTTCACCCTGTTCGGGTTCCGCAAGGTGGGCGAGCGGCGGCGGGTTCCCTGGTACGACTGGCTTCTCGGCCTCGGCGCCTTCGCCATCGGGCTCTACCACTATGTCTTCGAGGTTGACCTGATCCAGCGGGCCGGCGATCCCAGCGGCGCCGACATCGCCGTCGGCATCGTCGCGGTGGCGCTGGTGTTCGAGGCGGCCCGGCGGATCATGGGGCTGGCGCTGCCGATCCTCTGCGGCGTCTTCATCCCTTATGCGCTGTTCGGCCGGTCGCTGCCCTTCGGGCTGGCCCATCGCGGCTACGACCTGGACCAGGTGATCGACACGCTGTTCCTGTCGACCGAGGGCATCTACGGCACGCCGACCTTCGTTTCCTCCACCTACATCTTCCTGTTCATCCTGTTCGGCGCCTTCCTGGAGCGGGCCGGGATGATCAAGCTGTTCAACGACGTCTCGCTCGGGCTGGTCGGCCACGCCAGGGGCGGGCCGGCCAAGGTGGCGGTGATCTCCTCCGGATTCATGGGGACGATCAACGGGTCGGGTGTCGCCAATGTGCTGACGACGGGCCAGTTCACCATCCCGCTGATGATGCGCTTCGGCTATCGCCCGGCCTTCGCCGGTGCCGTGGAGGCGACAGCCAGCATGGGGGGGCAGCTCATGCCGCCGGTGATGGGGGCCGCCGCCTTCATCATGGCGGAGACCATCGGCGTGCCCTACAGCCAGGTCGCCCTGGCCGCGACCATCCCGGCGATCCTCTATTTCGGCAGCGCCTTCTGGATGGTTCATCTGGAAGCCGGGATGCGCAACCTGGTCGGCCTGCCGAAGGACCAGTGCCCGAGCGCCTCGCGGGCGCTGGTGGAAGGCTGGTACCTGATCCTGCCGCTGGCGGCGCTGGTCTATCTGCTGTTCGCCGGCTTCACGCCGCTGTTCGCCGGCGTCATCGGCATCGCGGCGACGGTGGCGCTGATCCTGGGGATGCGGGTGGTCACGACGATCGGGCCGGTGGTACTGCGCGCCCTGTTCTGGATCGCGCTCGGGCTGGCCGCCGCCGCGCTGTGGCGGGCCGGATTGCGGACCGAGCATCTGGCCTTCGCCTTGGTCGCCCTGCTGGTGGTGCCCTGCCTGCTGTTCAAGGGCGGGCGGGAGACGCTGGCGCTGGTCGTCCATGCCGCCGCGGACGGTGCGCGCAACGCCATCGGCGTCGGCATCGCCTGCGCGTTGGTCGGTGTGCTGATCGGCATGATGACGCTGACGGGCCTCGCCTCCAGCTTCGCGACGACCATCGTGAACTGGTCCGGCGGCAGCCTGCTGGCGGCGCTGGTGCTGACCATGGTCACCTGCATCGTGCTGGGCACCGGCCTGCCGACCACCGCGAACTACATCATCACCGCCTCGATCGCGGCACCGGCCCTGCTGACCATGGGGGTGCCGCTGATCGTCAGCCACATGTTCGTCTTCTACTTCGGCATCATGGCCGACCTGACACCGCCGGTGGCGCTCGCGGCACTCGCCGCCTCGTCCATCTGCCGGGCCGGGCACATGCAGATCGGCTTCATCGCCACGCGCATCGCCATGGCCGGCTATGTCGTGCCCTTCATGGCGGTCTACGATCCGGCGCTGGTGCTGCAGAGCGGCGACTGGATGGCCGTCGCCTACATCTTCGTGAAGGCCTGCATCGCCATCGGCCTGTGGGGCGCTGCCGCCATCGGGTTCTTCTGGACGCCGCTGAACTGGGCGGAGCGGGGCCTCGCCACCGCGGGCGCCTTCCTGTTCGTCGTCGCCCTCCCGATCACCGACGAGGTGGCGTTCGCCGTGACCGCGTTGTTCGTCCTCTGGCAGTATCGCCGCCGCAAGGGCGTGCAGGCGGCCCAGCCGGCATGACGGCCGGCCGGTGAGCACGGCGCTGTGCATCGCGGCGCTGGGCGGCGCGGTTTTGGCGAGCCTGCCGGGGCCGCTCGTCACCCTGTCCTGGACCCACTCCGTCGAGAAGACGCAATGGCGGGAGGTCTGGCGGGTGGGGGAGGGGCTCCTTCATCCGGTGGAGGCCCGCGTGAAGGGGACGGGCGCCGGCATGGAACCCGGACCGGACGCCCGGCTGCGCGACGGCTGGCTGGTCTGGGTTCCGAACCTGCCGCCGCAGGAGCGGATCCTGCTGGCGGCCTCCGCCTTTACCGGCGACCACCGCCTCTGCGCAGGCGGGGAGTGCAGGGCGCTGTCCGGCTGGACCGGGCCACGGGCCGACGGGCCGGTCGAACTGCGCGCCTGCCGTGCCGGCGAGGCGCCTGCCCGGCCTTAAAGGCTTGCGGCCACGCCTTCGCTTTGCCAAACACTTACGACCCCTGATCATTTCCCATCCGGCTGAACCAATGACCCGAACCAGCGTCGCCCGCCTTCTTCCCCTCGCGGCCAGCGTCCTTCTGGCAGCCTGGCCCGGACCAGCCATGGCGGTGGAAGGGGCGGGGGTGCCGCATCTCGACGGGCGGGAGCTCGGAGTGCTGTGGGTGCTGCCCTTCGCCGGGATCCTGCTGTCGATCGCGCTGCTGCCGCTGATGGCGCCGGGGCTCTGGCACCACCATTTCGGCAAGATCGCCGCAGCCTGGGCGCTGGCCTTCCTGCTGCCCTTCGCCGCGGTGTTCGGGGTCGATCTGGCGGCCTACGAGCTGGCCCATACGGTGCTGCTGGAATACATACCCTTCATCGTGCTGCTGACAGCCCTGTTCACGGTGGCCGGCGGGGTCCGGATCGCCGGATCGCTGGTGGGAACGCCGCTCGCCAACACGCTGGGGCTGGCGCTGGGAACGGCGCTGGCCAGCCTGATGGGGACGACCGGGGCGTCGATGCTGCTGATCCGCCCGTTGCTGCGCGCCAACGAGCATCGCAAGCACAAGGTCCACACCGTCGTCTTCTTCATCTTCCTGGTGTCGAACGTCGGCGGATCGCTGACTCCGTTGGGCGACCCGCCGCTGTTCCTGGGCTTCCTGAAGGGCGTCGACTTCTTCTGGCCGACCGTCCACCTGCTGGCGCCGATGGGATTCCTGGCGGCCTGTCTGCTGGCGATCTATTTCGTGCTGGACGTCTGGCTGCACACCCGCGATCCCGGCAAGCACCCGCTGATCGAGGGGGTGCACGAGCGCGAGCCGGTACGGATCGAGGGGGCGGTCAACCTGCTGCTGCTGGTCGCCATCGTCGGCGCCGTCCTGCTGAGCGGCGTCTGGCATCCCGGCGTCGGCGTCACGATCTACCATGTGCCGGTGCCGCTGGAGACCATCGTCTCCCAGTTCCTGCTGATCGGGATCACGCTGCTGTCGCTGCGGCTGACCAGCAAGAAGAGCCGCAGCCTGAACGCCTTCAGCTGGGGGCCGATCCTGGAGGTGGCGAAGCTGTTCGCCGCCATCTTCCTGACCATCATCCCGGCCATCGCCATCCTGAAGGCCGGCACCGACGGGGCGCTGGGCGGCATCATCGCGGCGGTGAACGAGGGCGGACGGCCGAACCCGGCCGCCTATTTCTGGGCGACCGGGCTGCTGTCGAGCTTCCTCGACAACGCACCGACCTACCTGATCTTCTTCAACACGGCGGGAGGCGATGCGCAGGTTCTGATGACCGACCTGTCGGTGACGCTCGCCGCGATTTCCGCCGGGGCCGTCTTCATGGGCGCCAACAGCTATATCGGCAATGCCCCGAACTTCATGGTCAAGGCCATCGCCGAGGAGCGCGGCGTGGCGATGCCCAGCTTCTTCGGCTATCTGCTCTGGTCCTTCGGCATCCTGGTGCCGCTGTTCGTCCTGGTGACGCTGATCTTCTTCCGGTAAGGGCAGGGGCGGGCGGGGGCAGGCGGCATCAGCCCTCGCCCCGCTCCTCCCGCTTGGCCTGCTGCCAAAGTGCTTCCATCTCGTCCAGCGTGGCGTCCTGCGGCTTGCGGCCCTGGGCGGCCAGAAGCGCCTCGATCCGGTGGAAGCGGCGCTCGAACTTGGCGTTGGTGCCGCGCAGGGCCGTTTCCGGCTCCACCTTCAGGCGGCGGGCGAGGTTGACCAGGGCGAAGAGCAGGTCGCCCATCTCGTCCGCCACCCGCTCAGGGGCGGCATTCGCGTCCATTTCGGCGCGCAGTTCACCGATCTCCTCCTCGATCTTGTCGAGGATGTCGCGGGCGTCGGTCCAGTCGAAGCCGACGCGGGCAGCGCGATTCTGCAGTTTCAGCGCGCGGGTGAGGGCAGGGAGGCCGGTGATGACGCCCTCCAGCGCGGACGGGGCGCGCCCTTCCTCGGCGGCCTTGGCGGCGCGCTCGGCGGCCTTGTGCTCCTCCCAGCGGGAGGTCTGGTGGTCGGCCGTCTTCACCTCGTCGGCGCCGAAGACGTGGGGATGGCGGCGGATCATCTTGTCGGCGATGACGCCGGCCACCTCCTCGAAGTCGAACAGGCCTTCTTCCCGCGCCATCTGGCTGTAGTAGACGACCTGGAACAGCAGGTCGCCCAGCTCCTCGCGCAGGGCCGGCATATCATTCTTCTCGATCGCGTCGGCGACCTCGTAGGCCTCCTCGATCGTATGGGGGGCGATGCTGCGGTAGGTCTGCTCCAGGTCCCAGGGGCAGCCGCCGTTAGGGTCGCGCAGCCGCGCCATGACGTCGAGAAGCCGGTCGATGTTGCGGGACATGTGAATTCCGGTCACTGTTTGGACCGGCCGACCATAGCCCACACCCGGCGGTCTTGAGAAGGCCGCGACTAAAATCGCATAACCTAGATTATGGAAATAAAGCGTGCCTTCGGAATAGGGGCCATCGTATGGCTTCCGGTCTCCGGGGGCATCGATTATCGTCCGCGCTGCTCGCCGGACGGCTGAGGACGGCCGGCTGTCGCCAAAGGTATCCCGTAATGCTCCGTATCGCTTCGTGGCTTCTGGCCGGCATTGCCGTCGCCACCGTTTCCGCCGGTGCCGCGATGGCGGCCGATGCCGTGTCCTGCGCCAAGCCGGCCTCGCCAGCCGAGCGGACGATCTGCGGCAGCGCCGACCTGAAGCTGGCCGCCGAGGATATCGCCACCTCGCTGCGGAGCCTCACGGGCAACACGCCGGTGGCGGAGCGCGACGGCGTGCAGCGGGCGCAGCAGGCCTTTCTGGCGGAACGCGACCGGGTCTGTGCCGACAAATCCGGCCTGCAGGCCTGCCAGCGCCTGCACGAAAGGCGGGTTGCCGAGCTTCAGAGCCAGGACAGCGCGGCGCAGAAGAGGGTCGGCGCCATTGCCGCCGGGATCCCGAAGGATGCCAAGGCCGCGGCGGCGGCACTGCAACGCTACGACGGGGCGGCGGCCAAGGCGTGGCTCGTCTACCTCTATCACAGCGGCGCCGTGCCGGTGGCCGACCGCGAGTCGGCCGAGCGGGCCCTGGTCGGCGCGGTGATCGACCGCGACCTGCCGCCCGATCGTGAACTGGCGGAGGAGATGCGCAACCTCGGCGATGTCGCGGCGGCGCCGCTGGCGACGGCGCTGCTGTTCCTGCGTCATGTGCTGTCGACCACGGAGCTGGAGGCGCCCTGCTTCCTGTTCACCAGGCATGGGCAGCCGGCCTTCGAGGCGTTCGGCGCCTTCTGGGGCAACAGCCGGGACGACTCCCCTGCCCTCTGCCGGGCGCCAAGTTCGGTCTACGACATGCCGGAGTGGAAGAAGGTCGCCGCCCACATCGATCCCGTCCTGGAGCCGGCGCTGGAGGAGCGCGGCAGCATCCGCCTCGGCTACGAGCGGCAGTTCGACGTCGACGACCTGCAGGCCTCGCTGGTGCCGTCGACCCTGCTGGAATCGCCGATGTCGCCGGATGCCAGGCGGGCGGCCGAGCAGCGGCAGCGCGCCATCGCCCTGTTCCGCAACTGGAAGGATTTCGGCCTGTGGCGGGAGGCGGACTACAAGGCGACGCTTGCCGCCCTGCCCGCCGCCGTCTCGGCTACGGCGAAGCTCTACCGCGAGAGGTTCGGCATGAATGGCCCGACGGCGGAGCAGGCGGCGAAGGCGGCCGCCGACCGCTTCATCGCCGGCCGGCTCGCCCTGCTCCTGCCGGAGGAATGAGGCGGCGGGTCAGAGCGTGATCACCAGCCCGTCATGGGCGGGCTCGACCCCTTCGGGGACCAGACGGCGGACGGTGTCGTAGTCCATCGTGTTGTCCATGTGGGTCAGGTAGGCGCGCTTCGGCCGGACACGGGCGATCCACTCCAGGGTCAGTTCGAGATGGGCGTGGACGACGTGCGGCGGCTTGATCCGCGCACAGTCGACGATCCAGACCTCGATCCCCTCCAGTGCGGCGAAGGCCGCATCGTCCAGCCGGACCACGTCCGTCGAATAGGCGAAGCGGCCGAACCGGAAGCCCAGCGTCTCCATGTAGCCGTGATCCTGGGTGAAAGGAATCACGCCCAAGCCATTGATCGAAAACGGTCCCTCGATATCGTGAGGCGTCAGGGCGGGCCGGTAGAAGGGATAGCTGCCGGACAGCGGCTCGAAGCAGTAGGCGAAGCGGGACTTCAACTCCGCCAGATGGTCCGCCCGGGCATAGGCGGGGATCGGCGCATGCATGAGGGCGCAGATCTCGCGCAGCTCGTCGATCCCGTGGCAATGGTCGGCGTGGGCATGCGTCCAGAGGACGGCGTCGAGCCGCCGCACGTCGTTGACCAGCAGCTGCTGGCGGAGGTCAGGAGAGGTGTCGATCAGGACGCTCACTCCGCCCTGCTCCACCAGGATCGACGGCCGCATCCGCCGGTTCTTCGGGTTGGCCGGGTCGCAGGCTCCCCAGCCGAGACCGACGATCGGCACGCCGCGCGACCCGCCGCAACCGAGCACGGTCACGCGCATCGCCTCATCGGACCGGGTGCCCGCCGGCTCTCCGGCCGGTGTGGAGGTCACGCAGCGGCCCGCGCGTCGCCGCGCGCCGCCCGGTCGGCGCGGGTGAACAGGCGGAAGAAGTTGTCGGTGGTGCGGCGGGCCAGCTCGGTCGGGTCCACCCCCTTCACCTCGGCCACGCAGGCGGCGGTGAGCGCAGTGAAGGCCGGCTCGTTCCGCCTGCCGCGGTGCGGCACCGGGGCAAGGTAGGGCGCGTCGGTCTCGACCAGGATCCGGTCGAGCGGCACGTCCTTCACGATGGCGCGCAGGTCGTCCGACTTCTTGAAGGTGACGATGCCCGACAGCGACAGGTGGAAGCCGAAATCGAGTGCTTCCTCAGCCAGTTGCCGGCCGGAGCTGAAGCAGTGCAGCAACCCGGTCACCGGCCGGCCCGCGGCCTCCTCCCTGACGATCCGCATCGTGTCGTCATCGGCGTCGCGGGTGTGGATGATCAGCGGCAGCCCGGTCTCCAGCGCCGCGCGGATGTGGCGGCGGAAGCAGTCCTGCTGAACGTCGCGCGGGCTCTTGTCGTAGAAGTAGTCGAGGCCGGTCTCGCCGAGCCCGACGACCTTCGGATGGGCGGACAGCTCGACCAGCCGCTCCACCGTCAGCAGGGCGTCCTCCTCGGCGGCCTGATGCGGATGAACGCCGAGCGAGCAATAGACGTCGTCGAACCGCTCGGCCACCGCCGCCACCCTCTCGAACCGGCTGAGGTGGGTGCAGATGGTGACCATCCGGCCGATGCCGGCCTGCCGGGCACGGTCCACGACCGCGTCCAGCTCCTCCGCGAAGTCCGGGAAGTCCAGGTGGCAGTGGCTGTCAACCAGCATCGTCATCTCAGGCTTTGGTCTCTTCGACATAGCGCGGGAACACACCCTGCGGTGCCGGCAGCGGCGTACCGGCCACCAGCGCCCCGCCCGCCCCCAGGCTGCCGAAGCCGCGCGCCCCGGCCGGCTGGGCGAGCTGGTCGAGGATCTTCGCCGAAGCGTCGGGCATGAAGGGCTGCGTCAGGATCGCCACGTGACGGATCGTCTCCGCCAGGACGTAGAGGACGGTCGCCATGCGCGCCGGATCGGTCTTCTTCAGCGCCCAGGGGGCCTGCTCGTCCACATAACGGTTGGCATCGCCCACCACCGCCCACAGGGCGTCGAGCGCCTTGTGGAAGGCCTGGGCGGTGATCTCCGCGCGCACCGTGCCGAGCAGCGCATGAGCCGCCCCCAGCAGGGCGTCGTCGGCCTCGGTGAAGGGACCGGGGGTCGGGACGGCGGCGCCGCAGTTCTTGTTGATCATCGACAGGACGCGCTGCACGAGGTTGCCGTAATCGTTGGCGAGGTTGCCGTTGATCCGGTTGACCATCTGCTTGTGCGAGAAGTCGCCGTCGTTGCCGAACGGCACCTCGCGCAACAGGAAATAGCGCGTCTGGTCCAGGCCGTAGGTGGTGACCAGCGTCTCCGGCGCGATGACGTTGCCGAGCGACTTCGACATCTTCTGGCCTTCGATGGTCCACCAGCCATGGGCGAACACGCGGCGCGGCGGCTCCAGCCCGGCGGCCATCAGGAAGGCCGGCCAGTAGACCGCGTGGAAGCGCAGGATGTCCTTGCCCACCATGTGCAGGTCGGCCGGCCAGTATTTGGCGTAGGGGCTGCTCTCGCCCGTCTCGGGATAGCCGACGGCGGTGATGTAGTTGGCCAGCGCGTCGAGCCACACATACATGATGTGCGCGTCGTTGCCGGGAACCGGGATGCCCCACTTGAAGGTGGTGCGGCTGACCGACAGGTCCTTCAGCCCGGACTTAACGAAGGCCATGACCTCGTTGCGCTTGCCGGCCGGGGCGATGAAGTCCGGGTTCTTCTCGTAGAACTCGATCAGCCGGTCCTGCCAGGCCGAGAGGCGGAAGAAGTAGGACGGCTCCTCCACCCACTCGCACTCGGCACCGGTCGGTGCGATCTTCTTGCCGGCCGGGCTGGTGGTCAGCTCGTCCTCGCCATAGAACGCCTCGTCGCGCACCGAATACCAGCCGGCATAGGAGCCGAGATAGATCTCGCCGTTCTCCTCCAGCTTGCGCCAGAGCGCCTGCACCGACCTGACGTGGCGCGGCTCCGTCGTCCGGATGAAGTCGTCGTTCGAGTAGTTCATCAGCGAGACGAGGTCGCGGAAGTTCTGCGACACCCGGTCGGTGAACTGCTGTGGCGGGATGCCGGCCTTCTCCGCCGATTTCTCCACCTTCTGCCCGTGCTCGTCGGTGCCGGTGAGGAACTTCACGTCATAGCCGTCGAGGCGCATGAAGCGGGCGAGCACGTCGCAGGCCAGGGTCGTGTAGGCGTGGCCGATGTGCGGCACGTCGTTCACGTAATAGATCGGCGTCGTGAGGTAGAAGGTCTTCGACCCGGCCATCGTCAGGCACTCTCCCGAGGGGTTACTTCGGCACATAGTTCAGGCGGCGGCTGCTTCCAGCGTCGCCAGGGCATTCAGCACGACCTGCTTGCGGTCGAGATTTGCGGATTCCGCACGGGCGAAAAGGCGCTGGACCTTTTCCCACACCTCCACCCAGCGTTCAAGACCGCGAGCGTGGGCCAGACGGGTCATCAGGGCAGCCTCGCCCGCCACCACCTCGGCCGGCCAGGCGCCGCGGGCGAGCGAGCGGGCGAAGCGGGCCAGCCACCAGACGAGGAGCCCGGTCGCCGTCTCGTACATCCCGTCGTCCTGCTTGCGGGTCAGCTTGTCGCCGAACGCATGGGCGGCGACGATGTCGAGCCGCGGCAGCGAGGACAGCAGCCCGACCATCTCGCGGTAGAGCGCCAGCCCGCCGGCGTCCGCCAGTTCGATCGCCCGGCCGATGCTGCCCTCCGACAGGCGGGCAAGCGCCGCCCGATCCTCCGCGGCCACGTCCGGGCGATGCGATTCCAGCAGCTTGACGACGGTGTCCTCAGGTAGCGGCTTAAGAGTGAGCTTGCGGCAGCGCGAGCGGATGGTCGGCAGCATGCCGCCCGGATTGTCGCTGACCAGCAGAAGCAGGGCTCCGGGCGGCGGCTCTTCCAGAATCTTCAAAATGGCGTTCAAGCCGCTGAGATTCATGCGGTCTGCGCCGTCGATCACCGCGATGCGCCAGCCGCCCTCGGCCGAGGTCCGGCGCAGGAAGGGGCCGATCTTGCGGACGTCGTCCACGGCGATGTCGCGCTTCAGCCGATCACGCTTCTCGTCGCGCTGACGCTCGACGGTCAGCAGGTCGGCATGGCCGCCGGAGGCGACACGGCGGAAGACCGGATGGCCAGGATCGATCCGCAGGCTGGACGGCGGTGCGGCGTCCCCGAACAGCCCCGCCGCCGGCTCCCCGCCCTGGGCGAGGACGAAGCGGGCGAAGCGGAAGGCCAGCGTCGCCTTGCCGATGCCCGGCGCCCCGCCGATCAGCCAGGCGTGCGGCAGCCGGCCGGAGCTCCAGGCCTCCAGCAGCAGCCGCTCGGCCTCGTCATGGCCGGTCAGGTCGGGGTTGCGGCGCGGGTCGAGCAGGTCGGCCTCGACCGGCGCCTCGGTACGGGCCGCACGGCTCAAGGGGCTGGTCCTTCCGGTTGATCGATCTGGGGCGAGAGAGTGGCGCAACGGAGGACGCGGGTCCAGCGCTACGTCATGGCGGCCGGAGCGGACGAGACCGGACGGCGCCGCCGGGCGCATCGTGCAGCGCGTCGATCGCGCACAACAGGATCCAAGGCGACATTTCCGTGACGGAGCAACGACTTCCAGGCGATCATTCGCGTGCCTTCATTGTGCGTCGGCTGCACAATGCGGGGTGCGGTCCGCCATCGCACAGGCCTTGCCGGCCCGGCGGCGCGGCGAGGGACTGCGGGACGCGCGATGATCGGACAACTCTATCCGCCGTCCGGAATCCGGGCAAGCGCCGCCCGAAACGTGGCGAGGTCAGCCCCTCAGCCGCGCGTCCACCGCGTCGAGGATCGCCGCATGCACCTCGTCGAGGCTGCGGCTCGCGTCGATGACGACGCAGCGGTCGGGCTCGCGCCGGGCGATGTCGAGGAAGCCGTCGCGCAGGCGGTGATGGAAGCTGGTGTCCATCCGCTCGTAGCGGTCCTCGCCGCCCCGGCGGGCGGCGGCGCGGTCGAGGCCGGTTTCCACCGGCAGGTCGAGGATCAGCGTCAGGTCGGGACGGAAATCGCCCAGCGCCACCCGCTGGAGCCCGGCGACCAGGTCGCGGCCAAGGCCGAGCCCGTAGCCCTGGTAGGCCATGGTGCTGTCGAAGAAGCGGTCGCACAGCACCCAGCCGCCGGCCTGCAAGGCCGGCCAGACCGTCCGCTCCAGATGGTCGCGGCGGGCGGCGGTGTGCAGCAGCGCCTCCGTCACCGGACCCCAGCGGCCGGTCTCGCCGGAGACCAGCAGGGCGCGGATCTCCTCCGCACCCGGCGAGCCGCCGGGTTCCCGCGTCACGGTCACGGGCAGGCCGCGGCCCTCCAGCACCCCGGCGAGGCGGCGGAGCTGGGTGGACTTGCCCGCCCCCTCCCCGCCTTCCAGGGTGATGAACCGGCCGCGCGAAGCGTCGCCGGTCATCACGAACCGAAGACGAGGTATTTGGCCGCCGCGAAGGCACGGCCGATGAAGCCGAGCTTCTCGACATCCTGGGCGGCCACCACCGGCACCTCCTTGCCCGGGAAGCCGGGGGCGGTGATCACCACCTTGCCGACCACGTCGCCCTTCCTGATCGGGGCGGCGACCGGCGCGTTGCTGACCAGCGACACCTTCATGCCCGGCCGGTCGGCGCGGGCCAGCGTCACCTTCATGTCCTGCGGGACGGTGACCGGCACGGTGTCCTGCGCGCCCAGCCAGACCGGGACCTGCTCGATCGTCTCGCCGGCGCGGAACAGCGCATAGGTCGAGAACTCGCGGAACCCCCACTCGATCAGGCGGGCCGATTCGTCGGCGCGGGCCTGCATGCTGGGCAGGCCGTTGACCACCAGGATCAGGCGCCGCCCCTCGCGCTCGCCCGACGCCGTCAGGCCGTAGCCGCCGGCCTCGGTGTGGCCGGTCTTCATGCCGTCCACGTTGATGCCGCGGTAGAGCAGCGGGTTGCGGTTCCCCTGGTTGATCCCGTGATACTTGAAGTCGCGGATCGAATAGTAGTGGTAGTATTCCGGGAAATCGCGGATCAGCCGCTCGGCCAGCGTCGCAAGGTCGCGGGCGGTCATGTAGTGGTTGGGGTCGGGCCAGCCGGTGGAGTTCACCAGGTTGCTGTTCCTCAGCCCCAGTTCCTTCGCCTTCTTCGTCGCCAGCTCGGCGAAGCTGGGTTCGGAACCGGCGAGACCTTCGGCGAGCACGATGCAGGCGTCGTTGCCCGACTGCACGATCATGCCCTTGATCAGGTCGTCGACCTTGATGTTGTTGTGCAGCTCCACGAACATCTTGGAGCCCTGCATCCGCCAGGCGCGCTCGCTGACCGGCAGGGTGCTGTCCAGCGACAGGCGGCCCGTCTTCAGGGCGTCGAACACCATGTAGCCGGTCATGATCTTGCTCATCGACGAGGGCGCCATGCGCTCGTCGGCGTTCTTCTCGAACAGGACGGTGTTCGTCGTCATGTCCACCAGGATCGCCTGCTTGGCGATGGTCTCCAGCGGCGCGGCCTTGGCCGGCAGGCTGAGCGCAGCGCCGACGCCCGCCGCAACGACCGCCACTGCCACGCCAAGCACGGCGCGGGCGCGGACAACACCGATCATGTCTAGTACCCTCCGAGGAAAAACAGGTGACGCTCCCTGAGCGTGACCGATGGACATGCGATCAATCGACGACGATTTTGGCTTCCGTAAGGCCGGCCTGGAGGATCTGGTTCAACACCGAATCCGCCTGGTCGACCGACTGCAACGGCCCCACCCGCACGCGATCCAGCCGCTGGCGGCCGGCCATGGTCGGAGTGACCACGGCCTGCTGCCCGATCGCCGCGAGACGCGCGCGCACCCGGGCCACATTTTCCGCGCTGCCGAAGGCGCCGACCTGGACAAAGATATTCTCCTGCGACTTGACCGGCATGTCGACCACAACCGGCGCCGGGACGAACCGCCCGCCCACCACCGCACCGGGGACGGTGCTGGGCGGCGGCACCGGCGCGCCGACGACGCCGGACGAGGCCGGCCGGCCGTTGGAGACCGGCCCCGAGGCACCGGCGACCTCCACCTTCGACCGCGGGGCGGCCTTGGGCGGCGGCCCTTCCGTCTCCGCGAGGATCGGGGCGGGCGTTCCCTGGCGGGCGGCCGCCGCGATGGCGCGGCTTTCCTCCGCCAGGATCTGGACGCGGACCTTGGCGGTCCCGACGGACTCATACCCCAGAAGCTGGGCGCCGCGTCGTGACAGGTCGATGACACGGCCATTCACGAAGGGACCGCGATCGTTGATGCGGACCACGATGGAGCGCCCGTTCTCCAGGTTGGTGACGCGCACCAGACTGGGCATCGGCAGAGTCTTGTGGGCGGCGGTCAGCTCGTTCTGGTCGTAGAGCTCGCCGTTGGCGGTGGTCTTCTCGTGGAAGCCCGGCCCGTACCAGGAGCCGATCCCCGTCTCGTCGTAGGAGTAATCCTCCGACGGATAGTACCAGACGCCGTTGACCTGATAGGGCTTGCCGACCTTGTAGATGCCGCTGGTGGGGAGCCCGCCGGGCTTCACCGGCTTTTCCGCGCAGGCCGCGAGCGCCAGGACGCCCGCCAGCACGATCGCCGCCCTCAGACCCATCCCGCGCGCCATGCCGCCTGCCCCGCTCTGCCCGCCCCGCCGATCCGGCGGCCCGCACTCTATCCGAGTTACCCCCGCCGCGCCAATGGCCTGCCCGCCTCCGCCGGCCCGGTCAGGGCGCGGGGAACAGGGCATCGGTGCGGTCCATCAGCCGGTAGGAGACGAGCCCGATCCACTCGCGCACGGCATCCTCCAGGATCATGAGGGTGCGGGCGGACTCATAGCGCAGGTAGGGCTTGGCGTCATGCGTCGTGCGGTAGTCCACCGGATAGGGGATGACCTCCCATCCGATCCTGCGGAAGATCCCGACCGAACGGGGCATGTGCATCGCCGAGGTGACCAGCACCCACACCTCCCCCGGCTTGGGATCGAGCAGCCGGCGGCTGTACAGCGCGTTTTCCCAGGTGTTGCGCGAGTCCGCCTCGAACACCACGCGGCCCTCGGCAAGGCCGGCCTCGCGCAGGGCGCCGCGTGCGGAATCATCCTCCTTCAGCGTCTGGTCGAACAGCCGGCCCGACCCGCCGGTGAACACCGCGCGGGCGTCCGGGTAGCGCCGGGCGAGGTCGGCGAAGGCCAGCAGCCGTTCCGCCGCGTCGTTGACCGAAGGATCGCCGCGGTCGGCGGTGATCGGCGGGTTGACGGCGCCGCCCAGCACGATGAGGCCGTCGATATGGGCGGGCAGCTCCGGCCTGGGGAAGCGGTTCTCCAGCGGCAGCGCGACGAGCGGCCCGAAGGCGGTGAAGCCGGCCAGCAGCCCCAGCAGCGCGGCCAGCGTGACGAGGCGCCGCCCTGCCCGCTGCCAGCGCCGGCTGCGCAGCAGCAGTGCCCCGGCCGCCATCATCAGGATCAGCGCGTTGCCCGGCATGGCGAGCATCCAGAACAGCTTCGACAGTGCGAAGGACAGCATCGCCGGCCCCACTCCTCCCCGATCTTGCGCGGCGCAGCATAAGCGCTGCCCCGGCGGTTTCCCAGCGCGGCGACTGCAATGATTCTGCAACCGAAGCTTAACAGGGACGACCCGGCAGGGCGGTTAAGGTGCGGCCGTCGTCACCGCGCCGGCCGGACCGGCGATTGGCCGTGCGCATAACAAGGGAAGCCTCCGCCATGCTCTCCAACCTGTCCATCGGCACGCGCATCGCGCTGCTGGTCGCCGCGTCGCTGGTCACGCTGGCCCTGCTGGGCGGGGCGGTCACGCTGGGAGCCGGGCGCGTGTTCGAGGCCGTGGCGGAGCTGAACCGGTTCCGCGACGCCTCCGAGCATACCACCGACCTGGAGCGGCGGGTGGCGCGGCTGCGGCTGATGGGCATGCGGTTCGTGACGGAGCGCGACCCGGAGGCCGCCACCGCCTTCACCACCACGGCGACCGAGGCGGCCCGGCTGCTGGACGAGATGAAGAACAAGTCCGCCGGGCTGCTGGCGGTCGAGGACCTGGAGAATCTGCAGCAGGGGCTGGTGGCGCTCAACGGCCTGTTCGCCACGGTGGTCGGCACGGCGACCGACCTCGGCCTGACCGACGAGGCGGGCTTGCGCGGGGCGCTGCGCGGCTCCGCCCGCGCCATCGAGGACGAGCTGAAGCAGTGGCCCAATGCCGACAAGCTGACCGGGCGCATGGAGGCGATGCGCAAGATGGAGAAGGACTTCATCATCTACCAGGACGAGGGGCTGCTGTCCGGCCACCGCAAGGCCTTCAACGAGTTCACCTTCTTCCTGGCCGATTCCGGGCTGGACGAGGCGACGCAGGCGCGGCTGGAGACGCTGGCGCGCGGCTACCGCTCCGACCTCGGCAAGTTCGTCGACGGCACCAAGGCCTTCCGCACCCAGGTGCAGGCCTTCAACGACGCCTTCCAGGCGCTGACGCCGCGCTTCGACGCCCTGCTGGTCGCCGCCGGCAGCGGCATGGCGGCGGCGGTGGAGACACAGACGGCGGTGCGCGACACGGTGATCCGCACGGTGCTGACGGTGGGGACGCTGCTGCTGGCCGGCTTCGTCGTCACCAGTCTCTATGTCGCGCGCAGCATCACCCGGCCGCTGCGCCTGATCGAGCGGGCGATGGAGATGCTGGCCGGCGGCGACCGCAGCGTCGCCATCCCCGGCACCACCCGCGGCGACGAGATCGGCGCCATGGCACGGGCGGTCGCGGTGTTCCAGGACAGCCTGCAGCGCGCCCATGCCGTGGAGCTGGAAGCGCGCGAGCATGAGCGCCGGGTCGAGGCGGAGCGCAAGGAGGCGCTGCGCGTCGTCGCCGGCGACTTCGACGGCGCCTTCGGCCGGGTGCTGCAGACCGTCGATTCGGCGACGGCGCAGATCCGCGCCGGTTCCCACATCCTGCGCGACACCGCCGAGAAGATGCGCGAACAGGCGCTCTACACGGCGGAGAAGGCGGAGCAGACGGCCGAGGTGGTCGGCATCGTCAACACCGTGTCGCAGACGCTGTCCACCTCGATCGGCGAGATCGGCGAGCGGGCGACGACGACGGCCGAGGCGGTGAAGCGCGCGGTCGCCCGTGCCCGGCAGAGCGACACGGCGGTGCAGGCGCTGGCCGACAGCTCGCAGCGGATCGGCGAGATCGTCAAGCTGATCACCGCCATCGCCGGCCAGACCAACCTGCTGGCGCTGAACGCCACCATCGAGGCGGCGCGGGCGGGCGAGGCCGGGCGCGGCTTCGCCGTGGTGGCGCAGGAGGTCAAGCACCTCGCCACCCAGACCGCCCAGGCGACGGAGGACATCGGCGCCCAGATCGACGCCATCCAGGCCGCCACCGGCGACGTGGTGGACGCCATCCGCGCCATCCGCGGCACGGTGGAGGAGGTCCACGGCCTGTCGGAGGAGGTCTCCGCCGCCGTCAGCCAGCAGCTCGTCCAGACCCGCGAGATCGTCTCGGCCGTCGACCGCGCCAGCCACAACTCGTCGGAGGTGTCGGACGGGGTCAGCACCATGGCGATCACCGCGGCGGAGACCGGCAAGTCGGCCATCGAGATGATCTATTCCGCCGGCCAGCTCGGCCAGGAACTCGACCAGCTCCGGGCCGACGCGGAGCGGTTCGTGTCGTCGATCCGGGTGTGAGGGGGATGCTATTCGGAGAGCTTGCTTCGGCAGAAGGCGGCGGATTGGCGAAATGAAGCCAGCAGCGCGTCGTCGACCCGGCCGTGGATGTCGCCCTTCCCTGCCGCGGCGACGGCGCGGTCGAACCAGGACATCGCTTCGCCGTAGCGCTCCTGTTGCGACAGGCAGTAGCCGATTTGATGCAGGCTCCTGCCAAGGCTGCCTTGATCGACGCGGCAGTGGATGTCGCCCTGTTCCTTGGCGGTGACGGCGCGCTGATACCAGGGCATGGCCTCATCGTATTGCCCCTGCTGCGACAGGCAGAAGCCGACCTCATGCAGGCTCCTGCCAAGGCTCTCCTGATCGACGCGGCCGTGGATGTCGCCCGTCTCCGCTGCGGTAACGGCGCGCTGATACCAGGACAGCGCCTCGTCGTATCGACCCTGCCGCGACAGGCAGCGGCCGACCTCATGCAGGCTCCTGCCAAGACTCTCCTGATCGATGCGGCCGTGGATGTCGCCTTCTTCCTTGGCGGTGACGGCGCGCCGATACCAGCACATGGCCTCGTCGTATTGCCCCTGCTGCGACAGGCAAATGCCGACCAGATGCAAGCTCATTCCAAGGCTGCTCTGATCGACGATGCCGTCGATGCCGCCGCTCTCGGCTGCAGCGACGGCACGCTGACACCAGGACAGTGCGGCTGGGAACTGACCGACCTCCAGCAATGCCCTACCCAGAATGTGGTAATCCCGCCAGGAGAGGTCGATGTCGGACCAGACATCGGGGGCAATGGCGAAGCCTTGCAGGTCGTCCGCGAGGTCGCTGCGGGCCGGCGCGTCGGCCAGCTCTGCAGCGATCGCGATCATCCGGTCCTTTTGCGCCGTGCGGATGCGGGCCAGGTCCGCCTCCCGTCCCTCCGGTGCGGCGCGGCGCAGAAGATGGGCGGCATAGAGCTGGTGCATGCGCAGCGTTGCGCCGCCTTCCATCAGATGGAGATCCTGGCAGGCGTCGAGATGATCGAGGAACCGCTCCTCGCCCCATCCGGCACCGTCCGCCATGTCGCGGGCAAGCGCATCCCGGTCGATCCGCTGGCAGTTGCGCATCGCGGCCGCATGCAGGAGAAGCTGCGCATCCGGGGCGAGCAGGCCATAGGCCGCCCCGTAGCTCCTTTGCAGATCCTCGCCGATGCCAAGGGCGGAGGAGATCGGGCGGTCGCGCCCGACCGCCTTGGCGAGGACGGCGGAGGCCGGGACGAGCTGGACCGGCAAGCCGCCGAACGCGGCGACCAGGGCGTCGCCATGGCGGGAGGCCGCCGCCTCGCCGGCGATTCCCGCGACGAGGTCCCGGCTTTCGGCGGCCGACAGCGGCGGCACCGGCCAGGCCGGCCACCCCTGCCAGCGCTCGAACAGGCTCGTCACGATGGCGTGGCAGGGCGCGCCGGACGGCGGCAGCCAGGGACGGATCGCGTCGGGGGAGGCGGCGTTGTCGAAGATCAGCAGCGTCTCCTCCGCACACAGGCGATGGACGGTCCATTCGCACTGTTCGGGGATCGGCCGGTCGCCGGGAAATTCCGCACCGAAGCGGTTGCGGCCGATGGCCGCGAGCCCGCCCGGCATCCCGCCGGTGGCATCCAGGAAGTAGCGGCCGCCGGGATAGCGGGCGGCATGGCGCCGGGCATATTCCCGCGCCAGTTCGCTCTTGCCCACGCCGGGCGGCCCGTGCAGCACGACGACCGGCGGCTGTGCGTCATCGCCAAGGGCTGCCGCGATCCGCTCCAGCAGATCCGTCCGGCCGACATAGCGCCGCCCGTGCATCGCGTCGATGGTGCAGCGGAGGACCGGCCCTCCCCCGGCGCTGGAGGGGGGCCGTAATTGTTGACCTGCACTCCGCCGCCGATGGAGGCGGATCCGAACAGTGCCGGTCCTGTGCTGTCGGGGGCGGCGGTCTGCACCGTCGGTCCGGCGCCCCGGTCAGTATTTTTCGGGGGACCCGCCGGTCTGGCGGATGCCGCTGATCACCACCTCGTCGTCGAAGACCGCCTTCCGCGCCTTGATCACGGTGCCGAGCGCGGTGACGTCGCGGATCTCGAACCGCTTGGCGGCCTGCAGCCGGTCGAAGTCGAACAGGGGTGCGGCGGCGGGGCGGTCGCGCAGTGTCAGCAGTGCCTCCAGAAGATGACCGACCGCGTCGCGGAAGGCCTCGTCCCGCTGCGCCTGCGACTCCTCCAGGCTGGCCGCAAGGCTGATCCTCGCGGCTTCGGCCTGCGGCTGGGCCTCCAGCAGCGTGACGGCGGGCGACACCTTGGCGAACCGGCCGGCGATCAGCCCCTTGACCTTCTCGTAGGCATCCTTGCCAGCCGCGGAGGCGGCGCCGTTGCCGACGGCCAGGGCCCCGGCGGTAATGGCGGCAACCGCGGAAAGCGTGAACGGATCCATCTTCCCTCACCATGACAGGAGTGAAGGCAGAGTGGCGTCCGTTTCCGATCCCTTCAACCGGAAAACTACAACCGTGCAAGAGCCGGGGCCGTTCGCCGCAGTCGCCGCCCCCTCAGGCAGAGATTCTCAAGGCAAAGAAAAACCCAGCCCCGGTGGTCCGGAGCGGGGTTCCTCGCGGTGGCGGCGATCAGCCCGCCAGCATCTCCAGCGCCTTCTGCAGCTTGTCGCGCGCCTGGGCGGCGGCATCGCGGCGGTCGCGCTGTTCCTCGATCACGTCCTCCGGTGCCTTGGCGACGAACTGCTCGTTCGACAGCTTGGCGTCGATCTTGTCGATCTCCTTCGACAGCTTGTCGATCTCCTTGGTCAGGCGGGCGCGCTCCTTGTCCAGGTCCACGATGCCTTCCAGCGGCAGGATCAGCGTCGCCTCGTCCAGCACGTCCTGCACGGCGCTCTTCGGAACCGGGCCGGACAGCGGCTCGACGCTCGCCAGACGGGCCATGCGCAGGATCAGGTCGCGGTGGGTGGCGAGCCGCGACAGGCTCTCCGCCGCCGGGTCCTTCAGCTTCAGCTCGATCTGCGCCGCCGGCGGGACGTTCATCTCCGACCGCATGGAGCGGACGGCGGTGATCAGCCGCACCACCCAGTCCATCTCGTCCCGCGCCGCCGGATCGATCAGATCGGCCCCGAGATCCGGCCATTCGGCGGAGATCAGGCGGTTGGCGCGCCCGGCCGACAGCTGTTCCCACAGCTCCTCGGTGATGTAGGGCATGATCGGGTGCATGATGTGCAGGATGTTGTCCAGCACCCAGGCGGTGGTCGCCCGCGTCTCCGCCTTCGCCGCCTCGTCGCTGCCGGCGAGGATCGGCTTGGTGAACTCCATGTACCAGTCGCAGAAGGTGCCCCAGGTGAACTGGTAGGCCGCACTCGCCGCC
This sequence comes from Azospirillum thermophilum, assembly GCF_003130795.1. Lineage (NCBI taxonomy): Bacteria > Pseudomonadati > Pseudomonadota > Alphaproteobacteria > Rhodospirillales > Azospirillaceae > Azospirillum > Azospirillum thermophilum. The sequence continues at coordinate 1,411,791 of NZ_CP029353.1, forward strand.
TCGTTGAACCTGTAGGCGTCGATGGCCTCCGCCACCTTCTTCGCGGCGTCGGCGAGCGCGCCGACGATCCAGCGGTTGACCGTCTGCGTCAGCCCGACCGGGCGGTAGCCGGCGACCGGCTCGCAGCCGTTCATCTGGCAGTAACGGGCGGCATTCCACAGCTTGGTCGAGAAGTTGCGGTAGCCCTCGACCCGGCTGACCGCCAGCTTGATGTCGCGGCCCTGGGCGGCCATGGCGGCGAGCGTGAAGCGCAGCGCGTCGGTGCCGTACTGGTCGATCAGGTCCAGCGGGTCGATGACGTTGCCCTTGGACTTCGACATCTTCTGGCCCTTCTCGTCGCGGACAAGGGCGTGGATGTAGACGGTGCGGAAGGGCACGTCCTTCATGAAGTGCAGGCCCATCATCATCATCCGGGCGACCCAGAAGAAGATGATGTCGAAGCCCGTCACCAGCACGTCGGTCGGGTAGTAGCGCTGCAGCTCCGGCGTCTCGTCCGGCCAGCCGAGCGTCGAGAAGGGCCAGAGCGCCGATGAGAACCAGGTGTCCAGCACGTCCGGATCGCGGGTCAGTTCCACGTCCTGGCCGTAATGGGTCCTGGCGGCGGTGCGCGCCTCCTCCTCCGTCTCCTCGACGAAGAACGAGCCGTCCGGGCCGTACCAGGCCGGGATCTGGTGGCCCCACCAGAGCTGGCGGCTGATGCACCAGGGCTGGATGTTGCGCATCCACTCGAAATAGGTGTTCTCCCACTGCTTGGGCACGAACACCGTCCTGCCGGTCTCCACCGCCTCGATCGCCGGCTTGGCCAGCGTGGCGGCATCGACATACCACTGGTCGGTCAGCCAGGGCTCGATGGCGACGCCGGAACGGTCGCCGTGCGGCACCATGTGGGTGTGCGGCTCGATCTTCTCGAGCAGGCCGAGCGCCTCGATCTCGGCGACGACCTTCTTGCGCGCCTCGTAGCGGTCGAGGCCGCGATAGGCCTCCGGAACGTCGTCGCCGGTGAGGCGGGCGTCGCGGTCCATGATGTTGATGGCGGCAAGGCCGCAGCGGCGCCCGACCTCGAAGTCGTTGAAGTCGTGGGCCGGGGTGATCTTCACCGCGCCCGAGCCGGTCGCCGGGTCGGCATACTCGTCACCGACGATGGGGATGCGGCGGCCGACCAGCGGCAGGATGACGTGCCTGCCGATCAGGTCCTGGTAGCGCTCATCCTCCGGATGGACGGCGACGCCGGTATCGCCCAGCATCGTCTCCGGCCGGGTGGTGGCGACGGTGATGAAGCGGCCCTCCTCGCCCTCGATCGGGTAGCGGAAGTGCCAGAGGTTGCCCTTCACCTCCTTCTGCTCGACCTCCAGGTCGGAGATGGCGGTGTGCAGCTTGGGGTCCCAGTTGACCAGCCGCTTGTCCTTGTAGATCAGCCCCTGCCTGTGCAGCTCGACGAACACCTTGCGGACGGCGCGGGACAGCCCCTCGTCCATGGTGAAGCGCTCCTTCGCCCAGTCGGGCGAGGCGCCGAGGCGGCGGAGCTGGCGGGTGATGGTGCTGCCGGACTCGGCCTTCCACTCCCAGACCTTTCCGACGAACTTCTCGCGGCCCAGGTCGTGGCGGGTGACGCCCTCCTTCGCAAGGTTGCGCTCGACCACCATCTGGGTGGCGATTCCGGCATGGTCGGTGCCGGGCTGCCACAGCGTGTCGCGCCCGCGCATCCGGTTGTAGCGGATCAGCAGGTCCTGGATGGTGAAGGTCAGCGCGTGGCCCATGTGCAGGCTGCCGGTGACGTTCGGCGGCGGCATCATGATCGTGTAGGGAACGGCGTTGGAGCCGGTGTCGGCGGCGAACGCGCCCGACTCTTCCCACAGACGATAGTGCTTTTCCTCGACCTCGGCCGGCCGGTACGTCTTGTCCAACATCACCAGGAACTTTCGCTTTGGGCCCTAATCAGACGGCGGGGCGGGCGGCGGGCGCCGCCCGGTTCAGAACTTCTGCGACCGCCGGATCATGCGGTCGATCTCCTGCTGGACCAGCCGCTCGACGATCGTCGGCAGATTCTCGTCCAGCCATTCCTTGAGCAACGGCTTCAACAGCTCGCGGACCACTTCCTCCACGGTGCGGATGCCGACGGGCATCGGGCCGATGGACAGGTCGTCGCCGAGCTCGCGCGCCAGATGGGTGAAATGGTGCGAGGCATCCTCGGCGGTGCGGCGCGAGATCAGCCCGTCATCCAGGTCGAGCGCCCGCGAGCGCGGCCGGGGGCGCGGCGGCGGCTCGTCGTCGTCCTCGAACTCGTCGAAGGCCGGCATCGGCCGCTTGGGAGCGGGGCGCGGCGGCGGGGGCGGCGGTTCCGGATCCGGCATGTGGAAGGCCGGCATCGGCTCGGGCTCCGGCTCCGGGAAGGCCGGCTCGTCGGGCCAGGGATCGGGCTCCGGCTCCGCCATCGGCGGCGTGTCGTCCTCCACCATCTGGGTGAGTTCGAGCACGTCGTCATCGTCGTCGTCCATCACCGGCGGCGGCGGTGGCGGGGGCGGCGGAGGGGGAGGCGGCGGGGGCGGCGGAGGGGCGGCGCTGGTCGTCTCTGGCCGCCCGGGTTCGCCGTCTTCCGAGATGATTCGGCGAATGGAGGCGAGGATCTCCTCCATCGACGGTTCTTGCTGATTCTTATCACTCATCGTGGCAAACCCAGAACGTCATCGAACCGCAACCACCCTGCCCCGGCGACACTAGGACAGGCCAGGACAAAAAGCCACCAGACAAGAACGGCCCGCCGAGGCGGGCCGTCTGGATCACTCCGACACCTCGGTGCCGAACCACTTGTTCCGTGTCTTGTCGTAGTTGGCCTTGGGGTCATAATACTGCACCGGCAGGCTGAGCTGCTGGGCGGTCAACTGACCCGTCGCGGCGAGCACGTTGAAGGCGGCGACCATCTCGTCGCGCTGGGCGCGCACCAGGAAGACGCGGGCGTTGAGCAGTTCCTGCTCCTGGTTCAGCACGTCGAGAACCGTGCGGGAACCGACCTGCGCCTCCTGCCGGACGCCCTCCAGGGCGATTTCCGCCGCCTTGATCTGGGCGGAGTAGGACTCGATGCTCGCCCGGGCGGTCTGCAGCGACTGCCATGCGCTGATCGCCGATTCGGAAACCTGGCGGCGGGCTTCCTCGATCTGCAGGCGGGCCTGGTTGGCGGTCTGCTTGGCCTCGCGGACAAGCGCCTCCGGCTGGCCGGCCTGGTAGAGCGGGATGGTGACCTGGGCCACCACCTGGGCGCTGTCCTGGCGGTTCAGCTCGATGCCCGACGTGCGGCCGGGGTCGAAGGTCCGGGTGCCCTGGGCGGTCACGTTGACCGACGGCAGGAGACGGCCGAACTGCTGGTCCACCGCGGCCTGCTGCGCCGACTCGGAATAGGAGGCGGCGAGCACGCTCGGGTTGTTGGCGCGGGCCATCTCGACCAGCTCGTCCAGCGTCGCCGGCAGCTTGAACTTCGGTTTCGGCGCCTTGAGCTGCTGGCCGGGGGAGGTGCCGATCACGCGCTCGTAGGTGGCGCGCACCGACTTGAGCTGGCCTTCCGCGGAAATGCGCGAGGCGATGGCGCCGGCCAGGCGCGACTCGGACTGGCTGACGTCGGTGCGGGTGTACTCGCCGACGCGGAAACGGTCGCGCGCGGCCTCGAGCTGGCGGCGCAGCACCTGCTCGTTGTTGATCTGCAACTGCAGCACGGCCTGGTTCATCACCACGTCGAGATAGGCCTGGGCGGCGGTGAGCAGCACCTGCTGTTCGGAGGAGATCAGCGAGGCGCGCTGCGCCTCGACCAGCCGCTCGGCCCGGCGGACGGCGGGGCCTACCGTGGGATCGTAGACGGGCTGGGTGGCGCTGAGCCCTACGGTCTTCGGGTTGTACTCGGTCCCGCTGCTGCCGCCGCTGAACTTCGCCTCGCCGGCGGTTCGGCCGATCGAGGCGGTGGCACGGACGGTCGGACGGTAGCCGGACAGGGCCTGCGGCACGCCTTCGTCGACCGCGCGCAGGCGGGCCCGCTGGGCGCCCAGCGTCGGGTTGTTGCCATAGGCCTGGGCAAGCGCCTGTTCGAGGGTCTGCGCCCACGCGCCATCGGCACCGATGACGGTCACGCCGAGGGTCAACGCGGTCGCCAGCAACCGGCGCGCAAAACGGCTTCGCATGGTCATGTTCAGTAGACCTTCATGTTCGGGTCGATTTGCCTTGCCCACGCATCGACGCCACCGCCCAGATTGGTGACGCGATCGAAGCCACGCATCCGCAGCCACATGGTCGCTTGCGCGCTGCGGCCGCCATGGTGGCACACGACGATGATGTCACGGTCGGCGGGAAGCTCGGACACCCGCTCCGGCAGGGTCGCCAGAGGCATCAGGACGCTCCCCCCGATCGCGCAGATGTCCCGTTCCCACGGCTCGCGCACGTCGAGGAGGAAGGGGGTCTCGCCGGCCTTCAGGCGCCGGTCCAGCTCCTCCACCTCGATCTCGAACGGAACGGCCATGGGCTCCTACCCCTGCGTGGACTCGGCTGAACTCACTCGTACCCAGGAAAGGACGGCCTGCGACAAAAAAGCAAACCAAAACGTCAGCGGGACCTTTGCGGCCCGCCGGAGCGCGTTGGATCAGAACACGAAGGCGGGCTTCGGCTCGAATCCCGGGAGGGTCCGGGGGTGCGCCTCGAACAGAATGCGGTGCGAAACCACCCCGCCGATTCGCTGATAGAGCCGGACCGAACCGACGCCGTTGTCGTTCAGCACGGGGGCGACCAGACGGCCGCCCTCGGCGAGTTGGTCGAGCAGCGCGTCGGGGATGTGGGCGACGGTGCCCTCGACGACGATGACGTCGTAGGGCGCCTTGGCCGCGTGGCCGCCGGTCATGTCGCCGGCGACGACGGCCGCGTTGGCGATGCCGGTGGCCGACAGCGCCGCGGAGGCCCGGGCGACCAGATCCGGGTCGGAATCGAGGCCGACCACGCTGGCGCCGAGCCGGGCCAGGACGGCGGTCGAATAGCCGCCGGCGCAGCCGACATCCAGCACCGTCTCCGTTTCGCCGACGCCCGCTTCCTGCAGCATGCGGGCGAAGACCATCGGCTCCATCACGAAGCGGCCCTTCCCGATCGGCAGGTCGTCGTCGACATAGGCGATGCCGCGGACCGATTCCGGCACGAACTGCTCGCGCGGGAGCTCGGACATCGCCTCGACGAGGCGATGATCGGTCACCTTGTTCGGGCGGATCTGGCCTTCGACCATGTGGAAACGGGCGGCGGCGTAATCGGTCATGGCGATCGCTTATGGATTTGTTGGGACGGCGAGGGGCGCCAAGCCGACTGCAACGGCTTTGCTGCCATGACGGCTATATATCCGCAAACACGCGCGAAACACAACGCCGCAACGCCCGCGGGGCGGCTGTCCAAGGCGTCGCACCCGGGCAGGTGAAAATACCCTCACCATTCGCCTTGACCTGCACCGCCCTGGCGGCTATACCAGCGCTCCCACACTGCAGCGCCCCCCGCAAGGGTGGCGCCGGATACCAAGGATGGCGCGGTGGCAGAGTGGTGATGCAGCGGACTGCAAATCCGTGTACGTGGGTTCGATTCCCGCCCGTGCCTCCATCCTTACCCCTGGCCGTGCCGGGGTGGCCGCGAAACAGTGGCGACGGGATTGCAAGAGCCTCGCGTGAGCGGGGCTTTTTCGTTTTTGCCCTCCCGGTCCGGCGGCTCCCGTCCTTGCGACTATAGGGCGCCCGACCGGCCGGCGAGCGCCCTCCCCCACAGTGCTTCTAACCGTCGGTAGCCGCGGGAGCGGGAGCAGCCGGGACGACCTGCGGGGCTGCCGGCGCGGGGACCGGGCTGGTGGCGAAGGGCGACGACGGGTCGACCGCCGATGGCGCGAGCTGGACCGGGGCTGCCGGATTGCCCTGCCCGTCAGGCTGCGCCTGCGGCCTGGCTGGCTCCGGCGCCGGGGCGGGCTTGGCCTCCTCCGCCGTCTTCGGCTTTTCCGCCGCCGGCTTGGCAGCCTCGGTCTTGGCGGGATCGGTCTTGGCGGGATCGGCCGCGGCCGGATCCACGGGGCTGGAATAGTCGGGGATGATGCGCGCCTGGGCGCCGCCGATCACCAGCACCTTCTGCCCGATGGGCAGCGGCTTCGGCTCGCGCTGAGTCACCGACACCATCTCGCCGTTCGGCTTGCGGACGATGTACTCCCAGCCGGTGGTGTCGCCGGTGATGTGCTCCAGCGTCGTGCCGACGATGCTGCCGAGCGCGGTGCCGCCGACCGTGCCGAGCGCGGAGTTCATCCCGCCCGTGCCGACCTGCGCGCCGAGGATGCCGCCGGCGGCCCCGCCGGAGACGGCGCCGACAGTGCCGCCGGCGCTGATGGAGACCTCGCGGAAACCGACGACCACGCCGGTCTCCACCTTGTTGGTCTGCTGGACCGCGCTGCCGGAATAGGTGTTCGGCGAGTAGTCCGATGTGCAACCTGCGAGGCCGACGATCACAGCGGCGCGCAGGCAGAGCGAAACTGTACGAAGCAAGAGGAGAACCATCCGCTTGGTGACCTGAAGGCTGTGATAGGCGATGGCGGGGGCAAAGTCACACGACATTTTATGGAGTCGGCCATGCCCGGGCGCAGGCGTGGCCGGACAGTTGGCCGGACGGACGAAAATTTTTGTGCAATAGGGCTTGGCAGAGGCCGAAGCTTTGTTTATAAGCCCGCCCACGCCAGCGACGACACAACGTCGACGGCGCCCGCCGCAAAGGCGGTCCTGATCCCGGTTAGCTCAGTCGGTAGAGCAGCGGACTGTTAATCCGCGTGTCGCTGGTTCGAGTCCAGCACCGGGAGCCAATCTGATGAAGGCCGGAAGCCAGCGCTTCCGGCCTTTTTCTTTTCCCGCCATTCCCTGCCGGCCGCCGGTCCGGTTCGCGCGCGGCCCCGCCTGCGGCGTCAATGCGCCGGCGGAGCCATTGTTCCGCGATCCGGTGCGGCTAAGCCGGCACGGCCGGCCCTGCGGCCAAAAGACACCTCACCCCTCTCCGAATCGGACGGTTATCCCGGCCGATAGCAGGCGTATACTGGCGGAAGGTTGGTGTCACACCGGTTTTCCCCCTCTCGTCACGGATGGAGGGTTGCCATGTTCCGGCCTTATGGATTGCGCTCTTTCGGGGCCGCCCATCCCGGCGGCCAGTTGAACGGCGGCCATCTCAACCGCGGGTTCGGCGGCGGTGCCGGCGATCATCGCGGCGACGGCTGGCTCGGGGCGGCGGTGCTGTTCCTGGTCGCCGTGGTCGCGGCGCTCGCCATCCTCAGCGTCGACTGGCGCGCCGCGTCGCACGATGACGGGCCGGTCTTCCGGGAAGGGTCCCGGCCGATGCTGATGACGCCGATGCCGCGCTGAGGCTGTCGGCCCAGGCTGTCGGCCCACGGCCCGTTCGGTGCGGGCTACTCGATGTATGCGTCGCCGGTGTCGGCTTCCCCCAGCTCGTCCGGCGAAGGGAGGATCACGCGCTTCCACTCGCCGCACCAGTCGGTCGACAGGGTGATGGGGAAGCTGCCCTCCGGGCTGCGCGGGGTCACCACGGGAGGAAAGCGGCGGCAAGTGCCTTTCGGCCCCCGCTGGCGCAGCCCCTGCCCCTCCCAGTAACGACAGGTGTAGCAGGTCTCGGTTCGCTTCATCTGGCATCCGTCTGCGGCGGCCGCGCGGCAGGGCGTATCCCGGAGGATCGCAGCCTCAGTCCCGCGGCGGTTTCGCCGGCCTCATCTCATCGGAGCACTTGGCGTAATACGCTTTGATGTCCGCGTCCAGATCCCGGCGGCGGCGCCCCTCCTCCGAATCGTCCGGCGCCGAGGACAGGCGCTGGAATTCGGCGACGGCGCGTTCGAGTTCGGTCTCGCTGTTGATCGTCATGGCTGCTTCTTCCCTTCTTGCATGTCCGGTTGGGCATATCCGGCCGGGCATGTCCGGCCGGCGGTGTCCCCTGCACAACAGCTCCGGCCCCGGCCAAGTTTCCTGCGCGGAGCCGAATCCCGGCACGCCGTCCTTGCCATGGGCTGCGGGCGGAGCAATGTCATGGAGTGGCACCGGTCCAGGTGCGCGCAGGCGGGAGGGCGGCATGGCAGGCGTCGTCGGCAATCGTGTCACCCCTGCGCGGGCGCTGCTGCTTCTCCTGGCGATGCTCGCCCTGCCGGCCGCGCCGGCCCTCGCCCAGGCGCCGCGCGATCCCGCGGCGCAGAGCCTCGATCCGCAGCGGCTGGTCCAGGCGGTGGTGAGCATAACGGCCGCCATCCTGCCCGATGCGCAGAGCGCCCGGACGCTGGGGACGGAGCGCGAGGGCACCGGCGTGGTGATCGACGGCTCCGGCCTGATCGTCACCGTCGGCTACACGGTCATGGAGGCCTTCCAGATCCAGGTGACGACCGCCGAGGGCAAATCCTACCCGGCGGAGTTCGTCGCCTACGACATCGTCAGCGGCCTCGGCCTCCTGCGGGCCGGACCGGGCTTCAGCGCGCCGGCGCTGCGGATCGGGGAGTCGCGGCCGGTCGGCGAGGGCGACTCCCTGCTGGTCATCAGCGGCGGCCAGCGCTGGACGGCGCGGCCGGTGCGGGTGGTGAGCCGCCGCGAGTTCGCCGGCTATTGGGAGTATCTGCTGGCCGACGCCATCTTCACCGTTCCGCCGCTGCCGGCCTTCAACGGGGCGGCGCTGATCGACGGCAAGGGGAGGCTGGTCGGCATCGGCTCGCTGATCGTGTCGAGCGCCGTCGAGGGGCGCGGGATGCCCGGCAACATGTTCATCCCGACATCCGCCCTGATGCCCGTGCTGTCCGATCTGCTGGCCTACGGCAAGCGGCAGGAGCCGCCGCGCCCCTGGCTGGGCGTCACGCTGCGGGAGGAGCGCGGGCTGCTGCTGGTCGAGCGGGTGACGCCGGACAGCCCGGCCGAGACCGCGGGCCTGCGCCCCGGCGATTTCATCGTCGGGGTCGGCGGCCAGCGTTTCAGCGGGCTGGCGGACTTCTACCGCAAGCTCTGGAGCCTCGGTCCGGCCGGCGTCGCGGTGCCGCTGGAGCTGATGCGCGGAGCGCGGCTGCAGCCCGTCACCGTGCCCTCGGCCGACCGGATGCGCTTCCTGAAGCTGAACCCGACCTTCTGACCCTGAGCCCCCCTGCCCCGGCCGTCCGGCCCCTCGCCCGTCCGGCCCCTCGCCCGTCCGGCCATGCCGGAAGGAGGATCGCGCCGAGCCCGTCCTTGCGCTAAACCCGCGGGGTCGATCATCGCGCGAGGAGCAGGACCATGGATCATTCCGACATCGAGATTCTGGAGAAGAAGACCGCCTACAAGGGCTTCCTCCGGATCGACGTCTACCGCCTGCGCCACAGGAAGTTCGACGGTACCTGGACCGACGTGCTGCCGCCGCGCGAGGTGTGCGACCGCGGCCCGGCGGTGGCCGTGCTGCTCTACGATCCCGATCGCGATGCGCTGGCGATGATCGAACAGTTCCGCATCGGCGCCGCCGCCGCCGGCGGACCGGCCTGGATGACCGAGATCGTCGCCGGCATGGTGGACGAGGGCGAGACGCCCGAGGCGGTGGCACGGCGCGAATCGCAGGAGGAAGCCGGCTGCACCGTCCGCGAGATCGAGAAGATCTGCGACTATTACGTCAGCCCCGGCGCCTTCACCGAACTGGTGACCGTCTTCTGCGGCCGGATCGATTCGACGCAGGTCGGCACCTCCGGCGGCCTTGCCGACGAGCATGAGGACATCCGCATCATGGTCATCCCGGCCGAGGAGGGAATCCGCATGCTGGACGAGAACCGGCTGGTCAACTCCGTCAGCATCATCGCCATGGGCTGGTTCGCCCGGCACCGCGACGCGCTGCGCCGGCGCTGGGCGGGGATTTAACCACCCAGCACTTTCGTGAAATACAGAGTTCCACAGCGATACCTTGAAAGGTGAAGCCCCGCCCCCGATAGTGGAGGGCGCAAATCGTGCCTATCCTACAGGAGAGATCGTCGTGGACATTCGCAACGGCTTTATCGGCGCCATCGGCAACACGCCGCTGATCCGGCTGGAGGGGCCGTCGAAAGCGACGGGCTGCGACATCCTGGGCAAGGCGGAGTTCCTCAATCCCGGCGGATCGGTGAAGGACCGCGCGGCGTTCGCCATCGTCCGCGACGCCGAGGCGCGCGGGCTGCTGCGCCCCGGCGGGACCATCGTCGAGGGCACCGCGGGCAACACCGGCATCGGGCTGGCGCTGGTCGGCAATGCGCTCGGCTACCGCACCGTGATCGTGATGCCGGAGACGCAGAGCCAGGAGAAGAAGGACATGCTGCGGCTGGTCGGCGCCGACCTGCGGCTGGTGCCGGCGGTTCCCTATTCCAACCCGGACAACTATGTCCGCTATTCCGGCCGCCTCGCCGAGGAGCTGGCGAAGACCGAGCCGAACGGGGCCGTCTGGGCCAACCAGTTCGACAACGTCGCCAACCGCGAGGGCCACCGCCTGACCACCGGCCCGGAAATCTGGGAGCAGACCGGCGGCCGGGTCGACGCCTTCACCTGTGCCGTCGGCAGCGGCGGCACGCTGGCCGGCGTCGGGCTGGCGCTGAAGGAGCGCAACCCGGACATCCGCATCGCGCTGGCCGACCCGATGGGCGCCGCCCTCTACAGCTACTACACGACGGGCGAGCTGAAGTCGGAGGGAAGCTCCATCACCGAGGGAATCGGGCAGGGCCGGATCACCGCGAATCTGGAGGGGGCGCCGGTCGACCTCGCCTACCGGATTGCGGACGAGGAGGCGCTGCCGATCATCTTCGACCTGATCAAGACCCAGGGGCTGGTGCTCGGCGGCTCCTCCGGAATCAACGTCGCGGCGGCGATCCGGCTGGCGCGCGAACTCGGCCCCGGCCACACCATCGTGACCATCCTGTGCGACGGGGGGCAGCGTTACCAATCGAAGCTCTTCAATCCGGCCTTCCTCCGTGAGAAGACTCTACCGGTGCCCGACTGGCTCTGAGTCCCACAACCTCACGAGGCAACATGACGCCGATCTTTCGCGAGGACGCTTACGCGACACGCTGTAGCGCCACCGTCACCGCCGTGGACGACCGCGGCATCCGGCTCGACCGCACGGTCTTCTATCCGGCCGGCGGCGGCCAGCCCGGCGATACCGGCGTCCTGCGCCTCGCCGGGGGCGAGATCCGCATCGTCGATACGGTCAAGGGCGATGGCGGCCCGGACGACGTCATCCATGTCCCGGAGGCCGGCGCCGCCCTGCCCGCCCCCGGCGATCCGGTCGAAGGGGAGATCGACTGGGAGCGCCGGCACCGCCACATGCGCATGCACACGGCGATGCACCTGCTTTGCGCCGTGGTGCCGGGCTCGGTCACCGGCGGCCAGATCGGCGCCGACAAGAGCCGCCTGGACTTCAACGTCCCGGCGGAAAGCCTGGACAAGGACGCCATCGCGGAGAAGCTGAACGCGCTGATCGCCGCCGACACGCCGGTCTCCACGCAGTGGATCACCGACGAGGAGATGGCGGCCAAGCCGGACCTCGTCCGCACCATGTCGGTGAAGCCGCCGACCGGCAGCGGCCGGGTGCGGCTGCTGAACGTCGAGGGGGTGGACCTGCAGCCCTGCGGCGGCACCCACGTCCGGCGCACCGGCGAGATCGGCCGGGTCGAGGTCGTGAAGATCGAGAACAAGGGTAAACAGAACCGGCGCGTCGTGATCGCGCTGGCCGAGTGAGGAGCCGACACGCCATGACCGCCGAACAGGCCGTGACAGACCCGCTGGTCACCACCGACTGGCTCGCCGCCAACCTGGGGCGGAGCGACCTGCGGGTGCTCGACGCCTCCTGGTATTTCGCCTCGCAGAACCGCGACACCCGGGCGGAGTTCGCCGACAGGCACATCTCCGGCGCCGCCTTCATCGACGTCGACGAGGTATCGCAGCCCGACACCGCCCCCCTGCCCCACATGGTCCCGTCCGAGGCCCTGTTCGCGGATAGGATCGGCGGGCTCGGCATCGGCAACGACGACACGGTGGTGGTCTACGACACCGCCGGCCTCGCCACCGCCGCCGCGCGGGTCTGGTGGATGTTCCGCCTGTTCGGCCACGACAAGGTCTTCGTCCTGGACGGCGGCCTGCCCAAATGGCTGGCCGAGGGGCGCCCGACCGAATCGGGCCCGGCGAGCCCGGCGGCCAAGCCCTTCGCCGCCCGCCTGCGGCCGGAACTGCTGCGCAAGGTGGAGGACGTCGTCGCCAACCTGGACCGCAAGGCGGAGCAGGTGGCCGACGCCCGTGCGCCGCAGCGGTTCGAGGGAGCCGCGGCGGAGCCCTGGCCGGGCCGGCGCAGCGGCCGCATTCCCGGCAGCGTCAACCTGCCCCACACCGAGCTGATGGCCACGGACGGCAGGACGATGCTGCCGCCGGACGCCATCGCGGACAAGGCGAAGGCGGCGGGGCTGGATCTCGGCAGGCCGGTCGTCGCCTCCTGCGGCAGCGGCATCACCGCCTGCGTCATCGCGCTGGGCCTCTATCGCGCGGGCAAGCCGGACGTGGCGGTCTATGACGGGTCCTGGGCCGAGTGGGGCATCCAGCAGGACCTGCCGATCGAAACCGGACCGGCCGCAAAGTGAGCGGCGGCTCGGTCGAGGGAGGCTCGGTCGAGAGAGGCTTGGCGGTCCGCGCGTTCCGGCCCGAGGACCGGGACGCGCTCATCGCGCTGTGGACCGCCGGCGGCCTCACCGTCCCCTGGAACGATCCGGTGAGCGACATCGCGCTGGCGATGTCCCGGCCGAACTCCACGATCCTGGTGGGGACCGAGGATGGCCGGCCGGTCGCCAGCGTCATGGTGGGCTATGACGGGCATCGCGGCTGGTTCTATTACCTTGCCGTCGATGCCGCCTGCCGCCGGCGCGGCCATGGCCGCCGGATGGTCGAGGCGGCCGAAGCCTGGCTGACGGAGGCCGGGATGCCGAAGGCGATGTTGATGGTGCGCGACAGCAACCATGCCGTGCTGGCCTTCTATGAACGGTTGGGCTATGCCCGTTCCGACACCATCGTGATGCAGAAATGGCTCAAGACTTCCTGAACCAGCCGGCGGCGAGCCCGGTCCCGCCCGGTCACCTTCCGGTCATCGTCACCTATCTGGAGATGGCGAGCCCGCCCGACCGCCCGGCAGTGCCGAAGCCGCCGGGGGACCTCGCGCTGGTGCGGGCCAATCCGCCGACCTGGTCCTTCTACCGCTATCTCTACGACACGGTGGGCGAGCCCTGGCTGTGGCACGAGCGCCGCCGCATGCCGCGCAAGGAGCTGGAGCGCAGCATCCACGACCCGCGCGTCGAGGTCTGGGTGCTCTACGTCGACGGCACGCCCGCCGGCTATTTCGAGCTGGACGGCCGGGCGCCGGAGATGGACCTCGCCTATTTCGGCCTGATCCCGGACTTCATCGGCCGCAAGCTCGGGCCCTGGTTCCTCGACAGCGCCATCCGCATGGCGTGGGAGCGCAAGCCGAAGACGCTGCTGGTGAACACCTGCAGCTTCGACCATCCGAAGGCGCTGGGCCTCTACCAGAAGATGGGCTTCGTCCCGATCCGCCACGTCGCCCGGCGCATCCGCGATCCGCGGGTGGACGGCTTCCTGCCGCGCAGTGCCGGGGCGCACATTCCCATCGTGGAATAGGCCCATCGTGGAGCAGGCTGGCCGCCGGGTGAGGCCGCGAGAGCATTAATCAGGTTTATGCACCGGTGCGCGGCACGGCGGGGCGTCAGCCCTCCGCCGTGCCGCGCTGCCGTGTCCCGCTGCCGGGCGTATAGGATAATGCACCCAATCCATCCAATCCAATCCGGATTATCGGGCGACCTGTGTCGAGCGCGAGCATCCACGCCGGCTGAAGCGCAGCGACAGACGGGGAGATGGCCGGATCAAGCCCGGCGGCGATTTTCGAGAGGATTGCGGGCAGGCTCCCCTGCCCCGTCAGCCCAGCACTTCGGCCAGCGCGGCGATGAGGGCACGGTTTTCCTCTTCCTGGCCGACGGTGATGCGCAGGCAGTTGGCGAGGCCGTAGTCGGCGACCGGCTTCACCAGGATGCTGCGCGCCGCCAGATGGTCGAGGATCGTCTGGACACCCAGCGACGGGTCGGCCGGCACCTGGGCCAGCACGAAGTTGCAGACGCTGGGATAGACGCGCAGGCCGACATGCTCCAGCTCGCGCGACAGCCAGGGCAGCCACTCGGCATTGTGGGCGTAGCTCGCCTCCTCATGGTCGGTGTCGGCGATGGCGGCGGATGCCGCGGCCTGGGCGGCGACGCTGACGTTGAAGGCGCCGCGGATGGCGTTCAGCGCATCGATGACCGAAGCCGGGCCATAGCCCCACCCCACCCGCAGGCCGGCCAGCCCGTGCATCTTGGAGAAGGTGCGGACCATCAGGACGTTGTCCGCGTTCTCGACGATCTCCGTGCCGTCGGAGTAGTTCGAGCGCCGGCAATACTCGGCATAGGCCGAATCGAGCACCAGCAGCGTGTGCGGCGGCAGGCCGGCGCGCAGGCGCAGCACGGCCTCGGCCGGGATATAGGTGCCGGTGGGGTTGTTCGGGTTGGCGAGGAAGCAGATGCGCGTCCGGTCGTTGGCGCGGTCGATCATCGCCTCGACGTCGACCACCATGTCGCGCTCGGCCGCGACCACCGCGGTGGCGCCGGCGGCGCGGATGGCGCGCAGGAAGCCGCGATAGCCGTGTTCGTGGCACAGCACCTCGTCCCCTGGGCCGGCGAAGGCCTGGGTCACCAGATGGATCAGCTCCTCCGAGCCGGCCGAACAGATGACGTGGTTGGGGTCGATGCCGTGCCGCGCCGCGATGGCGTGGCGGAGCTGGTCCTGGCTCCAGTCGGGATAGCGGTGGATCTGCCCGGCGGCATGGCGGTAGGCATTGAGCGCCGCCGGGCTCGGCCCCAGCGGATTCTCGGTCAGGGAGAGGTCGATCCAGCTTCGCCCGTCGCGCGGCGGCCGTGCCGACCGGTAGGGCTTGATCTGCCGGATCCCGGGGCGAGGGCTGAGCAGCTCCATGGCGGCGACTCCGTTGTGCAATGCGAAGGCGGCAGCAACGGAGCGCATTGAACCCGAAACCGAAGCGCGCCGCCAGAGGTCATTGCGACGCGCATCGGTGCCGGACGCTTTCCTAATGGCTGAGGATCTGGCTGAGGAACAGCCGCGTCCGCTCGGACTTCGGGTTGGTGAAGAAGGCGTCGGGCGTGTCCTGCTCGACGATCTCGCCGCGGTCCATGAAGATCACGCGGTCGGCGACGCTCTTGGCGAAGCCCATCTCATGGGTCACGCACAGCATGGTCATGCCGTCCTCGGCGAGGCCGATCATGACGTCCAGCACCTCCTTCACCATCTCGGGGTCGAGGGCGGAGGTCGGCTCGTCGAACAGCATGATCTTCGGGTTCATGCAGAGCGAGCGGGCGATGGCCACGCGCTGCTGCTGGCCGCCGGAGAGCTGGCCGGGGAACTTGTGCGCCTGCTCGGCGATGCGCACGCGCTTCAGATAGCGCATGGCGATCTCCTCCGCCTCGGCCTTCGGCGTCTTGCGGACCCAGATGGGGGCGAGCGTGCAGTTCTCCAGCACCGTCAGGTGGGGGAACAGGTTGAAGTGCTGGAACACCATGCCGACCTCGCGCCGGACCAGCTCGATGTTCTTCAGGTTGCCGGTCAGCTCGATGCCGTCGACGACGATGCTGCCCTGCTGATGCTCCTCCAGCCGGTTCAGGCAGCGGATCAGCGTCGACTTGCCCGATCCGGAGGGGCCGCAGAGGACGATCCTCTCGCCCTTGCGGACGCTGAGGTCGATGTTCTTCAGGACGTGGAACTCGCCGTACCACTTGTTGAGGCCGGAGCAGCGGATGATCGGTTCGCCGTCCGGAAAGCTGCGCGCGGAAGTCGCGGGCTGGGCCATTGGTCTCGTCTCCCTGAATTTACCGGCGGCGGTGACGGTTGAGGTCGCGTTCCAGCTTCTGGCTGTATTTCGACATGCTGTAGCAGAACACCCAGTAGATCACCCCGATGAACAGGTAGGCTTCCTTGTAGAACCCGCGCCAGGCCGGGTCGGACAGCGCCGCCTTGGCGGTGCCGAGCAGGTCGTAGAGCCCGATGATGATGACCAGCGAGGTGTCCTTGAAGAAGCTGATGAAGGTGTTCACCAGCGGCGGGATGGCGATGGCGAGCGCCTGGGGCAGGATGATCTTGCGCATCTTCTGCCAATAGCCGAGGCCAAGGGCGTCCGCCGCCTCGTACTGGCCCTTGGGGATCGCCTGCAGGCCGCCGCGGATCGCCTCGGCCATGTAGGCGGAGGCGAACATGATGAAGGCGATCTGGGCGCGCAGCAGCTTGTCCACCGAGACGCCGTTCGGCAGGAACAGCGGGAACATCACCGACGCCATGAACAGCAGGCTGATCAGCGGGACGCCGCGGATCAGCTCGATGTAGGTCACCGACAGCACCCGCATCGCCGGCAGGTCGGAGCGGCGGCCGAGCGCCAGCAGGATGGCCAGGGGAAAGGCCACGGCGAGGCCGATGACCGACAGGATCAGCGTCAGCGGCAGGCCGCCCCAGCGGCTGTTCTCGACATAGCTGAGGCCGAACACCCCGCCCCACATCAGGATGGCGACGACCGCGATGCCCGCCGCCCAGACCAGCGCCAGCCAAGGCTTCCAGAAGCGCCGGTCGCAGCTCGCCAGCAGCAGCGCGATGACGACCGCGATGGTCAGCAGCGGCCGCCACTGCTCGTCATAGGGGAAGGTGCCGAACAGGATGAAGCGCAGCTTCTCGCCGATGAAGCCCCAGCAGGCCCCGTCGGTGGCCGCGCGGCAGGCCGGCGAGCTGGCGTCGAAGCCATGCGCCCTGACCAGCAGCCAGTCGACGAAGGGCGGGATGGCGCTGCCCAGCAGCACCAGCACCAGAACCGTCAGGATGGCGTTGTACCAGGTGTTGAACAGGCTCTGCCGCAGCCAGGCGACGGCGCCGACGGTGTTGGCCGGCGGCTTCATGTCCGGCGTGGCGCCGGCGGTTTGCACATTGTCCGTCATGGCCGGTCACCGCTCCACCAGCGCGATGCGCTTGTTGTACCAGTTCATGAAGAGCGAGATGCTGAGGCTGATGGTCAGGTAGGTGCCCATGATCATCGTCACGCCCTCGATCGCCTGGCCGGTCTGGTTCAGCGTCGTGTTCAGGATCGACACCACGTCCGGATAGCCGATGGCGAGCGCCAGCGAGCTGTTCTTCGTCAGGTTCAGGTATTGGCTGGTCAGCGGCGGAACGATGACGCGCAGGGCCTGCGGCAGAACCACCAGCCGCAGCGTCTGCCCGCCGGTCAGGCCGAGTGCCCGCGCCGCCTCGGTCTGGCCCCAGTTGACCGCCAGGATGCCGCTGCGCACCACCTCCGCGATGAAGGCGGCGGTGTAGACGGTCAGGCCGATGAGGATGGCGAAGAATTCCGGCGAGATCACGAGGCCGCCGCGGAAGTTGAAGCCGGCCAGAACCGGCATGTCGAGCGCGGTCGGCGCCCCGCCGGCGATCCAGGTGGCGAGCGGCAGGCCGAGCAGCAGCAGGAACGCGATCCGCCCGGTCGGGAAGGGCTGGCCGGTGCGGGCCTGCCGGGCGGCGGCCCAGCGGCGCAGGAAGATGACGGCGATCACCGCCACGGCGAACGCGATGCCCATCGCCTGCCAGATCGGGTCGTGGCTCGGCACCGGGAACCACAGGCCGCGCTGCGACAGGTAGACGCCAGGCAGGGGGTTCAGCGCCTGCCGCACCGCCGGCAGCCCGTCCGACGCCAGCGCGTACCAGAAGAAGAGCTGCAGCAGCGGCGGGACGTTGCGCACGATCTCGACATAGGCGGACGCCAGCTTGGCGACCAGCCAGTTGCTCGACAGCCGCGCCACGCCGATCAGCGTGCCCAGCAGGGTCGCCAGCACGATGCCGATCACCGACACCTTCAGCGTGTTCAGCACGCCGACCAGGAAGGCGCGCCCGTAGGTATCCCTCGGCGAATAGTCGATCAGCGATTCGCCGATGCCGAAGGAGGCCTCCCGCTCCAGGAAGCCGAATCCGGTGGCGATCGACCGCCGCTCCAGATTGTCCAGCGTGTTTGAAATCAGGAACCAGCCGACCAGGACGACCGCGCCGACCACCACGATCTGGTAGAAGGCGGCACGGAACATCGGGTCGCTGAGGGAAAAACTCGCACCTCGCGGCGCAGCGGCGCCGCGAGCGTTCCGGGTCTCTGTGGCCACGGATCACTCCCTCGTCGTCGCGCCCGGCGCGGTACCGGAAGGCCTCCCCAGGCTTCCCGTCCGCAAGGCACGACCCTCACGTCTCCCAAGGATGGCGACCGGCGCGGGCGATTGGTCTGTTGCCCTGCGCCGCCATCCTCCCGACCGAAGGGGGCCGTCCGTCCCTGTCCCGGCGGCGGACGGCCCCGCCGCTCTCCTTTACCGGATCGGCATCGCGTACTGCAGGCCGCCCTTCGTCCACAGGGCGTTCAGGCCGCGCTCCAGCTTCAGCGGGGTGCCCGGGCCGACGTTGCGGTCGAAGATCTCGCCGTAGTTGCCGATGGTCTTGACGACGTTGTAGGCCCACTTGTCGTCCAGGCCGAGCGCCTTGCCCATGCCGGCCGAGGTGCCCAGCAGGCGCTGGATCTCGGGGTTGGTGCTCTTGGCCTGCTCGTCGACGTTCTTGGAGGTGATGCCCGACTCCTCCGCCTGGATGGTGGCGTAGACCACCCACTTCACGATGTCGAACCACTGGTCGTCGCCGTGGCGCACCGCCGGGGCCAGCGGCTCCTTCGAGATGACCTCCGGCAGGATGACGTGGTCGTCCGGAACCGGGGCCACCGCGGCGCGGGTGCCGGCGAGGCCGGACACGTCGGTGGTCAGCACGTCGCAGCGGCCGGCGAAGTAGGCGGCGTTCACCTCGTCGTTGTTCTCGATCACGACGGGGGTATAGGACATGCCGTTGGTGCGGAAATAGTCGGCGAGGTTCAGCTCGGTCGTCGTGCCGGACTGGACGCAGACGGTGGCGCCGTTCAACTCCTTGGCGCTCTTCACGCCGAGCTTCTTGTTCACCATGAAGCCCTGGCCGTCATAGTAGGTCGGCGAGGCGAAGTTCAGGCCCACCGAGCTGTCGCGGGTGAGCGTGACGGTGGTGTTGCGCGACAGCAGGTCGACCTCGCCCGACTGGAGCGCCGGGAAGCGCTGCTGGGCGGACAGAGGGGTGAACTTGACCTTGTTGGGGTCGTTGAAGATCGCCACCGCGACGGCGCGGCAGTAATCCACGTCGAGGCCGCGCCAGTTGCCGGCGCTGTCGGGGCTGCCGAAGCCCGGAAGGCCGACGTTGACGCCGCACTGGACGAAGCCGCGCTGCTTGACGGTGTCGAGCGTGCCGGCCTCGGCGCCGGCGACGGCGGTGACGGCCAGAGCAGCGGCGGTCGCGGCCAGGATTCGCAGTTTCATTATTAGCCTCACCCTGTTCATGTTTTGTGTGGTCTTTGAGGATGCCCGGCATGTCCCCGCGGCCCCCGGAACCGGTCCGGTAGCGTCCGCGATCGGGGATGCCTTATGACGAGAATGTATCAATCGCGGCAGCCTTGTCGAATCCTTCCGTGCAGTGGTCACACCACTTGGACGAGAGACGAACCCCATCCTTGTCAGGGGGTTACCCCGCTCACTCCGCGGTAGCCACTCGTCGCGGCAGGTGCCAAGATGCCAGCGCGACGGGGTATCCGGACCGGCAGTTCCGGTCGTTGCCGGACCCGAGTTACAAAATGGATGGACGATGAAGGACACGAGCAAGGAAACCACTCTGATCCATGCCGGTCGTAACCCGCATGCCAACCACGGGATCGTCAATCCGCCGGTCTATCATTGCTCGACCGTCCTGTTCCCGACTCTGGACGCGCTGGAGGAGAGCGACCGCAACCCGCTGGAGGGCATCCATTACGGCCGGATGGGCACCCCGACCTCCTTTGCGTTCGAGGAGGCGGTGGCGGCTCTCGAAGGCGGTTACCGCGCGGTGAACACCGCGTCGGGGCTGGCCGCCATCGCCACCGGGCTGATGGCCTTCACCAAGGCGGGCGACCATATCCTGGTGACCGACAGCGCCTATGGCCCGACCCGGCGATTCTGCAAGGAGACGCTGGCCCCCTACGGCGTGGAGGTGGAGTTCTTCGATCCGGCCGTCGGAGCGGGGATCGAAGCCCTGCTGCGCCCGAACACCAGCGTCGTCTTCCTCGAATCGCCGGGCTCGCTGACCTTCGAGGTGCAGGACGTGCCGGCCATCACGGCGGCGGCCAAGCGGGTCGGCGCCACGGTGATGATCGACAACACCTGGGCGACGCCGCTGTTCTTCCGCCCGCTGGAGCATGGGGTGGACGTCTCCATCCATTCCGCGACCAAGTACATCGTCGGCCATGCCGACGCGATGCTGGGCGTGCTGGTCTGCCGCGACGAGGCGAGCTGGACGGCGGTGAAGAAGGCCGCAACCCGGTCCGGCACCACCGGCGGGCCCGACGACCTGTTCCTCGGCCTGCGCGGCCTGCGCACCCTGGCGGTCCGGCTGAAGCAGCACCAGGAGAGCGCGCTGGCGCTGGCCGGCTGGCTGGCGGCCAGGCCGGAGGTGAGGCGGGTGCTGCACCCCGCCCGCCCCGACTTCCCCGGCCACGCCCTGTGGAAGCGCGACTTCGGCGGCTCCTCCGGCCTGTTCTCCATCGTCATCGACCCGGTGCCGCGGGCGGCGCTGGCGGCGATGCTCGACCATCTGGAGCTGTTCGGCATGGGCTATTCCTGGGGCGGCTTCGAGAGCCTGATCCTGCCGACCCGTCCGGCCGCCATGCGCAGCGCCACGCGCTGGACCGATCCCGGGATCGTGCTGCGGCTGCATGCCGGCCTGGAATCGCCCGACGACCTGATCCGCGACCTGGAGCACGGCTTCCGGCGCATGCGGGCCGCCCTCTGACCTCCGGTCCATTCGAGAAAGGAAATGCCGATGACGGACGCCACCGCGTTCGACGCCGTCCTCGCCGCCATCAGCTTCAACGCCGACGGGCTGGTCCCTGCCATCGCCCAGGCCGAGGGAACCGGCGAGGTGCTGATGATGGCCTGGATGAACCGCGAGGCCGTGGTCGAGACGCTGACCACCGGCCGCGTCTGCTACTGGTCGCGGTCGCGCCGCGGCCTTTGGCGCAAGGGCGAATCCTCCGGTCAGGTGCAGATGCTGAAGGATTTCCGCGTGGACTGCGACGGCGACACGCTCCTGCTGATCGTCGAGCAGCAGGGCGTGGCCTGCCACACCGGGCGGCGAAGCTGCTTCTATCGCGCCTGGCGGGACGGCACGCTGGAGACCATCCAGGAGGTGGAGACGGACCCGAGCGTGCTTTACGGGACTCCGCACACGCATGGCGCGTAGGGACGCCGGTGCAATGCAACAGCATTTGATCTAAATCAAGGTTGCCGGGGGCGGAGGGGCTACAACGGGGCTGTCTCTAACCCTCCCTGTATTCGACTGCACCGGAGTTTTCCTGACTGGAAAGCTCCGGTTTCTTTTTTGCGTGGTAAGACCAGTTTGGGAGAGGAGATTTCAAAAACCGGGTTCGGATTGATATGGATCAACGAACGGCATAGCCGCTTCGGCTAGGCTCCGTTCGTCTCTAACCCTCCCTGTATCGACTTGAACCGGAGCCTCCCTGGAGCCTCCGGTTCATTTTTTTGCGCCTGCAAAAATCGGCATGGCGGCCGCGCCCACGCTGACCTGGATCAAGGCGGCGGCGCGACTGCCGGCGCATCGTTGTGCTTGTCTCCCATCCATTCCGCAACACCTCCGGGGGCGCCGCACGCGGCGTCCCCGTTTTCTTGCCGTTTCCATGGCCTCACGGCCGCGGGCGGGAGCGGGTCCAACGCAGGATGCCGGCGATCACCATGATCGGAACGACGATCACCGCGCCGATCAGGACGTAGGGAAGCGCCCAGCGTCCGAGCGACAGGGCGAGATCGGCGACCTCCCCCACGGTGGCCCAGGTGTCGCGGAAGATGCTCGCCGGATCGATCTGGAAGACCGAAAGCAGGACACCCACGAGGAAGCAGAGAATCAGCGTTTGGACGACCCAGCGGAGCACGGGAACAGGATCCTGGACAGTGGACGTGCCGGCGGGCGACGGCGGCCGGAGCCGCGCACCCGTCCCGCGTTCAACGCCGTCGATCGGTCGAGGTTCCGCTGGATCGCATGAGACGCTGCCGCCCGGCCGTCCACCCGGACGATTGGCGCGGCGAACTGGTCACCGCTGCTGTGGATAACTCTGTGGAGGGACGAGGGCATGTCCGCCCGGCAGGACAACCGCTTCGTCCAAGCCAGATCTCGCGGTTGCACTACGACGAAAAAACAGGTGCGAAATCAGCCCTTTGCGCTTCGCCCAAAGAGTTAGACGCACAAACTATTCTGACAATGAACTGATAACCGGTGCGGGGGATAAATTTCCGCACAAATGACCGTTGCCGGCCCGGATGGCGACCCAGCAGGATTCGAACCTGCGACCTGCCGCTTAGAAGGCGGCTGCTCTATCCAACTGAGCTATGGGGCCCCGGCCCGAGGCCGCTTGGCCGGCCGCCGAGGATCAGAAGCGCGGGCGGTCGGTGCGGAAATTGTCGGCGTAGTTGCGCGGGCGGAAGCGGCGGACGGCCGGCTCCTGGACGGAGTAGGTCCAGCCCTTGCGCTCGGCGAAGGCGATCGCCTCCTCCTTGGTCTCGAAGGTCAGCTTCACCTGGTTCAGCGTGTCGCCGGAGCTGATCCACCCCATCAGCGGCTCCGGCCGCCGCGGGGTCTCGATCTCGTACTCGAGAAGCCAGTTGTGAGTCTTCGCCCGCCCGGACTGCATGGCCGTCTTGCTCGGCTGGTAAATCCGGACATTCATCGCTCAGCCTCTCCTCACTGGAATCCACTGCGGTCGTTCGACCCTGACGGTTTGGTCGGGGAGCCCGGATTCGAACCGGGGGCCTCCAGTACCCAAAACTGGCGCGCTACCAGACTGCGCTACACCCCGACGCAGCGATGTGAGATACACGAACGCCGCACCAGGGGCAAGCAGTCGGCGCACGCCTCTGCCAGGAGCCTTCGCCCGATGCTGTAGCACGCCGGGCGGCCGCATGGCCCTGCGGCGTTGCGCCGCCGTTCCGGAAGGACCAGACCGCTGCCCCCGCCCCGTCCAGCATCCCCCCGTCCAGCATCCCCCCGGCCCGTATCGACCCGCCCCGCATCGCGGTGTTCGTGCCCGACCTCGCCGACCTGCCCGACCGGGCCTTGGCGGTATCCCTGGCAAACCGGCTGCTGGGCGAAGGGTTCCCGGTCGACCTCGTCGCGCCGCGGGGCGGCGGGCCGTTGCGCGGTCGGCTGGCGCCGGGGATCGGGCAGATCGATCTCGCCAAGCGCCATGCCGCCACTTCCGCCCTGGCGCTCGCCCGCATCCTGGCGGAGCGGCGGCCGGCGGTCCTGGCGGCCGGCCGCGGAGTGGAGCGGGTGGCGCGCCTCGCCCGCCTGCTCGCCCGCTCCCGCGCCATCCTGGTGAGGGTGGAGGAGGAAGAGGCCGCACTGGCGGCTATTCGTGCCGCAGCGCGTCGATCGGGTTGAGCCGCGCCGCCTGACGGGCGGGATAGAGGCCGAAGACGATCCCGACCAGACCGCTGACCAGGACCGCCAGCAGGACGGAGTCGATGCCGATCAGCGTCGGCCAGCCGGCGAGCCCGGCGACGATGGCGGCGGTGGCGATCCCAGCGCCACGCCGACCGCGGCGCCGATCACCGACAGCGTCGTCGATTCGATGAGGAACTGGACGAGGATGTCGCGCCGCCGCGCCCCGATGGCGAGGCGCAGGCCGATCTCGCGCGTCCGCTCGGTCACCGAGACCAGCATGATGTTCATGATGCCGATGCCGCCGGACCAGCAGCGACACCGGCCCACAAGCCGCCAGCAGCACCGAGAGCGCGCGGGGGAGGCGTCGCGGGTGGCGGCGACCTCCGACAGGTTGCGCATCCAGAAATCGTCCTCCTGCCCCGGCACCAGACGGTGGCGCTGGCGCAGCAGGTCGCGGATCTGGGCCTGCGCCTCCTCCATGTCGGCCCCCGGCCATCTTGATGGTCATGGAGTGGATGAAGCGGCGGTTCGACTTCGCCATGCCCGGGATGTTGCGCTTGGCGGTGGAGAGCGGACGAGGATCACGTCGTCCTGGTCCTGTCCCTGGGTGTTCTGCCCCTTCTCGCCCAGCACCCGATCACCGTCAGCGGCACGGTGAAGACGCGCACCTGCTCGCCCACCGGATCGCCGCCGCCGAACAGAGTTGCGCACGCGGACCGTCCGGCCCAGCAGGACGACCTTTGGTCGACTGGCGCGACATCCTCGTCGGAGAAGCCGCGGCCATGCTCGACGGACCAGTGCGCGCCTCCATGTAGTCGGGTGATGCGAAGAGGTGGTGCCCCAGTTCTGGTTGCCGCGACGATCTGCAGACCCCAGCGCACCCGAGGGGGCGGTGACCTGCACGCCCGGAATCTCGCGCAGGACGGCGGTGGCGTCGTCCTCGGTCAGGTCGCGGCGGTGCCGGCGCCGAGCCTGACGCCGCCGCGCGCCACGCTGCCCTGCCCGACCGGATCAGGTTGGTGCCAGGCTGGCGATCTGGCGCAGCACCTGGTCGCGCGCACCGGCGCCGACCGCCACCATGGCGATGACCGCCGCCACGCCGATCACGATGCCGCAGCATGGTCAGCGCGCTGCGCAGCGGTCGTCGACCAGCCGGCCGTCATGGAAGGTCAGGACCCGCCCGGCATGGAGCGCGATGTCCGGCTCGTGCGTCACCAGAACGACGGTCAGCCCGTCGCGGTTCAGCCGTTGGAACAGCGCCATGATCCCGCGGCTGGTGGCACTGTCGAGGGCGCCGGTCGGCTCGTCGGCCAGCAGCAGGATCGGCCGGTTGACCAGCGCGCGGGCGATGGCGACACGCTGCTGCTGGCCGCCGGAAAGCTGGGTCGGGCGATGGTGCATCCGCTCCTCCAGGCCGACCGCGGCCAGCGCCTCCCGCGCCCGGTCCGCCCTGTGTCCCCGCGGGATGCCGGCATAGACCATGGGAAGCTCGACGTTCGCCCGGGCGGTCTGCCGCGGCAGCAGGTGGAAGGACTGGAAGACGAAGCCGATCTTGCGGTTGCGCACCGCCGCCAGCGCGTCGGCCGGCAGGCCGCTGACCTCATCGCCGTCCAGCCGGTAGCGCCCGGCGTCCGGCCGGTCGAGGCAGCCGAGCAGGTTCATGAAGGTGGATTTGCCGGACCCCGACGGCCCCATCACCGCGACGAACTCCCCCCGCCCGATCTCGACCGACACGCGGTCCAGCGCCCGCACCCGCTGCGGCCCGACGAGGTAGGACCGCTCCAGCGCCTCCACGGCGATCAGGGCCGGCGGGTCAGAAGCCAAGGCGTGGCCCCCGTCGTCCGTCGCGGTCGGGCGGCAGGATGCCGGTGATCACCTCCTGCCCCGGCTGCAGCGCGCCGCCCAGAATCTCGGTGTAGCTGCCGTCGCTGATGCCGAGGCGGACCGTCACCCCGACCGGCGCGCCGCCGCCCTGCCCTCCGGCCACGCCCCGGCCGCCGGGCACCCAGACTGTCCGGGTAGCGTCGGCGCGGCGCGGGTCGGTGATGCGGTCGAAACTCTCCCGCTGGGCCGGCGACAGCAGCGCGCCGATGCGGTCGAGGGCTGCGGCCCGTACCGCGGCGGCCTCCGCCCGCTTGCGTTCCGGATCGCCGGCCTCGGCGTCGAGGGCAGCGAAGCGGGTCCCGGCTTCGGCGACGATGGCGGCGACCGCCCGGCGGGCCTGCTCGCCCAGCCGCAGTTCGTCGGCCAGCCGCCTGCCGAGCGCCTCCAGCGCGCGGGCGCCGCGCCCGCCGTCCGGACCGCCCAGCGTCGGAGCGGGACCGTCCTCGGCGGCGAGCGCCACGCCGGGCGGGCGGAAGCGCAGGGCGGCGTTGGGCAGCTTCACGACCGACGGCCGTTCGTCCACGATGATGCGCAGGTTGGCCGTCATGCCGGGAAGCAGCCGCATCTCCGGGTTCTCCACCGTGATGACCACGATGTAGGTCACGACGTTCAGGTCTTCCTTCGGCGCGAGGCGCACCTGCGAGACGCGGCCGGTGAAGCGGTCGCCGGGGAAGGCGTTGACGGTGAAGCTGACCGGCATGCCCTCGCGCACCCGGCCGATGTCGGCCTCGTCGATGTTGGCCAGCACCTCCATCTGCCGCAGGTCCTGGGCGATGGTGAAGAGGGTCGGCGCCTGCAGGCTGGCGGCCACCGTCTGGCCGGTGTTGATCGAGCGGTTGACCACCACCCCGTCGATCGGCGAGCGGATGACCGAGCGGTTGACGTCCACCTGGACGAGCTGGAGCGCCGCCTCGCGCTGGGCGACGGTGGCGCGGGCGACCTGCACCTGGGCGGCCCCGACCTCCAGCGTCGCCTCGGCCGAGGCGAGCGCCGCCTCCGCCTGACGCTTCTGGGCGAGGGCCGCGGTGACCGCGGCGCCGGCGCTGCGGGCGGCCGTCTCCGTCTTTTCCAGGTCGGCCGGCGCCACCACGCCGCGGCCGCGCAGGTCCTGCCGGCGGGCAAGGTCGCGGTCGGCGTCGCGCCGGGCCAGCTCGGCGCGCAGGAGCTGGGCGTCGGCATTGGCGACGCTGGCCCTGGCGTTGGCGGCGTCGGCCCTCGCCTTGTCGAGTTGGGCGATCTGCTGGTTGAGGCCGGCCCCGGCGGCCTCCAGGTCGGCGCGCGCCTGGGCGAGCCGGGCGTCGAGCTGGTCGCCGTTCAGCCGGGCGAGGAGCTGGCCCCTGGTGACCCGGCTGTTGAAGTCGGCGTAGAGCTCGGCGATCTGGCCGGAGAGCTGGGAGCTGACCTCGACGGTGACCAGCGCGCTCATGGTGCCGGTCGCGCTGATGGCGCTGACCAGCGGCCCCTGCTCCACCCTGGCGAGGCGGTAGGCGGGGCCGGGTTCGGCGCGCGCCAGGAACAGGACGCCCGATGCCGCCCCGATCCCGAGGAGAACCGCCGCCACACCCGTCGCCACGCGCCTGTTCATCCTGCGTTCCGTACGCGAAAGCCGCCGATCAGGGCCTTAATGTGGCGGAGCGCCGGCCGCTTGTCACCGGGCGCCGAGGAGCCGGCGGACGGGGGTGCCCGTCACTTCGCCGTGCCGAAGGCCTGATGCACCACGAGGTCGCCCGGCTTGATGCCCAGCCGCGCCGCCATGCCGCCGTTGATTTCCAGGATGCCCTTCACCGGGCCGGCCGAGTTGACGGCGTCGAGCGACTGCGGCGTCGCCCGGTCGTGGATGTTCACGATGCGGCCGTCGGCGCCGATGAACAGCATGTCCAGCGGGATCAGCGTATTCTTCATCCAGAAGCTGGCCGGCTGCGGCCGGTCGTAGAGGAACAGCATGCCGGCGTCGGCCGCCATGGACTGGCGGAACATCAAGCCCTGCGCCTGCTGCGCCGGCGTCAGGGCGAGCTCGACGTCGAAGCGGTACTTGCCGCCGGATGCGGTCTGCACCGTCAGGGAGGAACGGTCGAACCGCTCCTGCGCCTTTGCCGGAAGAACCGCCGTGAAGAGGAGGCTGAAGGTAACCATCGCGCTCAGCAGAAGCCTTCCGAACATCGCGCCCGACCATCTCAGTTATGTGGAGTAGCTGCGGGGCGGGACGATGCATCCGGCGGCATGGCTTGTCCAGCCTGCGGGGATGCCGGGCGGCGGATCACGCGGCCGGACGCCCGCCGGCGGCGGGGCCGTAGAGATCCTCCTTCACCGGGGCCACCGACTTGATCTGGTAGCCGGGCCGGGCGCTGAACCGGCGGGCCGTGCGTTCGGCGGCGTCCCGCTCGCTCTCCGCCCAGACCAGATAGTCGCGCCCGCGCGTCCAGTCGAGCGCCAGCGGGTGCGCGGCGTCGATCTCCCCGATCTGCGGGTTGATCACGGTGACCAGCCATTCCTTGTCGCTGGGATTGCGGCGGTCGCTGAGGATGAGGAGCTGCGGACGGCGCTTCGCCTGCGCCTCCCCCAGCCGCCGCTGGGCGTCGGCCTGCTTCTGGCGCAGCGCGACGATGTCCTGCATCAGCTCCTCGATCTCGCCGTTCAGCCTGTCCTCGTCGCGGTGAAGGCGGCGGATGGTGCCGTCCAGCTTGTCGATGGCGTCGCGGGCCGAGCGGACCCGGCCGCGGCTCTGGGAGACGCGGGCCTCGACCGCCAGCAGGACGTTGCCGAGCCAGGCACCGATGGCGATGATCCCCAGCAGGATCAGGAAGTTGATCATCATGCCGCGTCCACCTTCTGCCGCTGGGGCATGGCGGGCGACCGCGGCGCCTTCTGGAAGGTCTTGTTGAAGCCCAGCTTGAAGGGGAAGGCGATGTCGAGCATCTGCTTCGCCTCCTCCAGGCTGGCCGCCCAGACCTCCGCCACGTTGGTGTGGCGCCAGATGGGATTGACCTGTGAGCGGTCGCCGGAGGCGCGGGCGGTGGCGGACGCCTTCTCCTGCGTCACGACGGCGGTGAATCTGGTGAGCGAGGACTGCGGGTCGCCAACCTCGTGGACGAACAGCGGGGGCTGGTTGCCCAGATCCGCGATCAGCTTCTCGGTCTTGCGGATCTCGCCCTCCAGGCGCGACCTGTCGCCGGTCTGCTGGTTGCGCCGCTGGGTCAGGCCGTTGACGCGGGTCTGCAGTTCCTGCGCTTCGGCATGGAGGACGTAGATCTTGTTTTCGAGCTGATCAAGGCCCGAGCTGCGCTCCAGAATGCCGGGCAGCATGTCCTTCAGCATCATGGCGACCGGGACCGCGGCCGTCAGGATGACGGCAATGGCGATCAGGAACAGGGTCGTGTTCGACATGGTCCGGCTGGCGCCCCCCGGCGAGCGAGCACCGCAGCCCCGGCAGATCCGGTACTGACGATAGGATAGAAATTCCCGCATTTGTCGCAAAAGGTCAACAAATCGAAGCGGCGCCGGATGATGTTCGGGACGAACTGTCGCGCTCCGCAGCGAGATGCCTTACGCGAGGACCAGATCGGCGACGCGCTTCACCGGGTCGCGCAGCGGTCCCGGCCGCGGGTCGTCGGCCATGGTGGTGAACCAGTGCTCCGGCGGGTTGCGGCCGGCGGCGCGCGCCCAGGTCAGGCCGCGCAGCACCCGCTCCGCCTCCGCGGTCGGCGCGACGGCGGGGTCGAGCCCGGCCAGAACCGCCCAGATGCCGGCCCAGCAGCGCCCGACCGACCAGGGGTTATAGCCGCCGCCGCCCAGCACCATCGCCTGCGGCGCCAGCGGCAGCAACGCCGCCACCGCATCCCACAGCGCGCGGTTGGACAGCTCCAGCCTGCTGAGCGGATCGTCGGCCAGCGCGTCGGCCCCGGTCTGCAGGACGAGCACCTGCGGCCGGAAGGCGCGGCCGAGCGGGAGGATCGCCGCTTCCACCAGGAAGGCGAGTTCGCTGTCGTTGAAGCCCGGCGGGACCGGCAGGTTGCGCGCCATGCCGCCGGCGCGGTCCTCCGCCTTGCCGGTGAAGGGCCAGCGACCGTCCTCATGGACCGAGACGGTGAGCACCCGCTCGTCCTCGGCGAAGGCGTCCTGCACCCCGTCGCCGTGGTGGGCGTCGAGATCGACATAGAGCACCCGCTCCACCCCGTGGTCGAGCAGTTCCAGGATGCCGAGCACCGGCGCGTTGACGTAGCAGAAGCCGCTGGCCCGCGCCGGGCGGCCGTGATGGGTGCCGCCGGCGGGGGAATAGACGGTATCGGCCTGCCCGCGCAGCAGCAGCCTCGCCGCCAGCAGGGCGGAGCCGGCCCCGGTGGCCGGCCGCCGGTACATCTCCGGGAAGACGGGATTCTCGAGCCGGCCGAGGTTGTAGCGCTCCCCCGTCGCGGCATCGACGTGCTGTGCCGCCTCGGCCCGCCGCAGCGCCTCGACATAGTCGGGGGCATGGAAGCGGGCCAGTTCCCGCGGGGTCGCCATCGGGGTATCGAGATAAACGGCCTCCTCCAGCCAGCCCATCGCCCGGCTGAGGTCGATGGCGGTCGAGACGCGCGGGATCGACAGCGGGTGCTTCGTCCCGTAGGACGAGCCGCGATAGATCTCGCTGCCGATGAAGACGGGGCGGTCGAGGGGCGTCGGGCGGGTCATGCGGGGGTGAAATGGCGCGGTCCCCCATCTCCGTCAATGGGCGAAGCTGTCCGCCCGGACCCTCGACCTGCGGGGAGGGCGCGTCTGTCCATCGGGGTCCGTCCGATGCGTCCCTTGTGCGGATCCGTGCGCATACCGCCAAATGCATCTTTGCCCCGGACAGCTCCCTGCCAGAGTGGAGGGTGCCAGAGTGGAGGGCCGACGATGCTGGGTTCCCACCATGCCCGACCCGTCCTGCCGGCGGCCGTCCTCCTGGTCCTGGCGGTCGGCGCCTCCCCCCTCCCGGTGCTGGCGGAGGTTCCGGTCGACCTGGAGCTGGTGCTGGCGGTCGATGTCTCGGGCAGCGTCGACCCGGACGAGGCGAAGCTGCAGCGCGACGGCTACATCGCCGCACTGATGAACCCCAAGGTGCAGCAGGCGATCGCCGGCGGCCCCTTCGGCCGGATCGCCGCCACCTATGTCGAGTGGGCCGGCGAGAGCCACCAGCAGGTGATCGTCGGCTGGACGGAGCTGGGCGACCGCGCCAGCCTCTCCACCTTCGCCTCGGCGATCGGCGAGGCGCCCTTCACCACCGCCCATTGGACCTCGATCAGCAGCGCCATCGACTTCAGCGCCCGGCTGTTCGACGGGAACGGCTTCGAGGGGACGCGGCGGGTGATCGACGTGTCGGGCGACGGCGAGAACAACCGGGGGCGCCCGGCCGAATGGGCGCGGGACGAGGCGGTGGCGCGCGGCATCACCATCAACGGGCTGCCGATCCTGAACGACCGGCCCAACCCGCTGGGCGGCCTCGCGCCCATCGACCTGGAACGCTACTACCGCGCCAACGTGATCGGCGGCCCCGGCGCCTTCCTGGTCCCCGCCGGCGACTTCGGCGCCTTCGCCGAGGCGATCCTGAACAAGCTGCTGCTGGAGATTTCCAACGCCCCGCCGGGCACCGACGTGGCGCAGCGATAGGGCAGCCGCGCTCTTGCCCATCGGCGCGCGACGCGCCATAGTCGCTGCCTTCACTGGGGGGAGCCGATGGTCGGCTGAGAGGTCCCACGTCCGGGACGACCCCTGGAACCTGATCCGGTTCACACCGGCGTAGGGATCAGTGAGCGCATGACCATCCTGACGCCGCCCGCGGCGGTCCTTCCTCCCCTGTCCGTCACCGTGTCCGCGGCCCGCCTGACCTATGGCGGGACGCTGCTGTTCGGCGATGTCGCGCTCCATCTGGAAGGCGGCGCCACCACCTGCCTGCTGGGGCCGAGCGGGGTGGGCAAGACCACGCTGCTGCGCCTGATCGCCGGACTGGCCGAGCCGGAGCCGCCGACCCTCGTCGAGGCGGGCGACGGGGCGCCGCTGGCCGGGCGGGTCGCCTACATGGCGCAGCAGGATCTGCTGCTGCCCTGGCTGTCGGTGCTGGACAACGTGCTGCTGGGCAGCCGGCTGCGCCGGGAACGGCCGCGGCCCGAGCGGGTCGAGCGGGCGCGCGCGCTCCTGGAGCGTGTCGGCCTCGGCGGCCGGGAGGGCGACCGGCCGGCCACCCTGTCGGGCGGTCAGCGGCAGCGGGTGGCGCTCGCCCGCACGCTGGTCGAGGACCGGCCCGTGGTGCTGATGGACGAACCCTTCTCCTCGCTCGACGCGCTGACCCGGCTCAAGCTTCAGGAGACGGCGGCGGAGACGCTGGCCGGGCGCACGGTGCTGATGGTGACCCACGACCCGCTGGAGGCGCTGCGGCTCGGCCACCGGATCCATGTGATGACCGGCCGGCCGGCCGGCATCGGCCCGGCGCTGGAGCCGCCCGGACCGCCGCCGCGCCCGGTGGACGACACCGCGCTCCTCGCCCTGCAGGCGGAACTGCTGCGGAGGCTTGCCGGATGACGGCGCTGCTGCGCGGCGCCGTGACGGCCGCGGTTCTGCTCGGGCTGTGGCAGGCGGTGGTGACGCTGACCGGCCTGCCCCGCTTCATCCTGCCGGGTCCCCTGCTGGTGGCGGACGCCCTGCAGCGGCAGGCGCCGCTGCTGCTGGGCCATGCGCTGACCACGCTGGCGGAAATGCTGCTGGGGCTGCTGTTCGGCGTGGCGCTGGGGATGGCGAGCGCGCTGGCGCTGGCGAGTTTCCGCACGGCGCGGCGCTGGCTGATGCCCGTGCTGGTGGTCAGCCAGGCGATCCCGGTCTTCGCGCTCGCCCCGCTGCTGGTGCTGTGGCTCGGCTACGGCATGGCCTCCAAGGTCGCGATGGCGACGCTGATCATCTATTTCCCGGTGACGACGGCCCTGTTCGACGGGCTGCGGCGCACCGATCCCGGCTGGCTGGATCTTGCCCGTACGATGGGGGCGAGCCCGCGGGCCACGCTGCTGACCATCCGGCTGCCGGCCGCCCTTCCCGCCTTCTGGTCCGGGCTGCGGGTCGCCGCCGCCGTGGCGCCCATCGGGGCGGTGATCGGCGAGTGGGTCGGCTCCTCCTCCGGCCTCGGCTATCTGATGCTGCACGCCAACGCGCGGATGCAGATCGACCTGCTGTTCGCGGCGCTGCTGATCCTCGGCCTCTGCGCGGTGGCGCTCTATGCCGCCGTCGATGCGCTGGGCCGCCGCGTCCTTCCCTGGCTTCCCGATACGCAACCTGCTGAAGACAAAGGACCGACCCGATGAAACGGACGTTCGCAGCCGCGGCGTTTGCCACCGGACTTCTCGCCAGCCTGCCGGCCCTGGCCCAGGACAAGCTGAGCGTGATGCTCGACTGGTTCGTGAACCCCGACCATGCCCCGCTGGTGGTGGCGCAGGAGTTGGGCTTCTTCAAGGAGGCCGGACTGGAGGTGGAGCTGACCGCCCCGGCGGACCCGAACGACCCGCCGAAGCTGGTCGCCGCCGGCAGGAGCGACCTCGCCATCTCGTACCAGCCGCAGCTCATCGTGCAGGTGGACGAGGGGCTGCCGCTGGTGCGCGTCGGCACGCTGGTCTCGACGCCGCTGAACTCGGTCGTCGTGCTGCGTGACGGGCCGATCAAGACGATGAAGGACCTGAAGGGCCGCAAGGTCGGCTTCTCGGTCGGCGGGTTCGAGGATGCGCTCCTCGGCGCCATGCTGGAGAAGCACGGGCTGAGCCTGAAGGACGTGCAGCTCGTGAACGTGAACTTCTCGCTGTCGCCCTCCATCCTCTCGGGACAGGTCGACGCGGTGGTCGGCGCCTTCCGGAACTTCGAGCTGAACCAGATGGAGATCGAGAAGCATCCCGGCCGCGCCTTCTACCCGGAGGAGGAGGGCGTGCCGCCCTATGACGAGCTGATCGTCGTCGCGCACCAGGACAAGACCGCCGATCCGCGCATCAAGCGCTTCCTGGACGCGGTGGAGCGGGCGACGCTCTACATCCTGAACCACCCGGAGGAGGCGCAGGCGGCCTTCGTGAAGGGCCGTCCGGAGTTGAACGACGAGCTGAACCGCCGCGCCTGGGCCGATACGCTGCCGCGCTTCTCCCACAGCCCGGCCGCGCTGGACGCCGCCCGCTACACCCGCTTCGCCGAGTTCCTCAAGGCGCGCGGCCTGATCAAGGCGGTCCAGCCGGTGGAACGCTACGCGGTGGTGGTGAAGTAGGAAGCTCCGGCGGCGGCCGTTGCCAAGCGGCCCCGCCAGACGTTACCTATGCGCAAGCGGAATCCCCCAAGCGAGCGATACCATGTCGATCAAGACCATCCTGCTGCACATGGCGAATGACGACCGGCACGCGGCCCGCCTGGAGGCGGCCGTGGCGCTCGCCAAGCGGTTCGACGCCTTCGTCGAGGTGCTGTATGTCGCGACGCCGGTAAGCATGCCGGCGGCGGCGACCGGGCGCGCCGCCTCCTACGGCTACATCGCCGAGGCGACCGCCATCGCCCACGAGAGGGCCGAGCAGATCGAACGGGAGGTGCGGCAGGCGCTCGCCGGCTGCTCCTTCTCCTGGACGGTCGAGGAGGGCGACCATGTCGCCCTGCTGGCCGAGCGGGCGACCTATGCCGACCTCGCCATCGTGGCGCAGTCCGGCGCCGAGGAGGGCGGCGAGCGCATCGCCCTGCATGTGCCGGACCGGCTGCCGCTGGAGACCGCCTGTCCCACCCTGGTGCTGCCGCCGGCCTTCAAGGCGGGGATGACGATGGGCGAGCACGTCTTGGTCGCCTGGAAGAACACGCGGGAATCGACCCACGCCGTGCGCAACGCCATGCCCTTCCTGCAGGCGGCGACCAAGGTGACGGTCCTGACCATCGACCCGCCGAACCATCGCGGCGACAGCGGCCGTGACCTGATGGTCTGGCTGGAGCGGCACGGGGTGCGCAGCCACCACCAGGCCAACATCGCCCATGGCGGCGACGTCGGCGACCTGATCCTGACCTGTGCCGCCGACCTCGGTGCCGACCTGCTGGTCATGGGGGCCTACGGCCACTCCCGCCTGCGCGAGATGGTGCTGGGCGGTGCGACCCGCACGGTGCTGGCGAAGCTGCACCTGCCGGCCCTGATGTCCCACTGAGAAGAGGCCGCGCGGGCGCGCGGCCTCACCCTCCCGTCCGTTATCCCAGAAGCTGCCGGCGCAGGGCCTGCCAGCTCGCCTCGTCCGGGGCGAGCAGCAGCGTGCCGCCGGTCAGCGTCGGGCTGTAGGGCGATCCGTCGGCGAGCGCGGAATAGCCGCCGGCCTCGGCATGCAGCAGGACGCCGGCCGCATGGTCCCACGGCATCAGCCGGTGATAGAGCGAATAGTGCGAGCGCCCTTCCAGAAGCCGCAGATACTCCTGCGCGGCGCTCGACAGGCAGACCTTCTCGCCGAGCCCCTTCACCCCCTCGTCGACCCTGGCCGCCACCTCGGGCGCGCAGAAGCGGGTGGAGGCCGCCCCCACCATTCCGGACAGCGGGGCGGCCGGGGCGACATGGACGCGCCGGCCGTCGAGCATGGCGCCCTGCCCGGCCACCGCGGTCGCCATGCGTCCGTCGAGCGGGTCATGAATCCAGCCGGCCAGCGTGCGGCCGCCCTGGACGAGGGCGACGATCACCGCGAAAAGCGGGCGGCCCTGGGCGAAGTTCAGCGTGCCGTCGACCGGGTCGATGATCCAGACCGGCGCGTCGCCATGGACGCGGTCGAGCACGCGCTCGTCCTGCGAGGCGGCCTCTTCGCCCAGCACGGTGCTGCCGGGCAGCAGGCCGGCCAGCAGCGGCGTCAGGGCGCGCTCGCCCGCCTCGTCGGCCAGCGTCACGAGATCCATCGGCCCGGTCTTCTCCCGCACCCCGGCATTGGCGAGGTCGTGGAAATACGGGAGGATCTCGGTCTTCGCCACCTCGCGGATCAGGGCGGAGACCTTGTCGATGTCGGGAAGGGCAATGCTCATTTCGGTTTTTGTCCGGGTTTGGCTGATTTGCTGTCGAGACGCAGCGTCGCGCTGCCGTCGGAGGGCGGGTCGCCGAGCAGCACCTTGCCGTCCAGCCCGCTCTCCTTGAGCGCGCGGGCAAGGGCGTCGTAGGTGGCGCGGTCGGCTTCCGGCTGGGGAGCCGGCGGCGGGGCGGGCGGCGGACCACCCTTGGCGGGCTCGCGCGGGGCGGTGGGATCGGGAGGACCGGGCGGAGGAGGCGGCGGTGCCGTCTTCGCCTCCTTGGTCTCCGGAGGCGCCTCCGGCTCGGGGGGCGGGGGCGGCGGGCGCCAGGTGCGGAAGCAGTCGGTGAAGGTCGGCAGCTTGCAGTCCTTCAGGATCTCCACCGCGTCGGGCGCCAGGACCACCGGCTCGGCCGGGGCGGGCGGAACATCCTGCGGGGCCGGGGGAAGCGGATCCTCCGGCGGGTTCTCCAACTCCTCGACATAGCCGGGCGGAAGGGCCTGCGGCGACGAGGAGACCTGCGGCGCCTGCGCAGCGGGCGCCGGTTGGGCAGCAGCCGGCAGGGCGGCCGGTACAGCGGCGGTCAGCGCGAGAAGGAGAGGCAGGCAAAGACGCACGAGGACGACCGGAGGAATGGCAGACGCCCTACTATCGCCCCTGACCGCCTCCGCTGTCACGCATCAGGCCGCGCCGGGTGCCCGGAGCCGTGCGGATGACGCTCGGCGGCAACACTCCAGGCCGCCAGTTCGCGACGGACCGCCGCGATCTTGCTGGCTTCCTGCGGGTTGGTCTCCCGCTCGCCGGCATCGCCGATGATGCGCAGCAGACGGGCCCGCCCCTCGGCGTCCCTGGACAACTCCTGAATGCGAAGAAGGGCGGCACCGGGAGACAGCTTCTCCTGCCGGGCGACCAGCGTGACCTGGTCGGCGAGGAAGGCCGTGATCGAAAAATTCGACGGATCGGTATGCAGCCGCATTGGCGGTTCTCCCCCTCTTGGGAACGCCATCGCTCCCTGACTTGATAATCGGGAACGTTCGGGGGAAAGACTACGCCGCTTTGGTCTTAAGTCCACAGACGGATGCGGCGCGGCATAGCGCCGCGCCCCTCCTCCATCCAACGGCTCATGACGTCCTAGCCGGTTGGAAGCGCTTTTCGAAGCGGGCCAGATCGGCCGGATCGATCGCAACGTGGAGATGCGCCGCCTCCTCGTCGTCGCGGCGCTCCAGCACCTCGCCGCGGGCGTAGAGCCAGGCGAGCGCCGCGCCGTCGCCGAGGCCGACCGTCAGGTCGACCACCTGCCGGTGGGCGTTCATCCGCAGGTCGAGCAGCCGGTCGAGCGTATCGAGCCCCTCCCCCGTCCGGGCGGACAGGGCGACCGCCCGCGGATTGCGGGCGACCTGGGCAAGGACCGCGCCGCGGCTGCCCTCGTCGAGCACGTCGATCTTGTTCAGCACCTCGATCATGCGGTCGTCGGTGTCGGGATCGATGCCCATGTCGCGCATCACCTCGTGCACGTCGGCGCGCTGCGCCTCCGTGTCCGGATGGGCGATGTCGCGGACATGCAGGATGATGTCGGCGGCGTCCACCTCCTCCAGCGTGGCGCGGAAGGCGGCGACGAGGCCGTGCGGCAGGTCGGAGATGAAACCCACCGTGTCCGACAGGATCACCTTGCGTCCCGACGGCAGCGTGACCTGCCGCATCGTCGGATCCAGCGTGGCGAACAGCAGGTCCTTGGCGAAGACGTCGGCGTTGGCCAGCCGGTTGAACAGCGTGGATTTGCCGGCGTTGGTGTAGCCGACCAGCGCCACCACCGGATAAGGCACCTTGGCACGCGCCTTGCGGTGCAGGCCGCGGGTGCGGCGGACCTCGTCCAGTTCCTTCCTGATCTTGATGATCCGGTCGCCGATCAGGCGCCGGTCGATCTCGAGCTGCGATTCGCCGGGGCCGCCGAGGAAGCCGAAGCCGCCGCGCTGCCGTTCCAGGTGGGTCCAGGAGCGCACGAGGCGGGACTTCTGGTAGGTCAGCGAGGCCAGCTCGACCTGCAGCATGCCTTCGCGCGTGCGGGCGCGGGCGCCGAAGATCTCCAGGATCAGGCCCGTCCGGTCGATGACCTTCGCCTTCAGCGCCCGTTCCAGGTTGCGCTGCTGCACCGGCGACAGGGCATGGTCGAGGATGACGAGGGAGGCCTCCGTCTCCTCGACCAGGGCGGCCAGATGCTCGACCGTGCCGGAGCCCAGCAGGGTGGACGGCTGGGGGCGGTTGACCCGGGCGCATTCGGCATGCACGACCTGCAGGTCGATGGCGAGCGCAAGGCCGACCGCCTCCTCCAGGCGGGATTCGGGAGGGCGGATGACCCCGTCCGCCTCTTGGCGGAGGACGGGGTGGACCACGATGGCCCGGCCGGTGGCAAGCTCGCTCCGGCCGTCGCCATTGGTCTGGGGATCAGACGCTTTCACCTTCCTTGGGCGGCTCGAAAAGTTGAATCGGATGTGCCGGCATCACGGTGGAAATCGCATGCTTGTAGACGAGCTGCGAATGCGCGTCCCGCCGCAGCAGGACGGAGAAGTTGTCGAACCAGGTGATGATCCCCTGCAGTTTCACGCCGTTCACGAGAAAGACGGTTACGGGAGTCTTGTTCTTGCGGACGTGGTTGAGGAACACGTCCTGCACGTTCTGGCTTTTTTCAGACATTAAGTCGCCCCCTTCTTCAATGTTCTTGGGACCGCCGGGAAGACGGTCCACTGCCCGTAGCGGTCATGATCTGGACTGCATAGCCACCGTCTCGACAACCGACTGAACGGATATGGTAATACCACCACGTCCCACCAAGCCGCACAAGGATTCGCAATCGGCATGGCGGTGCGCGGGCGGGAAGCGGCCGAAGCCGCTGCCCTCGCCGGAGCCTATTAACACCGGAACAAGTCCTGCGCCATGGGCGCATTCCATGTCGATGTCGGCGTCGCCGAGGAACCAGACCTCCGGCCCCGGCGCGATGCCCGCGGGCTCCAGCGCCATCCGGACGGGTGCGGCGTGCGGCTTGTCGAATTCGGCGTCCTGGGCGCCGACCAGCCGGCCGAAGTAACCGGTCCAGCCCAGCCGGTCGGCCTCGGCCCGCAGGAAGCGGCCGGTCTTGTTGGACACCACCGCCTGGTAGACCCCGAGCCCGGCGAAGGTCCGCAGCAGCGACTCGGCGCCGGGCAGCGGGCGGAGATGCTCCAGGTGGTGGTCCGCGAAGTAGCCGTAGAACAGGTCGCGCGCGTCGGTCCAGCGCTCGCCGAAGATGCGCGGGAAGCTGTCGCGCAGGGACTGCTTGATGCGCTCGCGCGCCTCCTCCTCGCTCCAGGGCGCCTTCCCGAAGGAGACGAGGGCGTGGTTCAGCGCCGCGCGGACGGTGCCCCAGTTGTCCACCAGGGTGTTGTCCCAGTCGTAGAGGACCGCCCGGGGCAGCGGCATGGTCTCGGTCAAAATGCACTCCGCAAGGGTCTAGGCGGCTGGCGGTTGGCGGCGGCGGGCCGGGCTCACTCGACGAAGAGCTTGCCCTTCTCGCTTCCGTGCACGCCCAGCGACTTCAGCTTGCGGTGAAGGGCCGAACGCTCCATTCCGACAAACGCCGCGGTGCGCGAGATGTTTCCGCCGAACCGCGTGACCTGCGCCAGAAGATACTCCCGTTCGAACACCTCGCGGGCCTCGCGCAGCGGCAGGCCCATGATCTCGCCGCCCTTGTCCCACTTGAGGACGGTGGGGGTGATGGCGCCGATCTCCGGCGGCAGCATGTCGGCGCGGATCGGCTCCTTCGGGTCGCCCTGCGCCATGATGAGCAGCCAGTCGATGACGTTGCGGAGCTGGCGGACGTTGCCCGGCCAGTCGTAGGCCTGCAGCGCCGCCATCGCGTCCTCGCCGAACTCGCGCACCGGCAGGCCGGACCCTTCGCTCGACCGCTGCATGAAGTGGCGGGCCAGCATCGGGATGTCCTCGCGCCGCTCGGCCAGCGACGGCACGCGGATCGGCACGACGGCGAGGCGGTAGAACAGGTCCTGGCGGAAGCGGCCCTGCTCGATCTCCGCCTGGAGGTCGCGGTTGGAAGTGGCGATGACGCGCACGTCGACCTCGACGCGCTGACCGCCGCCGACGCGCTCGAACACCTGCTCCTGCAGGGCGCGGACGATCTTGCCCTGGGTCTCCAGCGGCATGTCGGCGACCTCGTCCAGCAGCAGCGTGCCGCCGTGGGCCTGCTCGAAGGTGCCGATCTTGCGCCCGGCGCCATCCACGCCGGCCTCGGTGCCGAACAGCTCCATCTCCAGCCGGTCGGGCCGCATGGTGGCGCAGTTCAGCCCGACGAACGGCCCGGAGGCCCGGCGCGACCGGGCATGGATCATGCGCGCCACCACCTCCTTGCCGGAGCCGGCGGGGCCGGTGATGAGGACGCGGCTGCCGGTGGGGGCGACCTTGTCGACGCTCTGGCGCAGATGGTTGACGGCCGAGGAGCGGCCGATCAGCTCGACCTCGCCGCCGGCGCGCAGCCGCAGCTCCTCGTTCTCGCGCTTCAGCCGGGCGGCCTCGATCGCCCGCTCGACCATCAGCAGGAGCCGGTCGGCCTTGAACGGCTTCTCGATGAAGTCGTAGGCGCCGATCTTGATGGCGGAGACCGCGGTTTCGATGTTGCCGTGGCCGGAGATCATGATCACCGGCAGGTTGGCGTGGTCGCGCATGAGCTGTTCCAGGATCTGCAGCCCGTCGAGGCGGCTGCCCTGGAGCCAGATGTCGAGGACCACCAGGCTGGGGCGGCGCGCCGCGACCTGGGCGAAGGCCTGGTCGGCGTCCGCGGCCTCGCGCGTCTTCATGCCCTCGTCGTTCAGGATGCCGGCGATCAGCATCCGGATGTCGGCTTCGTCGTCGACGATCAGAATATCATGCGCCATGGGCTGCGTGCCTCTTCTCTCCGCCGGTCTCCGCCGGCCTGCCTTCGGTCACGGCCGGGGCCGCGGGTGCGGCTGCGTCTCCGGCGGTCAGGACATTGTTGGGGATGGTCAGCGTCACCCGCGCCCCGCCGCCGTCGCGGTCTTCCAGGGTCACGGAACCGCCGTGGTCCTCCATGATCTTCTTGACGATCGCCAGCCCCAGGCCGGTGCCCTTGGCCCGCGTCGTCACGTAAGGCTCCGTCAGCCGGTCCCGCTGGTCGGCGGGCAGGCCCTTGCCGTTGTCCTCCACGATGAAGGACACCCGCTCCTCGTCCGCCGCGATGCGGACCGCGACCTCGCCCATCGGCAGCGCCGAGCCGTCGGCCGGAGGCGTGCGCCCCTCGATGGCGTCGGCGGCATTCTGCAGCAGGTTGGTTAAAGCCTGCGAAATCTGGCGGCTGTCGCACGGCACGGTCAGCGGCCCGGGCGGAAGCTGCGTGTCGAACCTGATGTTGCCGGTGTGGGCGCTCGACTGCAGGAAGACGGCCTGCCGGACGAGGTCGTTCACGTTGCACGGCTTCATGACCGCCTGCGGCATGCGGGCGAAGGCGGAGAATTCGTCGACCATGCGCCGGATGTCGTCGACCTGCCGCACGATGGTGTCCGTGCACATGGTGAAGACCTCGGTGTCGCCGGTGATCTCCTTCAGGTACTTGCGGCGCAGCCGCTCGGCCGAGAGCTGGATGGGGGTCAGGGGGTTCTTGATCTCGTGCGCGATGCGGCGGGCGACGTCGGCCCAGGCCGCCTTGCGCTGGGCGGAGACCAGTTCGGTGATGTCGTCGAAGGTGACGACGTAGCCGCGCACCTCCCCCGCCCGTCCCTCGGTCGCGATGCGGACCAGCAGGGTCAGCGGCGTGGTTCCCGGACGGCGGAGCTGGACCTGGTCCTGCACGACGCGGCCGGGCCGCTTCGGCGCCTTTTCCAGCAGTTCGCCCATCTCCGGCGACAGGTCGGCGAGCGAGCGGCCGATCAGCGTCTCCGGATCCTCGACACCCAGCAGGCGGGCGGCCGAGAGGTTCGGCAGGTTGATGAGGCCGTCCTCGTCGAGGCCGAGCACGCCGGCCGACACACCGGACAGCACGGTCTCGGTGAAGCGGCGCCGCTCGTCGAGCAGGCGGTTGGCCGACAGCAGCTCCCGCCGCTGCCCCTCGATCTCCGTCGTCATGCGGTTGAAGGCGCGGGACAGCAGGCCCAGCTCGTCCTCGCCCGGCGGCTCGGTCACGCGCACGGTGAGATCGCCGGCCCGCACCCGTTCGGCCGCGGCGATCAGCGCGCTGATCGGCCGGGCCAGCCGGGTCGCGAAGTTCAGCCCGGCCCAGACGGCGGCGAGCAGAAGCAGCATCGCCACGACGACGAAGATCAGCGTGAAGGTGATCTGCAGGCTGCCGCGCTGGCTTTCCAGGGCGGCATACTCCTTCACCGCCCCCTCCGCCGAGGCCATGTGGGAGAGGACGCGCGGCTCCACCATGCGGCCGACGTAGAGGTAGATGTCGGTGACCCGGTCGAGGCTGACGAGGGCGCGGACGCGGTCGTCGTTCTCGCTGGTGATCAGCGCGACCTCGCCGCGGCGCGCAAGCTGCAGCTTGTCCTCCGGGATCGGGTCGAACTCCAGCGTGAAGGTGTAGCCGGAGCGCGCCAGGATGGCGCCCGTCGTCCCGTTGAAGACGATGGCCTCCGACAGGGTGCGCAGCATGGCCTGGGTCGCCACCACCTGCTCGAACCGCTGGCGGTCGCCCGACAGCCGCAGTTCCTGGCTGAGGTCGTTCGCCATGGCCAGCGCGTCGGCGCGGATGTTCTGCTGGTGTTCGTGCAGATAGGCGCTGGCCACCGCCAGCGACTCGTTGACCGCCGTGCGCACCCGGTCGCTGAACCAGGACTGGACGCCGACATAGAAGAAGATCGCCGAGAAGACCGCCATGATGATGGCCGGGGCCACCGCAAGCAGGCTGAAGACCAGCACGAGGCGTGTGTGCAGGCGCGACCCGGCGAGACCGCGGCGCCGCCCGATCCACAGCATCACGATGCGCCGCGCGATCAGCACGCCGAGCGTCAGCAGCAGGGCGAGGTCGAGCGTCAGCAGCAGCGTGACGGTGCGCGGGTTCGACTGGCCGAACGGCGCGCTCTCGGTCATCGCCGCATAGGTGGCGAAGCCGGCGACGAGGGCCGCGACGGACAGGGCGAAGGCCAGCCGCTTGGTCAGGCCGACGCGGGCCGACCAGCGGAGAATCTGTTGCCAAAGCGGCGCTGGGGTTTCAGAGGTCTGCGACATCGGACCGGCGACAGAAGATGTTGCCGGAAAGATACACCGCTGTGTCTGGCATGCCAAGCACCAAGCCGCCTGACCTTAGGACAAGGCCCAGCTATTGCGTTCGGCGTTGTCCGGCCGCGCGGCCTGGTGTCACAAATAAAGCACGCCGCGGTGGCGGAAGGCTCCGCCGCCGCCACTGCCGCCGCTACTTGATCCCGCGCATCACCTGAATGTCCAGGTCGCGGATCTTCTTGCGCAGCGTGTTCCGGTTGAGACCCAGAAGCTGCGCCGCCTTGATCTGGTTGCCGCGGGTGGCCGACAGGCTGAGCGAAATCAGCGGGCGTTCGATCTCGCGCAACACCCGGTCGTAGAGGCCGTTCGACGGCATCCCGTCCTTGTGGGCGGCGAAGTAATCCTTGAGGTGCCGTTCGACGGCGGAGGACAGTCCCTCGTTCTGCGGCTCCTCGGCCACCTGGGGGGCCGGGGTCGCGTCGGCCAGTTCGGCCTCGATCA
Source organism: Azospirillum thermophilum (assembly GCF_003130795.1). Lineage (NCBI taxonomy): Bacteria > Pseudomonadati > Pseudomonadota > Alphaproteobacteria > Rhodospirillales > Azospirillaceae > Azospirillum > Azospirillum thermophilum. Next base: position 1,455,029 of record NZ_CP029353.1, read on the forward strand.
CGTCGAGGCTGATGACCTCCTGCGAGTAGAGCGCGGCGAGACGGCGGACGAGGTTCTCCAGCTCGCGCACGTTGCCCGGCCAGCGGTAGCGCTTCAGCCGGTCCATCGCCGCCTGATCGATGCTCTTGGCCGGCAGCCCCTGGGAGATGCCGAGATTGAGGAAATGGCGGACCAGCAGCGGAATGTCCTCCGTCCGCTCGCGCAGCGGCGGCAGACGGATGGGCACGACGCAGAGCCGGTAGAACAGATCCTCGCGGAACAGCCCCTGGCGGATCAGCGTACGCAGGTCGCGGTGGGTCGCGGCGATGATGCGTACGTCCGTCTTGATCGGCGTACGTCCGCCGACGGTGGTGTACTCGCCCTCCTGCAGGACGCGCAGCAGGCGCGTCTGGGCATCGAGGGGCATGTCGCCGATCTCGTCGAGGAACAGGGTGCCGCCCTGCGCCTGCTCGAACCGGCCGGTCGAGCGGTTGGTGGCGCCGGTGAAGGCACCCTTCTCGTGGCCGAACAGCTCGGACTCGATCAGTTCGCGCGGGATCGCCGCCATGTTGATGGCGACGAAGGCGCCGTTGCGCCGCTTGCCGTAGTCGTGCAGCGCGCGGGCGACCAGCTCCTTGCCGGTGCCGGACTCGCCGGTGATCATCACCGTCAGGTCGGTGCCCATCAAACGGGCAAGGACGCGGTAGATCTCCTGCATGGCCGGCGACCGGCCGATCAGGGGAAGCTGCTCGTCCGCCTCCTCGGGGTCGGCCGCCGCCGCGGCCGGCGCCGGGGTGCTGCTCAGCGCCCGCTCGACCACCGAGACGAGCTCCTTCAGATCGAAGGGCTTCGGCAGATACTCGAAGGCGCCGCGCTCCGCCGCCTTCAGGGCGGTGATCAGCGTATTCTGCGCACTCATGACGATGACGCGCAGATCCGGCCGCAGCTTCTTGATGCGGGGGAGAAGGTCGAGGCCGTTCTCGTCCGGCATCACCACGTCGGTGATGACCAGATCGCCCTGCCCGTCCGCCACCCAGCGCCAGAGCGTGGAGGCGTTGCCGGTCGTGCGCACCTCGTGGCCGAGACGGGCCAAGGCCTGCGTAAGCACGGTGCGGATGGCGCGGTCGTCATCCGCCACAAGGATCGTCGCCGCCCCCATCACCAGGCCCCCCGGCCGCCCCGGGCCTGGCTTCCGCCGGAGTGGATTCCGGCCGGGTCGGAGTAACCGGGGGAGTCATCTGTAGGACTGAGGGCTTCATCGAACATGGGCAGCGACACCTTGAATACGGTCCGGCGGGGCTGGCTGTCGAACTCGATGGTTCCGCCATGGTCGCCGATGAGCTTCGCCACCAATGCAAGCCCAAGGCCAGTCCCGTTCACCTTCGTGGTCACGAAGGGATCGAAGAGATTGGAGCGCAGGTCTTCGGGTATGCCGTCGCCGTTGTCCTGAACCGAGACCAGCAGCGGCAGGTGCAGGCGGGTATCGCCGCCCGGAACCGCCATGCGCACGCCGTGCTGGTAGGAGGTGCTGAGCGTGATCTCGCCCCCGACCTCCGGCACCGCTTCTGCCGCATTTTTAATCAGATTCAGGAAGATCTGCACAAGTTGGTCGCGATTTCCGTGGACCGGCGGCAGCGACGGGTCATAGCGCTCGATGAAGCGGATATGGCGGGCAAAGCCGTTCTGCGCAATCTTGCGGACATGCTCCAGCACGGTGTGGATGTTGACCGGGGCCCGTTCCAGCGGGCGCTTGTCCGAGAAGACCTCCATCCGGTTGACCAGCGCGACGATGCGGTCGGCCTCGTCGCAGATCAGGCGGGTGAGTTCCCGGTCCTGCTCGCTGGCGTTCTCCTCCAGGAGCTGGGCGGCGCCGCGGATGCCGGAGAGCGGATTCTTGACCTCGTGCGCCAGCATGGCGGCCATGGCGGTGACCGAGCGGGCGGCATGGCGATGGGTCAGCGAGTTGTCGATCTTGCGGGCCAGGGACCGCTCGTGGATCGTGATCAGCACATGGTCCTGCGGCTCGCCCATCATCGCCACCTGCACCGTGACGTGGTGGGGGCCGATGCGCGGGGTGTCGATCACCACCCCTTCCTGCGAGACGCGGCGCGACCCGCGGCGAACCTGCTCGATCAGGCCGAGGACCGGGCTGTCGGGCGGCAGCAGGTCCGCCACCGGCATGCCGGTCATCACGCTGTCCGACAGGTCGAAGAACTCCTGCGCCATCAGGTTGACGAAGCGGATGTCGCCGGCCCCGTCCACCACCACCACCGGCTCCGGCAGGCTGGCCAGCACGATGGTCGGGTCGATCCTTCCCCGGCGGCCGGCGGGCTTGGCCCGCGGACTGCGCCGCGGATAGGCAGCGGCGGAAAACGGTTCCATCAGGCAGCCATCCTTTCGATCGCCGGGGCGTAGAAGTCCCGGATCAGCCGGCGCACGGCTTCGGGGTCGGCCAGGCGGTTCACTTCAGACCGGAAATCAGCGGAATCCCGCAAGCCGCTGGAATACCAGGATATATGCTTGCGGGCGACGCGGATGCCGCCTTCGATGCCATAGTAGGTGAGCATCGCATCGTAATGTTCGAGAAGGATTGAGAGTTGTTCGCTGAGCGGCGGGTCGGGACGCCGTTCCCCGGTGCGCAGATAGTGGATGACCTGCGCGGGAAACCAGGGACGCCCGTAGCTGCCGCGGCCGATCATCACGCCGTCGGCGCCGGACCGGGCCAGCGCCTGTTCGGCCGCCTCCAGGCTGGTGATGTCGCCGTTGACCACCACGGGGATCGACACGGCCTCCTTCACCTGCCGGACGAAGGCCCAGTCGGCCGTCCCGGTGTAGAACTGGTCCCGCGTGCGTCCGTGGATCGTCACCATGCGGATGCCGCACTCCTCCGCGATGCGGGCGAGGCGCGGGGCGTTCCGGTTCGTCATGTCCCATCCGGTCCGCATCTTCAGCGTGACCGGGATGGACACCGCCTTCGCCGTTGCCTCCAGGATGCGCGCGGCATGGGCCTCGTCCCGCATCAGGGCCGACCCGGCATGGCCGTTGACCACCTTCTTCACCGGACAGCCGAAGTTGATGTCGATGAGGGCGGCGCCGCGATCCTGGTTCAGCCTCGCCGCCTCGGCCATCACCTCGGGCTCGCAGCCGGCAAGCTGGACCGCCATCGGGAATTCTTCCGGCCGGGTCTCCACCATGCGCAGGGTCTGGCGGTTCTCGCGGATCATCGCCTGGCTGGCGACCATCTCCGACACCACCATGCCGCAGCCCGACCGCTTGACGAGGCGGCGGAACGGCAGGTCGCTCACCCCGACATCGGGGCGAGGATGACCGGATCCGCGAGTGTGATCGGGCCGATCTGAATACTCATGTCGCTCGCACCCTCGATGGCACCGGATCGCCGCCGGAATGTGCCCGAATGTTGGGCAAAATTCGAAGTTGTTCAGATTTTGTGCAAGCTAGCACAGCGTTTCGCCAGTCTGCAAGTGCGAAGCCGCGCAGTCACAGGCAAGGCACCGCCCGGTCAAGTCCCTGCGGCCTGCCACAGGGCCTGCCCCAAGAGGACATTGGTGACGAACTTGACGCCGAGATAAGCGAGGGTGAGAAGAAGATAGGCGATCAAAACCATCCGTGCCGCTGTCCTTCCCCGGACACCGCTGCGGACATGGGCGAACAACAGCCCGCCGACGACGAGGAACGTGGCGATCGACAGCAAAGTCTTGTGATCGAAGCGCAGCGGCATGCCCTGTTCGAAATAGAGCACGGCCATGCCGGTGGCGAGGCCGGCGCCCAGCACCGTCTCCGAGGCCATCAGCAGGCCGACCTGCAGCCGTTCGCTGACCGCCACCGGCGGCAGGAACCGGGTGAGCGGGGTCGGCCGCTTGGTCTTCAGCGCACGTTCCTGCAGGAACGCGGCAAGCGACGAGACGGCGGACAGGGTCAGCAGGGCATAGGTGACGACCGACACCGCGATGTGCAGGTCGATCCAGATTCCCGGCGCCCCGCCGCGCAACAGCGGTGCCGGAGCATCCTCCACCAGGGTCGCCAGCGCCCCGACGCCCAGCAGGTAGGGCAGCAGCAGCGGCGACAGCCTCCAGGCCGACCGGTTGGCGAGACAGAGGCCGAGGAACAGCAGCATGCAGGCCGCGATGGTCACCCACAGGGCGGTGGACAGCCCGGTGTGCCAGCGGCCGGCGATCTGGGTCAGCGCCCATATGGCGGGACCGACGGCTGCCAGGACCAACGCCCCCCAGAAGGCCGTGGTCCGCCCGTCCGCCCCCTGCCCGCCGGTGCGCCGGTACGGGTAGACCGATGCCGGGACGAGCGCCATCAGCGCCGTCAGGCTGTAGAGAAGGTTCTGCGACATGCCGCCGCCCATGCTCCCGTCATTTGACCTGCCCGAGACCGATCTGGCTAGACCCCATCCCCCGCCGGCGCCTGGGCGGCCGGGAGGATGCGGGCTTGGCGGATCTCCGGCGACAGGCTAGGCTCCGCCGCCGATCCGTCAAGTCTCCATATTTTTCAGGACGCCGCCATGACCGACCGCAAGCCCCAGCCCTCCTGCGCCGCCCTGATCGTCGCCGGCGGCAGCGGCCGGCGCTTCGGAGGGGAGCGGCCCAAGCAGTATTGCGACCTGCTGGGCAAGCCGGTGCTGCGCCGGACGGTGGAGGCCTTCCTGGCCCATGCCGGGATCACCGCCGTCCATGTGGTGATCGACCCGGCCTGCCGCGACCTCTATGACGCGGCGGTGGAGGGGCTGGACCTGCCGGAGCCGGTGGCCGGCGGCGGCGCCCGTCAGGATTCGGTCCGCCATGGGCTGGAGGCGCTGGCCGCCGCGCCGCCCGATCTCGTGCTGATCCACGATGCGGCCCGGCCGCTGGTGGACGCGCAGACCATCGGCGCGGTGATCGACGCCCTCGCCCGTCATCCCGGCGCCATCGCCGCGGTTCCGGTCGCCGACACGCTGCAGCGGGGCGAGAACGGCCTCGTTGCCGGGCTCGTGGAACGGGCCGGGCTGTGGCGGGCCCAGACGCCGCAGGGCTTCCGCTTCGCCGACATCCTGGCCGCCCATCGCGCCGCGGCCGGACAGGAGCTGACCGACGACGCCGCGGTGGCGGAGCGCGCCGGGCTGCCGGTGGCGCTGGTGCCGTCCAAGGAGGAGAATTTCAAGGTGACCACCCCCGACGACCTGACCCGCGCCGCCCGGCTGATCGCCACCACGCTGGGCGATATCCGCACCGGCACCGGGTTCGACGTCCACCGCTTCGCCGAGGGCGACTTCGTGACGCTGTGCGGCGTCCGGGTGCCGCACGACCGCAAGCTGGACGGACATTCGGATGCCGACGTCGGACTGCATGCCCTGACCGACGCGATCCTCGGGGCGCTCGGCAGCGGTGACATCGGCAGCCACTTCCCGCCCTCCGACCCGCAGTGGCGTGGTGCCGACAGCGCCCGCTTCCTGCGCCACGCCGCCGACCTGGTGGCGCGGCGCGGCGGCGTCATCGCCCATGTCGACGTCACCGTGATCTGCGAGCGGCCGAAGGTCGGGCCGCACCGCGAGGCCATGGTCGCCCGGGTGGCGGAGATTCTGGGCATCGCCTCCGACCGGGTCAGCGTCAAGGCGACGACGACGGAACGGCTCGGCTTCACCGGGCGCGGCGAAGGGATCGCGGCGCAGGCGGTAGCGACGGTGCGCCTGCCAGGGTAATCTCATCCCCCGTCACAGGAAGCGGAGGCCGCCATGTTTCCCGATCACATCCGCGACCTCGCCGTCGCGCTGCTCGCCGAATATTCCGGGTCGGGCCACATGGTGGCGACCGCCGAGTCCTGCACCGGCGGCCTGATCTCCGGCGCGTTGACGGAGGTTGCCGGCTCCTCCCAGGTGGTCGAGCGGGGCTTCGTCACCTATTCCAACATGGCGAAGACGGAGTTGCTGAACGTGCCGGCGGCCCTGATCCATGCCCATGGCGCGGTCAGCCCGGAGGTGGCGGTGGCGATGGCGGTCGGGGCGCTCGCCCGGTCGCATGCCGACGTGGCGGTGGCGGTGACGGGCGTCGCCGGGCCGGACGGGGGGACGCCGGCGAAGCCGGTCGGGCGGGTCTATATCGCGACGGCGGTCCGCCATGGGCCGGCCAAGGCGAAGGAATACACCTTCCCCGGCGACCGCAGCGCGGTGCGTCTGGCGACCGTGCAGACGGCGCTGGAGCGGCTGCGCGCCGCCCGCCCGACGTTGGACAATCGCTGACTCCGAAAGACGCGCTCTGCTCAGGCGGGGCGCGCTGCGGCCGACCGGACGCTGCCGTTGCCGTAGAGCTGGTCGGCGCGGGTCTCGAAGGCCTGCACCATCCGGCGCACCGCCTCGTTGAACAGCAGCCCCATGATCTTCTGCAGCATCTTCGAGCGGAACTCGAAATCGACGTAGAAGTCGACGCAGCATCCCCGTTCGTGCTTGGTGAAGATCCAGTGGTTGTTCAGGTACTGGAACGGGCCGTCGGTATACTGCACGTCGATGCGGCAGGCGGGCTCGTTCAGCTCGACCCGCGAGGTGAAGCGTTCGCGGACCATCTTGAAGCCGATGACGAGGTCGGCGAACATCACGTTGCCTTCACGGCGGCGGATGCGGGCTGCCAGGCACCAGGGCAGGAATTCCGGGTACTTCTCCACATCGGCGACCAGGGCGTACATCTGCTCCGGCGTGTAGGGGAGTACCTTCTTTTCTGCGTGCGTCGGCATGCCCGTTCCGTTTCCTTCTTCCTCGTGCTCCGCCGCCCTTACTCGGCAGCCGTCGCCAGCTTGCGCAGCCGGGCGTCCCGGAGCTTCACGAAATCATCACCCGCATGGTACGACGACCGCGTCAGCGGCGACGACGCCACCAGCAGGAACCCCTTGCCGCGGCCGAGGGTCGCGTAGCCCGCGAACTCCTCCGGCGTCACGAAGCGGTCGACCGCCGCGTGCTTCGGCGTGGGCTGGAGATACTGGCCGATCGTCATGAAGTCCACATCGGCGGCGCGGAGGTCGTCCATCACCTGCCCGATCTCCTCACGGGTCTCGCCCAGCCCGACCATCACGCCGGATTTGGTGAAGATGGTCGGATCCAGCTCCTTCACACGGGCCAACAGCTGAAGCGACGCGAAGTAACGGGCACCCGGACGGATGGTCGGGTAGAGCCGCGGCACGGTCTCCAGATTGTGGTTGAAGACGTCCGGCTTGGCGGCGACCACCACCTCGACGGCGCCCTTCTTCTTCTGGAAATCGGGGGTCAGGATTTCGATGGTCGTCGTGGGCGAGGCCTCGCGGACGGCGCGGATGGTGCGGGCGAAATGCTCGGCCCCGCCGTCCTCCAGGTCGTCGCGGTCGACCGAGGTGATGACCACGTGGCTGAGCCTCAGGTTGCCGACCGCCTCCGCGACATTCTCCGGCTCATGCGGGTCGAGCTTGTCGGGGCGCCCGGTCTCGACGTTGCAGAAGGCGCAGCCGCGCGTGCAGATCGAGCCGAGGATCATGAAGGTGGCATGCTTGTGCTTCCAGCACTCCCCAATGTTCGGGCAGGCCGCCTCCTCGCACACCGTGTTCAGCTTCAGCCCGCGCATGAGCTGCCGGGTCTCGGCGTACTCCGGGCTGGTCGGCGCCTTGACCCGGATCCATTCCGGCTTGCGGCGGACGACGTTGTCGGGCTTGTGCGCCTTTTCGGGATGGCGAAGCTTCTCGGTCTGGTCGGCGACACTCATGGTCAAATGCTCCCTGCGGCCCGCGACACGAGCGGCGCCGAGATTGGACAGGACCGCAGCACGGCTCTACCGCCACTCCGGCGGAAACAGCTCCGCCGGATAGGCCGGATCGAGCGCCTGGTCAAGCGTGAAAGGCGGATCGAGGGGAAAGCACGTCAGCGGAACCTCCGCCTCGTCGGCGACTCCCAGCCGGGAACGGCCATGGACCTTCTCAAAAACAGAGAGGGCAAAAGGCTTCAGGCTGGGGCTGGCCTCAATGGCATCCAGCAGGCAATCCCGTTGCTCTCGGATGGTCCGCCGCCAGCCACGCTCGCACCGCTCCCGGAGATCCGGGCAGTACAACCATTTGAGCAAATGGACAACCAGCACGGTAAGCCGGCTGCTGATTTCCGATTTCTGGCTGCGGCCCATGCCGTCGATTTCCTCGGCGACATTCTCCCAGTCGACCGGGGCGTTGTTGCCGGCAGCGCCGGCACGGCGAAGCTCCGCCGCCTGGGCCTGGGTCCAGGCGTAGAAGTCCTCGTCGTATGCGGCGCTCGCGCGGTCCATCGTCCCACCCGTCCGGGAAAACGCCCCCGAAATAGCGTAAGCCGGGAAAGCTTAGCTAGAAGTGGATGGCCCGGCCATAGGCATCAAGGACCGACTCGTGCATCATCTCCGACAGGGTCGGGTGCGGGAAGACCGTGTGCATCAGCTCGGCCTCGGTCAGTTCGCCCGTCTTGGCGATGCCGTAGCCCTGGATCAGCTCCGTCACCTCGGCCCCGACCATGTGGGCGCCCAGCAGCTCGCCGGTCTTGGCGTCGAACACCGTCTTGACCATGCCTTCCGCCTCGCCCAGAGCGATGGCCTTGCCGTTCCCGATGAAGGGGAAGCGGCCGACCTTCACCGCGTAACCCAGCTCCTTGGCCTTCTTCTCCGTCAGGCCGACCGAGGCGACCTGGGGGTGCGAGTAGGTGCAGCCGGGGATGTTGCGGACGTCCAGCGGATGCGGATGCTTGCCGGCGATGTGCTCCGCCACGATCACGCCCTCGTGGCTGGCCTTGTGGGCAAGCCAGGGAGCGCCGGTGACGTCGCCGATGGCGTAGAGCCCGGGCTCGTCCGTCTCGCAGACCTGGTTGGTCTTGATATGACCGCGGTCGAGCTGGACCTTGGTGTTCTCCAGCCCGAGATTCTCCGTGTTCGGCGAGATGCCGACGGCGACGATGACGCGGTCGACCGTGATGTCCTCGGTCTTGCCGCCGGCCTCGACCGCCACCGTGACGCTGTCGGCGCCCTTGCGCAGGTTGCCGGCTTTGCCGCCGGTGATGATGCGCATGCCCTGCTTCTCGAACTGCTTGCGCGCGAAGGCCGAGATCTCCTCGTCCTCCACCGGCAGGATGCGGTCCATCACCTCGACGACCGTCACCTGGGCGCCCAGCGCGTTGTAGAAGCTGGCGAACTCGATGCCGATGGCGCCGGAGCCGATGACCAGCAGCGACTTCGGCATGGTGTTCGGCGTCATGGCGCGGCGGTAGGTCCAGACCAGCTTGCCGTCATCCTCCAGGCCGGGCAGCGTGCGGGCGCGGGCGCCGGTGGCGATGATGATGTGCTTGGCGCCGAAGGTGCCGACGGGCGCGCCGTCCTTCTCCACCTTCACCTGGCCCTTGCCGGCGAGCTTGCCGGTGCCTTCGATGACGGTGACCTTGTTCTTTTTCAGCAGGTGCTTGACGCCGCCGTTGAGCTGGGCCGCCACCTTGCGCGAGCGCTGCACCACCTTGTCCAGGTCGAAGCCCGGATTCTGGATGACGAGGCCGTAGTCGGCGGCGTGCCTGGCGTTGCGCAGCACCTCCGCCGAACGCAGCAGCGCCTTGGTGGGGATGCAGCCCCAGTTCAGGCAGATGCCGCCGAGGTTTTCCCGTTCGATGACCGCGGTGTGCAGCCCGAGCTGCGCGGCGCGGATCGCCGCCACGTAACCGCCCGGTCCGCTGCCGATGACGATGACGTCGTAGTTCATGTCGGCCAAGGGTGTTCTCCCTCCTGGGGAACGAGGCGGGCGTCAGGACTTGCCGTCGAGCAGGCCTTCTTCCACGCGGCACGCCTCGTCGATGATCATCTGGTAGAGGTTGGCCACGAAATCCGGATCGAGGCCGACGGCCCGCCCCCGGTCCGCCGCCCGCGCCTTCACCGCCGCGATGCGGTCGGGCAGGACGGCCGGCAGTCCGGCCTGCGCCTTGACCGCGGCGACGCGGTGGACGACGGCGAGGCGTTTGCCGAGCAGCGCCACGATCTCGTCGTCGAGGGCGTCGATCTCGGCGCGCAGCGGGGCCAGACAATCGGTCATGATCCGGTTCCTTCCGTGGTGGACGCACCCGTCATGGACGGGAAGCCGGCGCCGGAGCGCCGGCCGTGCGTCAGAGGAGCATCGACAGCGGATCCTCGATCAGCTTCTTGAAAGCCGCAAGGAACTCCGCGCCGACGGCCCCGTCCACCACGCGGTGGTCGACCGACAGGGTGCAGGTCATCATCGTGGCGACGGCGAGCGCGCCGTCCTTGACGACCGGACGCTGCTCCGCCGCGCCGACCGCCAGGATGCAGCCCTGCGGCGGATTGATGATCGCCGCGAACTCCCGGATGCCGAACATGCCGAGGTTCGAGACGGAGAAGGTGCCGCCCTGGAACTCCTCCGGCTTCAGCTTGCCGTCGCGGGCGCGCTTGGCCAGGTCCTTCATCTCGTTGGAGATCTGGGCGAGCCCCTTGCCCTCGGCCTTCTTGATGATCGGGGTGATCAGGCCGCTGGGGGTGGCGACGGCGACCGAGATGTCGGCGTGCTCGTACATCAGGATCGCCTCGTCGGTCCAGGCGGCGTTGGCGGCCGGGACCTTCTTCAGCGCCAGCGCCGAGGCGCGGATGACGAAGTCGTTGACCGACAGCTTGTAGCTGTCCGACCGGCCGTTCAGCTCGGCCCGCACCTTCATCAGCGTGTCGATCTGGCAGTCGATCGTCAGATAGAAGTGCGGAACGGTCTGCTTCGCCTCGCCCAGGCGGCGGGCGATGGTCTTGCGCATCCCCGTGTTCGGCACGGCGGTGTAGACCATGCCGAGCTTGTCGGACAGGTCCTTGGCGTCGACGCCGGCCGGCGCCGGACGGGCGGCGGGAGCCGGGGCGGCGGCAGGCTGCGCCGCCGGCTTGGCCGCGGGCGCGGCAGCCTGCGGAGCCGGAGCGGCCTTGGCGCCACCGCCGGCAATGGCGGCGTCCACGTCGGCCTTGACGATGCGGCCGTTGGGGCCGGAGCCCTTGACCGCCTTCAGGTCGATTCCGGCCTGCCCGGCGATGCGGCGGGCGAGCGGGCTGGCGAACACGCGGTCGCCGGACGCGGCCGGGGCCGGCGCCGCCGCGGAGACGGACGGTGCCGCGGCAGCCGCCGGCTGGGCCGCCGGAGCCGCCTGCGGGGCCGGAGCGGCGGCCGGGGCCGGGGCGGGAGCGCTGGCTCCGGCATTGGCCAGCGCGCTCTCGTCCTCGCCTTCCTCCAGCAGGATCGCGATCGGGGTGTTCACGGCAACACCCTGGCTGCCGGCGGCCACCAGGATCTTGCCGATGCGGCCCTCATCGACGGCCTCGACCTCCATCGTGGCCTTGTCGGTCTCGATCTCGGCCAGCACGTCGCCGGACTTGACCGTGTCGCCTTCCTTCTTCAGCCACTTGGCGAGGTTGCCCTCGGTCATCGTGGGAGAGAGGGCCGGCATCAGAATCTGGATCGTCATGCTGGTCCCCCTCTCAGCGATAGCAGGCGCGCTTGGCCGCCGCGACGATGTCGTCGATCTGCGGCAGGGCGAGCTTCTCCAGGTTGGCGGCATAGGGCATCGGCACGTCGGCGCCGTGGACACGGATCACCGGGGCGTCGAGATAGTCGAAGGCCTGCTCCATCATCAGCGCCGCCATTTCGGAGCCGATGCCGGCAAAGGGCCAGCCCTCCTCGACGGAGACGAGGCGGTTGGTCTTCTTCACGCTGCCGACAATGGTCGCGGTGTCCAGCGGCCGGATGGTGCGCAGGTTGATGACCTCCGCCTCGATCCCCTCCTTGGCCAGCAGCTCCGCCGCGGCCAGCGCGTGGCCGACCATGATCGAGAAGGCGGTGATGGTGACGTCCTTGCCCTGGCGCTCGATCTTGGCCTTGCCGATCGGCAGCACGAACTCCTCGTCCTCCGGCACCTCGAAGGAGTGGCCGTAGAGGATCTCGTTCTCCAGGAACACCACCGGGTTGGGGTCGCGGATCGCCGCCTTCAGCAGGCCCTTGGCGTCGGAAGCCGAATAGGGCGCGATCACCTTCAGGCCCGGGCAGTGCGCATACCAGGAGGCATAGCACTGGGAATGCTGGGCGGCCACGCGGGCGGCGGCGCCGTTCGGCCCGCGGAAGACGATCGGGCACCCCATCTGGCCGCCGGACATGTAGAGCGTCTTGGCGGCGGAGTTGATGATGTGGTCGATCGCCTGCATGGCGAAGTTGAAGGTCATGAACTCGACGACCGGCTTCAGGCCCTTGAAGGCCGCGCCGACGCCGAGGCCGGCGAAGCCGTATTCGGTGATCGGGGTGTCGATCACGCGGCCGTCGCCGAACTCCTGCAGCAGGCCCTGGGTCACCTTGTAGGCGCCCTGGTACTGCGCGACCTCCTCGCCCATCACGAAGACCTTGTCGTCGCGCCGCATCTCCTCGGCCATCGCGTCGCGCAGGGCCTCGCGGACCGTCTTCTTCACGGTCTTGGCGAAGAAGCGCGCCTCATCGACGTCCGGCACCGACGGGGCGGTCGGGGTGGGGCCGCCCGGCAGGGTGGAGGCCGGCTTCTCGCCCGTCTCCTTCACCACCGGCTGCGCGGCGGTCTTGGGAGTGGACTCCTCGATGTTCGAGAGGTTCTCGACCGCGGACTCACCCTCCTCCAGCAGGACGGCGATCGGCGTGTTCACGGCGACGCCCTCGGTCCCCTCGGCGACCAGGATCTTGCCGATGGTCCCCTCGTCGACGGCCTCGACCTCCATGGTCGCCTTGTCGGTCTCGATCTCGGCCAGCACGTCGCCGGATTTGACCGTGTCCCCTTCCTTCTTCAGCCACTTGGCCAGCTTGCCCTCGGTCATCGTGGGCGACAGGGCCGGCATCAGCACTTCGATCGGCATTCCTCAACCTCCGGCGGCGCAGGCGGACCGGTCGGGCCGGACCCTGGCGCCGCTCCCGCTTTTCGTTGTCGTCAGGCTTCGATCAGGATGTCGGTCCACAGCTCCGACGGATCGGGCTCGGGGCTCTGCTGCGCGAACTCGGCGGACTCGGTGACGATCGCCTTCACCTCGCGATCGATCTCCTTCAGCTTGTCCTCGTCCACATGGCCGCCGTCGAGCAGGATCTTCTTCAGCCGGTCGATCGGATCGGACTCGGTCCGCATCTTCTCGACCTCCTCCTTCGTGCGGTACTTGGCCGGGTCGGACATCGAGTGGCCGCGGTAGCGGTAGGTCTTCATCTCCAGGATGACCGGGCCGTTGCCGGCGCGGATGTACTCCACCCACTTGTCGGCGGCGGTCTTGACCTCCAGCACGTCCATGCCGTTGACCTGGTAGCCGGGGATGCCGTAGGCGGCGCCGCGCTGGTGCAGTTCGCCGGCCGAGGCGCGCTCCTGCGAGGTGCCCATGGCGTACTTGTTGTTCTCGATCACGAAGAGCACCGGCAGCTTCCACAGGGCCGCCATGTTGAAGCTCTCGTAGACCTGGCCCTGGTTGATGGCGCCGTCGCCGCAATAGACCGCGGAGAGGCCGCCGTCCTTCAGGTACTTGTGCGCGAAGGCGAGGCCGGCCCCGAGCGGGACCTGGGCGCCGACGATGCCGTGGCCGCCGTAGAAGTTCTTCTCGCGGCTGAACATGTGCATCGAGCCGCCCTTGCCCTTGGAGTAGCCTCCGCGGCGGCCGGTCAGCTCGGCCATCACGCCCTTGGCGTCCATGCCGCAGGCCAGCATGTGGCCGTGGTCGCGATAGCTGGTGATGACGGTGTCGGTGTCGTTCAGCGCGGCCTGCACGCCGACGACGACGGCCTCCTGGCCGATATAGAGATGGCAGAAGCCACCGATCAGCCCCATGCCGTAGAGCTGGCCCGCCTTCTCCTCGAAGCGGCGGATCAGGAGCATCTCGCGATAGTACTTGATCAGCTCCTCGGCCGAGGCGGCGGGAGCGGAAGCGGGTGCGGTTTCGGTCTGCGCTTTGGGACGGCGACGGGACGCGGCCATGGTTCCTCCCCAAGGATCAAGCGGCAACGAGCCCATCCAAACAGCCGTTGCCGCAACGCGTTGCGGGGCGTTGACCACCCCGCACCGTAAGCGAATGTGGCGCACACCCTACACGACCGTGAGCGTCAGCGCAAACGGCTGTTTTTCAAAGCGAATTACCGATTAACCGGATTTCGGTTAATTGACTGATCCGGGCCGCTTCTCCGTAGCTACCTCGTCCTGGTCATAGACTTTGGGCAGCGTCACGATGACGTCGCGCGGGTTGGAAAGGTTGAGCATCGAGCGCGCGCGCTCGTCCAGCATGTCGAGGTCGAGATGGTCGCCGCGCAGGAGCTGGGCGCGCCGCTCCATCAGTTCCCGCTCGGCCGAGACCTGCTTCAGGATGGATTCGGCCTGCGCGATCTCGTTCTGGATCTGCTGCATGGCGACCAGCCCGCGGTCCCCGTGGATGGCGTAATAGGCGAAGTAGGCGACGACGCAGGAGCCGATCGCCGGGCCGATGGCCTGCCGCAGGGCGCTCTTCGCCGCGCGCTTCAGGGAGAGGGAGATGTTCGCGATCATGGTCATGCCCGCGATGGAATCACAGGCTTTGCCGTCGGGCAAACGAAAAAGAAGCAACACCCAAGTCTTCGTGGCGACGTGGTCTTTGTGCAACGCAGTAATAGCCGGATGCGCCAGGACGATTCGCCGCAAGACCCCGGTCACGGGAATACGGGTCACAAAAAAGTCGCACCTGTGTCCGGGATGAAGGGCGTCGTCCGGGTGTTGGAGGTCACACAGTCGCGTACCGCCGGCCGGAAAGCGGCGGGTGGTGCCGGCCCATGCGACCCATGGTAAGGAGCCTCACTCCATGCGCAGCAAGTTCCTGTTGGCCGCCCTGCCCGCCCTGCTTCTGGGGCTCGCGGCCTGCGACGACCAGTCGACGCCGAACAGCGGTTCGAGCAACACCAACGAGCCGGCCGCCACCGGCACCTCGCCGAGCGGAGCCCCCGTCACCGGCGGGACTTCCGGCTCCTCGATGAACAACGCCCCGGCCCCGACGACGACCGCGCCGGGCGGTTCCACCGCCGGCGGCGCGGCCGGCGGCGGCGGCAACACCAGCGGCGGCGCCCCGACCGCGGGCGGCGGCGGTCAGTAAGTACCTTTTTCCGTTCGTGCCTGAGGGGCGGGCCGCAGCCCGCCCTTTTCAGCGCGGCCTTTCAGCGCCGCCCGGCCCCGGCCTCATTCCGGCGGCACTTCCCGCGGCTTGCGGTCGGCGTCGATCGCGACATAGGTGAAGACGCCCTCGGTCACCTTGATCGGTTCGGACTGCTTGCGCTCGCGCCGGACCCAGGTTTCGACCCGCACCCGTATGGAGGTGCGCCCCACCCGCTCGACGGTCGCGAAGCAGCTCACCTCGTCGCCCACGAACACCGGCTTGTGGAAGGTCATCGCCTCGATCCCGACCGTCGCGACGCGGCCCTGCGACCGGCGCACGGCGACCATGCCGCCCGCGAGGTCCATCTGCGACAGCAGCCAGCCGCCGAAGATGTCGCCGTTCGGATTGGTATCCGCCGGCATGGCGATCGCCCGCAGGGCCGGACCGCGGTTGAAGTCGTACTCGTCAGCCTCGCTCATAGCCGTCCC
This sequence comes from Azospirillum thermophilum, assembly GCF_003130795.1. Lineage (NCBI taxonomy): Bacteria > Pseudomonadati > Pseudomonadota > Alphaproteobacteria > Rhodospirillales > Azospirillaceae > Azospirillum > Azospirillum thermophilum. Next base: position 1,470,597 of record NZ_CP029353.1, read on the forward strand.
TCACAGTTTTTTACGCGCACAAAATCTTGTATCGGCGTTATAGAAGCCCCACAGCATGCGCTTGCGCACCCCTGACGAAATTCCTATGATTGGGGCCATGAGCGACCTTTTCGAGAACACGGCGCGCAAGGCCGACAGTTACTCCGCCCAGGATATCGAGGTTCTGGAGGGGCTTGAACCCGTTCGCCGGCGACCCGGCATGTATATCGGCGGCACCGACGACCGCGCGCTGCACCACCTCGTGGCCGAGGTGCTGGACAACGCGATGGACGAGGCGGTGGCCGGCCATGCCAGCCGCATCGATCTGGAACTGGCGGCCGACGGCACGGTGACCGTGCGCGACAACGGACGCGGCATCCCGATCGACGAGCATCCCAAATACCCCGGCAAGTCGGCGCTGGAGGTCATCCTGACCACGCTGCACTCCGGCGGCAAGTTCTCCAACAAGGTCTATGCGACCTCGGGCGGCCTGCACGGCGTCGGCCTGTCGGTGGTGAACGCCCTGTCGGACCGGCTGACGGTGGAGGTCGCGCGCGACCGGCAGCTCTTCATCCAGCAGTACAGCCGCGGCCTGCCCCAGGGGCCGCTGGTCCGGCAGGGCGCCATCAACCGGCGCGGCACCACGATCCGCTTCCATGCCGACCCGGAGATCTTCGGGGAGACCGCGCATTTCGAGCCGCACCGGCTCTACCGCCTCGCCCGCTCCAAGGCCTACCTCTATCGCGGCGTCGAGATCCGCTGGAGCTGCGATCCCTCGCTGCTGACGGTCGACACCACGACCCCGGCGGCGGAGACGCTGCACTTCCCCGGCGGCCTGCTGGACTACCTGACCGCCGCGCTGAAGGACCACAAGTCGCTGACCCCGGTGCCCTTCTCCGGTGCGGTCGACTTCCCCAACGGCCAGGGACGCGTCGAATGGGCGGTCGCCTGGACCGACAATGACGAGGGGTTCTCGCACACCTACTGCAACACGGTCCCCACCCCCCAGGGCGGCACGCACGAGGCCGGGCTGCGCTCGGCGCTGACGCGCGGGCTGAAGGGCTATGGCGAGCTGACCAACAACAAGCGGGCCGGCCAGATCACCTCCGACGACGTGATGGGCGACGCCTGCGTCCTGCTGTCCGTCTTCATCCGCGAGCCGCATTTCCAGGGCCAGACCAAGGAGAGGCTGGTCACCGGCGAGGCGCAGAAGCTGGTCGAGGCGGCGGTCAAGGACCATTTCGACCACTGGCTGTCGGGTGATCCCTCCTCCTCCAACAGCCTGCTCGAGCACCTGATCGAGCGCGCCGAGGAGCGGCAGCGCCGCAAGCAGATGAAGGAGACGGGCCGCAAGACCCCGACCCGCCGCCTGCGCCTGCCCGGCAAGCTGGCCGACTGCTCGCGCACCACCCCGGAGGGGACCGAGATCTTCCTGGTCGAGGGCGACTCGGCGGGCGGCTCGGCCAAACAGGCGCGCAACCGCGAGACCCAGGCCATCCTGCCGCTGCGCGGCAAGATCCTGAACGTGGCAAGCGCCTCGTCCGACAAGATGAAGGCGAACCAGGAGCTGAACGACCTGACCCAGGCGCTCGGCTGCGGGGTCGGGCGGGACTTCAGCGTCGACAAGCTGCGCTACGAGCGGGTCATCATCATGACCGACGCCGACGTGGACGGCGCGCACATCGCCTCGCTGCTGATGACCTTCTTCTATCGCGAGATGCCGGGCCTGATCCAGGAGGGGCGCCTCTACCTCGCCCTGCCCCGCTCTACCGCCTCAGCCATGGCGGCAAGTCGGTCTATGCCCGCGACGACCGGCACAAGGACGAGCTGCTCGGCAGGATGTTCAGGAACAAGAAACCGGAGATCAGCCGCTTCAAGGGCCTGGGCGAGATGATGCCGGCGCAGCTCCGCGAGACGACGATGGACCCGGCCAAGCGCACGCTGCTGCGCGTCCTGGTGCCGAACACCGCCGATCCGGAAGAGCGCGACGAGATCGAGCGGACCAGGATGCGGGTCGAACAGTTGATGGGACGGCGGCCCGAACTGCGCTTCCAGTTCATCCAGGAGAACGCGAAGTTCGTGAAGGCGGACGACATCGACGTCTGAGGCCGGATCGCCGGCGGTGGAAGAGGGATTGCGGATGAAACGACCTGTCCCGCTCGCCGTGGCGGCGGCCTTCCTGCTCCTGGCCGGCTGCGGCAACGAGCGGGTGGTGTCCGACCTGCCCGCACCGGCCTACACGCCGGGCGAGCTGGCCTATGCCGCCAGCGACCGCGACCTGCGGGTGGTGATCCACGGCAATCCGTTCGGCGGCGACGGCGAGCGGTTCGGCGACCGCGTCACCGACTACATGCAGAACCATGTCTTCGGCGTGCGCACCCATTTCACGATCCGGCCGGACCAGACGGCGCGGCCGGACTACCGCGTGGTGCTCGCCTTCAACCCGGCGCAGAACACGCTGAATTCGGAGCTGTGCCGCAACGCGGCCATCCCGACGCGCCCGCCGGGCGGCGCGATCGTCGTCCAGGGCGCCTTCTGCCGCGGCGGCGGCGCCCTGACCTCGGCCACCGGCTGGCTGGACGAGGTGAAGACCATGGAAGACCCGGACTTCCGCCAGCTCATCGGCGACCTGACCTTCTCGCTCTTCCCGACGAAGCGGGCCGAGGCCGACGACCGGCTGGACCACCCGGTCTTCCGGCGGAGTCGTCCCTAAACCCGGCGAGCTCAGTCCTGCAGCCAGAGCCGCAGCAGCGCCGTGACGGCCTGCGGCTGTTCCATGGCGGAGAGGTGGCCGCAATCCTCGACCACCACGAAACGGGCGCCGGGGATCAGGGACGCCATCTCCTCATGCAGCTCCGGCGGGGTCAGGGCGTCCTGGCGGCCGCAGAGGACCAGCGCCGGGCAGCGAATCGCGGCGAGGCCGGGGCGGCTGTCGGGCCGGGTCATGATCGCCGTCTGCTCGCGCTCGTACCCGTCGACGCCGATCCGCTCCGCCTGGGCCAGCACCGACTCGACGAGCGGCCGGTCTGCCATGCGGTCGGGATGGATCAGCCGCGGCAGGGCCGCCGCCATCACCTGCCGCAGCCTGCCCTGCCGGGCGAGCGCGATGCCTTCCTTGCGGTTGGCGGTCGCCTCCGGCGTGTCGGGGCGGGCGTTGGTGTCGAGCAGGGCGAGCCGCGTCACCCGCTCCGGCGCGCGGCGCAGGATCTCCATGGCGACATAGCCGCCCATCGACAGGCCGGCGACGGCGAATCGCTCCGGCGCCTCGGCCAGGACGAGATCGGCCATGCCGGCGATCGAGTCCCGCCCGGACAGGTTCGCCACGCGCATCTCCGCCACGTCGGCGAGATGCCGGGTCTGGTGGTCCCAGAGCGCGGCGTCCAGCGGCATGCCGGGCAGGAGAACCAGGGGCTGGCGGCCGTTCCGGCTGGTCATGGTCGGGTCTCCCGTGCGCTTACTTGATGAGGGCGCTGATCGTCTTGAACTCCGGCGTGCCGGCCCGCTCCATCCACTCGAACAGCACCATCTCGGTGGTGACGATCTGCGCGCCGCAGCCACGCATGCGGGCGATCGCCAGATCGGCGTTGGCCGGCAGGCGCGACGACACCGCGTCCGCCACCAGGAACAGCTCGTAGCCCAGCGACAGCAGCCCCAGCGCCGTCTGCAGCACGCAGACATGCGCCTCGGTCCCGCAGAGGACCACCTGGGGGCGGTCGATGCGCTTCAGCCGATCGACGAAGGCAGGCTCGCCGGTGGAGCCGAAGGCGATCTTCTCGACGACCGCCCCCGGAGGGACGAGCGCGGCGACCGGCTCCACCGTCGGGCCGAGTCCGCGGGATACTGTTCCGTCACCACGACCGGAACGGACAGCACGGCGGCCCCCTTCAGCAGGAGCGAGACGTTGCGGACGACCCGCTCGGAGTCGCTGATCGCCGGCAGGAGCCTCTCCTGCACATCGACGACGGCCAGGACGGATCGGTTGGAGTGAAGCAGCATCGGGGGCAGCCTTTTTCTCGCGGATCGGTGGTGGGGCGAGGGGGAAAACAGCCTACCCCACCGCTCTTTCGCCGCCAACCGGCGCGTCCGCGGCAGCTATTTCACCCGAAAAGCCACGAGGTGTATTGACAGCGGCCTTTGACTTCCTATTCTGCGGCACCATCTAGGCAACGGGCGTCGATTCGCTCGATCTTTTCAACCTCCAGACAGAAACAGGTTGGATGCTATTCTCGGAACTTGGGCTTGGCCCTGACGTCCTGCGGGCGATCGAGGACAAGGGGTACACCCAGCCGACGCCGATCCAGGAACAGGCTATTCCCTGGGTCCTCCAAGGCCGCGACGTTCTCGGCTGCGCGCAGACGGGAACGGGCAAGACGGCAAGCTTCACCTTGCCGATGATCGACATCCTGGCCTCCGGCCGGGCCCGGGCACGCATGCCCCGATCGTTGATCCTGGAGCCGACCCGCGAGCTTGCCGCCCAGGTTGCCGAAAGCTTCGAGACCTATGGGAAGCACCATAAGCTCAGCATGGCGCTGCTGATCGGCGGCGAGACCTTCTCCGAACAGGTCAAGCGGCTGGACCGTGGCGTGGATGTGCTGATCGCGACTCCCGGTCGACTGATCGACCTGTTCGAGCGCGGCAACATCATGCTGAACGACATCAAGGTCTTCGTCATCGACGAGGCGGACCGGATGCTCGACATGGGGTTCATCCCCGACATCGAGCGGATCGTCAGCAAGCTGCCGAAGATCCGGCAGACCCTGTTCTTCTCGGCGACCATGCCGCCGGAGATCCGCCGGCTGGCCGACGCCTTCCTGATGAACCCGAAGGAGATCAGCGTCGCCCCTCCGGCCTCCCCGGCCGAGACGGTGACCCAGGCGATGGCCCTGGTGCACGAGGTGGACAAGCGCAAGGCGCTGCGCCACCTGCTGCGCACCGAGGACGTCAGGAACGCCTTCATCTTCTGCAACCGCAAGCGCGACATCGACGTGCTGCGCCGCTCGCTGGAACGCCACGGCTTCAACGCCGGCGCGCTGCACGGCGACATGGTGCAGTCCAAGCGGACGGAAACACTGGAAGCGTTCAAGCGCGGGGACATCACCCTGCTGGTCTGCTCCGACGTCGCCGCCCGCGGCATCGACGTCCAGGGCCTGAGCCACGTCTTCAATTTCGACGTTCCGATCAACGCCGAGGACTACGTCCATCGCATCGGCCGCACCGGCCGCGCCGGTCGTCAGGGACGCGCCTTCATGCTGGCCACCCCCGACGACGACAAGCTGGTGTCCGCGATCGCGCGCCTCATCAAACGGGAGATTCCTATGATCGCCATCGACGGCCTCGAGTCGGCCGAGTTCGGCGAGGAAGAGGCGCGTCCCAGCCGCGGTCGCGGCGGCCGCGGCCGGGACAGGAGCGAACGGACCAAGGACCGTGGCGAGCGCGCCGGCCGCGAGGCATCCCGCGAGGAGCGGGCTCCCCGAGCCGAGGCCGGCCAGCGGGAAGACCGTCCGCGGGACGAGCGCCAGAGGGACGAGCGTCCGTCGCAGCCGCGTGAGTCGGTCGCCGCCGCCGAAGCCCGCCGCAGCGAGCCGCGCCGCGACCGGGATCGCGACCGCCGCCGCCGCCGCGACGACGATGACGACGACGTGGCGGTGATCGGCTTCGGCGACCACGTGCCGTCCTTCATGCTGCGCGCCGCGCGCCCGCGGCCGGCCGATGCGGCCCGCGACACCAAGGCCGAGGCACTGGACGGAGCGCAGGAGGGCTGAGCCGATGCAGACCATCTTCGTCATGGTCAAGTGCGACCTGGGAAAGGCCTATCAGGTGGCCGACCAGGCGGTTCAGGAGATCGAGCAGGTGTCGGAGGTGCACTCCATCTCCGGCCAGTACGACCTGCTGATGAAGTGCTATCTGGACCAGGACACGGACATCGGCCGGTTCGTGACCGAGCATGTCCAGACCCTGTCGGGCGTGCGGGACACCTTTACCCTGATCGCCTATAAGGCCTTTGCCTGACCCGGCCCTGGCCCCGCGGCAACACCGCGGGGCCGGCTGCGGAACTCACAACCGAAATCGTTGACTTGGCCGTGCGGTTCCCCCAATCGTTCCGCATGCTCCAGCATCGCTCCGGGCGCGCCCGCGCCACCCGAAACGACACCATCTCCCCCATCCTGCGCTCCGGCATCATCGGCCTGATGATCGCCAGCGGAGTGATGCTGTCCGATCTGGCGGGGGCCCAGACCCCGGCGAAGACCGCTCCGGCGAACGGCGCCCCCGGCGACACCGCCAATGAGCGGCAGCAGCCGGTCCTGATGACGGCGGATACCGTCACCTTCGACGAGACGCAGAACCTCGTGACCGCCGCCGGCAATGTCGAGCTGGCGCAGGGGCAGCGCAGCGTCAAGGCCGACAAGATCACCTACAACCAGAAGACCAAGGTCGTCACGGCGACCGGTCATGTGCGGCTGGTGGAACCGTCGGGCGACATCGTCTTCGCCGACTATGCCGAACTGACCGATGACATGAAGGACGTGTTCATCGAGAACATCCGCGTCCTGATGACCGACAACGGCCGCATGGCCGGCAACGAGGGCGAGCGGCGCGAAGGCCGGCTGACCCGCGTCAACCGCGGCGTCTACAGCCCCTGCGACCTCTGCAAGGAGGATCCGACCCGCGCGCCCCTGTGGCAGATCCGCGCGGTCCGCATCGTCCACGACAACCAGGAAAAGGAAGTCCGGTACCGCGACGCGACGATGGAGATCTTCGGCATCCCCGTCGCCTACACGCCCTACCTGTCGCATCCCGATCCCTCGGTGGACCGCAAGAGCGGCTTCCTGACACCTGGCTTCGGCAACAGCTCCGACCTCGGCTTCATCCTGAAGAACCACTATTACTGGGACATCGGCGAGGACCAGGACGCGACCTTCGACGTCAGCGGTTTCTCCAAGCAGGGGCTTCTGCTCGGCGGGCAGTATCGCCGGCGCATCGAGAACGGCCGCTTCTCCGTCGAGGGTGCGATCACCCGCGGCGAACTGAGCAACGGCGGCACCAAGGACTCGCCGAAGGACCGGCGGACCCGCGGCTACATCGCCGCCAAGGGCCTGTTCGACATCGACGACACCTGGCGCACCGGATTCGACGTCAAGCGGGCGAGCGACCACACCTTCCTGCGGCGCTATTACGACTTCCGCGAGGACTACCTGACCAGCCGGGCCTTCGTGGAAGGGTTCAAAGGGCGCAACTACGCGGCGGTGAACGCCTACAGCTTCCAGGACCTGCGCTATGGCAATACGATCGCCGAGCCGATCGTGATGCCGTCGGCCCGCTGGCAGGCCTTCGGCGAGCCCGGCAGCCTGCTGGGAGGGCGCTGGTCGCTGGACAGCAACATCCTGTCGGTCACCCGACGGGACGATGGCGCCAACACCCGGCGCATCTCCGTCCAGCCGGGCTGGGAGCGCGAGATCGTCTCGAACGTCGGGTTCGTCACCACGCTGAACGGCAGCGTGCTCGTCGCCGGCTACAACGCGGATCGTTTCAACTCGTCCAACGTCGGCGCGCGCGGATCCGACTCCGTCAACCGCTTCCGCTTCTTCCCGCAGGGGCAGGCCACCGTCCGCTATCCCTTCGTCCGCTATGGCGAGTCGTCGCAGCAACTGATCGAGCCGATCGCGCAGCTCACCGCAGCGCCGAAGCTGCCGAACAACAAGGTGTTCCCCAACGAGGACAGCCTGGACGTCGAGTTCGACGAGGTGAACCTGCTGATGCCCAACCGCTTCACCGGCATCGACCGGCTGGACGACGGCCTGCGGGTGACCTACGGCCTGCGCTCCGCCATCTACGGCAACAAGGAGGGGGCGGCGAGCGTCTTCATCGGCCAGAGCCGCCGCCTGACGCAGACGAACAGTTTCCAGGTCGGATCAGGGCTGGAGGACAACGTCTCGGACTATGTCGGCCGTGTCGACCTGCAGCCGGCCGACTGGCTGGACGTGAACTATGGCTTCCGCATCGACCACGACACGCTGCGCCCGCGGCGTCACTCGCTGAACGCCTCGGCGGGTGTCCCGCTCCTGCGCCTCTCGACCGCCTACACCTATGTCGACCAGACGTCGGTGCGCAACGCGGTGACGCGCGACCAGGTGGAACAGGCAACCTTCGGCCTCTCCTCCGCCTTCTCGACGCATTGGAGCATCGGCGTCAGCCATTCGCAGGCGATGCTGCCGCAGCCGGGGCCCCGCTCCAGCCTGGCTGTGCTGTCCTACGCCGACGAATGCCTGATCTTCCAGACGATCGCGCGCCGCGACTACACCACGACCGCGGGCGGGGTCAGCGACGGAAACTCGATCTTCTTCCGCTTCATCTTCAAGAACGTCGGCGAGTTCAACACGCCGGGCATCGGTCTCAACAGCCTGTTCGGATCGTCGACGGCGAAGTGAGGGCGGCCGGCACGCAGTAAAGGGGAGACAGGGCGAAACGCCTCTGCGGCGGCCTTGGGGGGTTGCATCGCACCCCCGTTGCCGGTAGCCATAGACGCCCTTCCCGCCTCTCCTCCTTGCGCAAAGCTGCCATGACTCTCGGACGATACGACTATGAGCGACGCTACCGGCGCCGGATGTGGACCGGTGTCGGCAAGTTCGGCCTGCTGCTGGTCCTTCTGCTCGGCGTCGGGCTGTTCTCCTACCAGATGGGCATCGAGCAGTTGAAGGGGCGGGACGTCACGTTGCGCGAGGAGAACGCGGCGCTGTCCCGGCAGAAGGCGGAGTATGAGCTGCTGGCAAGCCAGATGCAGCATGCGGCACGGGTTGCCGAGGCCAAAGCGGCGGAGCTGGAGCATCGGTTGCAGCGCGAGGTGCCGACCGGCGACCTGGCCCGCCTGACGCACCTCGTCGCCGAGCGGCTGAAGGCCGGGCTCGACGCCAACCGGCTGGCCTTCGTGATCCAGCAGGCCCAGATTCCGCGCAACTGCCAGCAGCCGGAGACCAAGCGCTTCTCGCTGGCGACCCCGCTGCTGAAGGGCGGCACCCGCTCGGTCAGCTTCACCAACGGTACGGTGACGGTCGCCGGCGAGGGGCAATCCTCGCGGGATGCCCAGGGCAACGCCGAGAGCTGGTTCGACCCGACCCAGCCCGTGACGATCAGGATCACCGGCATCGGCGGCAAGGGCACCACCGTCAGCGGCGTGCTGCCGCTGCACCAGTCGCTGGTGATCGACAACACCGAGTACCGCTTCACCTTCGTGGCCGGCCAGCGGTCCTTCGTCGACGTCACCGCCGACCGCTGCCCCTTCCCCTGAGCGGCGGCGCCGGGCCGCTACGCCGCCCGTTCGTGCTTTGGCTTTCGATCGGGCGCCCGCCCGTGCTAAGGGAGGGCGCCGTCTTCCTTCCAGCCGCCAGGAAAGTCCCGCCATGACCGCGGTCAAGATTGCTCCGTCCATCCTCTCCGCCGATTTCGCCCGGCTGGGCGATGAGGTGCGCGCCGTCGACGCGGCGGGTGCCGACTACATCCACATCGATGTGATGGACGGTCATTTCGTCCCCAACATCACGATCGGGCCGGCGGTGGTGAAGGCTCTGCGCCCGCATACGGCGAAACCCTTCGACGTGCACCTGATGATCTCCCCGGTCGATCCCTACATCGCGGGCTTCGCGGAAGCGGGGGCCGACATCATCACCGTCCATCCGGAGGCCGGCCCGCACCTGCACCGCACCCTTCAGCTCATCAAGTCCTTCGGCAAGAAGGCCGGCGTGTCGCTGAATCCCGCCACCCCGGTCGAGGCGATCCAGCATGTGCTGGAGGAGGTGGACCTGATCCTGGTGATGACGGTCAATCCCGGTTTCGGCGGACAGAGCTTCATCGCCAGCCAGCTTCCCAAGATCCGCGAACTGCGCCGGCGGATCGACGCGCTCGGCAGGCCGGTCGACCTGGAGGTGGACGGCGGAATCAATGTGGACACCGCCCGCCTCGCCATCGAGGCCGGGGCGGACGTCCTGGTCGCCGGAACCGCCACCTTCACCGGCGGCCCGGAGAAGTACGCGACGAACATCCGCGCCCTTCGCTGAAGGCAGACAAAGGCGAACCCCGCCCGCGAACGGGACGGGGTTCGGTCCAGCCGATCCGACTGCGGGAAGGAACGCCCCGATCAGCGTGCCGCGGTCGGCATACCGGTGCCGGCCAGGGCCTCGGCCTCCTGCAGGTGATGGCGCAGGACCGGCAGGGTCTGGGCGGCGAAGGCCTGATACGGAGCCATGTCGGCGGCGGTGCTGTTGGCCGCGGTGGCGAACAGGTTCACCGCCTGCTTGTGCGCCGTCACCTGCTCGTTCAGATACATCCGGTCGAAGCTGTTGCCGGACAGGCCCTGAAGCTGCGTGAGCTTCTGCTGGAAGGTCGCATCGGGCTGCATCGGCGGCTCGATGCCCTGGGCGCGCGACAGCGTGGCGAGCTGCTGATTGACGCGGGTGTGGTCCTCGATCATCTGGCGGGCGAAGGAGCGGACCTGATCGCTCTGCGACCGGTCGAGCGCCAGACGGCTCGATTCCACCTCGAAGAAGCCGCTCGACGCGGCCTGGGTCACGAAATCGCGCGCCGAGCCGAGCTGGGCCACATCCTCACCCAGCACGAAGACCTTGCCGGCCGTCGGCGTATCGGTCACCGGCAGCCCCTTGGCCGGGCCGGTCGCCCGATCCGGATCGAACTGCGACTGGGCGAGCGCCGGCGTCGACAGGACGGTCGCGGCAATGGCGGCCGCAAGGGCGAAGCGCTTGTTCATGATCGGTCTCCCTCACTGTCGGGTCCTGGTCGCGGACCCCTTCATGTCACATCCCGAATGGGCGCCCGAACAACATGGGGTCGTCGGGAAAGGTTCCGCGGCAGCCGGCAAGCGCGAAAATCCGCTGAAGCTCAACCGCTGCAGAGAATGGGCAAAGGCGAGAACCAAACGCCGCTTCACGCGTTATGGAGTGGTGGGCCGAGGGTTCCGCTACAGGAGGGAATAGGACATGGGCATTCTGTGGACCATCATCATCGGATTCATTGCCGGACTGATCGCCAAGTTCCTGATGCCGGGCCGTGATCCCGGCGGCTTCATCATCACCACGCTACTCGGGATCGCCGGCGCGTTCGTCGCGACTTACCTGGGAGCGGCGGTCGGCTGGTATCGGGCCGGGGAAGGAGCGGGACTGATCGGCGCCGTGGTCGGAGCCATCATCATTCTGGCCCTGTACCGCATGGTGGCGGGACGCCGGACCACCGTCTGACCGGGACGGACGGCAGACCACGACAAAGCCGGGCTGGAGGGATCCAGCCCGGCTTCGTCACATGTGCCGCGCCTCGCGGCAGCGCGGACAGCAGACGCCCCGTCAGGCGAGCGCCACCGGGGTCGGCATGAAGACGGCGCGGGAGATCGCCGCGCGGATCGCTTCGTTGGTGAAGGGCTTGCGGACGATCTGCCCCAGGTGACGGGCGTCCAGCTCCTCCAGGTCGCCGTCGAAAGCGGTGACGAAGATGGTCCGCAGAGCCCGCTTCTGGCGCAGGTGGCGGGCGATCTCCACGCCGCTGCCGCCGTCGCCCAGCCGCACGTCGAGCAGCGCCAGGGTCGGCCGCTCGGCCTCCAGCAGCTCCATCGCCTCCCGCTCGCTGCCGGCCGTACCACAGACGACATGGCCCATGTCGGTCACCAGCTCGCCGATCTCCATGGCCAGCAGCGGATTGTCCTCGACCACCAGGACGCGCTGCGTCAGGGCGGCGCGCACCTCGTCCCGGGCGATCTTCAGGCGCTTGGTCGCCTGGACCGGGGACAGGTGCAGGACCTGCGCGGCTTCGACGAGCGTCAGACCTTCCAGGGTGATCAGCAGATAGAGTCGCCGCTCGACCTCCGGCAGGGCGGCGAGCGCCCGTTCGATCGGGTGCGGCGAGGCCATCGGACGTCCCTCCGCCCCGTCCGCCTCACCCTCGCCATCCTCTTCGGGCTCGTCGAAGAGCAGGTGCAGCAGCGCGTAGAGCGGCAGCCGCGCGCCCTGTCCCTTGTCGAGACCGAAGCGCGACGGTGCCAGGACCGCCACTTCGACACAGCGCGTCACCAGATCGTCGCCACGTTCGGTCGAACCGGTCAGCGCCCGCGCATAGCGGCGCAGATAGGGGAGATGATCGTACAGTTCGCGTGCGTAGACTCGCATGACCCGATTTCCGCATCCGGAGGCTGTCCAATCGCCCCGCCGCCCGGCGTTCCCTTGGCGGGGGTCGGGACCGGCACCGCCGGCTTGGTTAAGAATCAGTTAAGACACTGAAACCCTATCACGGACCCGGCGCCCCGGCGAACCCTAAAAAAGTGAAGTGCCCCTTCCTCTCTTGGCAGAGCTCACCGGCCCTGTTCCCGCCTTTGGCGGGACCGCCACTGCGCCGGTTTCTCCACTTTTCCCGCCCAAAGCCCAAGCTTCTTGCTTTGGGCATAGGCTTCGGCAGAGGCGTAAACCGGCGACAGGCTGCGATAGGCGAACGCCCAGCCGCGCGAGACCATCGCGCTTCCCAGATCGACGCCGCGGACGCGGCACTCTCCCTTCTTCTCGCCGGTACGGTCACGCTCTGCGACCGTGCATTCCACCTCCTGGTCCTTCACCAGATTCGCCAGCACGGCGGTGGCGATGCGGAAGCAATCGAGTTCATGGCCGTTGCGGTTCCGGCACTTCTGGTCCGGGTCCGGCGCGTCGATGCCCATCAGCCGGATCGGCGTGCCGTCGACGGCGAGCAGGTCTCCCTCCAGCGCAGCCGCTTTCCCCTTTATGATCTGGTTGGGCGTAGAGAACACAGTGCCTTTGGAGGTACCGCTGCCGGCCGCGGCAGCAGGATGACAGGCGAGCGCGGCCGCCAGAGCCGCCAGCACCGGCAGGCCGGACCCCAGCGCCGGCGGGCTAGAACAGCGTCGGCGCGGCATCGTCCGGGCTCCGCATGTCCGGCGGCGGGTCCAGGCAGGACGGGTCGTCGTTGCGCACGTTGTTGACCCTAGGCCCGACCGGCTGGAGGTCGAGCAGATCGTCCGGCGCCGGCCGCAGCATCCTTTCCAGCACCGGCAACGGCGCTTGCGGATCGAGCCACAGGTCCCAGTCCGAACGGTCGAGCACCACGGGCATGCGGTCATGCAGGGGCGCCAGAGCCGCGTTGGCCCCGGTGGTGACGATGGTCATCGTCTCCAGCGGTTCGGCAAGCGGCGGCCCGCCCTTGGGGCCGCGCCAGCGCTCCCACAATCCGGCGAGCGCGAAGGGCGACCGGTCGCGCCGGCGGATGACATAGCCCTGCTTGCGCCGCCCTTCGGCCGCCCATTCGTAGAAGCCGTCGAGCGGGACGAGGCAGCGCCGCTTGCGGAAGGCGTCGCGGAAGGCCGGCTTCCCGGCCACCGACTCCCCGCGCGCATTGATCATGCGGGCGCCGACCGAGGGATCCGCCGCCCATGAGGGCACCAGCCCCCAGCGCAGCAGCGCCAGATGGTTGCCGTCCTCCGCCCGCCGGATCACGGGAACGTCCTGCGTCGGTGCGACATTCCAGCGCGCCGGCAGGTTGGGCCGTTCGGAGAAGGAAAAGGCCGCCCGCAGATCGTCGACAGGCGTCACGAGGAGCATTCGTCCGCACATGCCACCGAATATGGCGCGGACGGGGACGAACCGCCAGATCGCGGTCGCCCGCCCCGGCTTCCGGAATTCAGATGCTGTAGTTGTCGGCGATGTCCAGGCGCAGCGCCTCGACCTGATCGCGGAACAGCACCCCGTCGGCGCCGGAGTTGTTCGGCACGTCGCGCACGATCCGCGCCGGCGCCCCGCCGAGCACGACGATCCTGTCGGCCAGACGGACGGCCTCCTCCAGGTCATGGGTGACGAACAGGATCGTCTTGCCCGTTTCGCGATGGATGCGCCGCAATTCGTCCTGCAGGCCGTTGCGCGTGATGGCGTCGAGCGCGCCGAACGGCTCGTCCATCAGCAGGATGTCGGGATCGACCGCCAGGGCGCGGGCGATGCCGACGCGCTGGCGCTGGCCGCCGGACAGCTCATAGGGCCAGCGGCGGCCGTAGCCGTCGAGCCGGACGAGGCGCAGCGCCTCCTCCACCCGCCGCTCGCGGTCGGCGGCCGACAGCGGAAGCCCTTCGAGGCCGAGCCGCACGTTCCTGGCGACCCGGCGCCAGGGCAGCAGCCGGGCGTCCTGGAAGACCAGGCCGACCGGCCGGTGGCCCGGCTTGTTCGCCTCATGGATGACGACACGGCCGCTGCCCGCCTTGTGCAGGCCGGCGACGACGCGCAGCAGGGTCGACTTGCCGACGCCCGACGGTCCGACGATGGCGACGAAGCTGCCGCGTTCCACCGACAGGTCGACGTCGACCAGCACGGGCGGCGCATCGCCGTAGGCGATGGACACACCCTCCAGATCGATCACCGTGTCGCGCTTCGCCGAAGCCTCGCCCGCCGTCATTCCAGCCACTGCCGCCACCTTTGCCGCTGCCCCTACCGCCGCCCCTACCGCTGCCCCTACCGCTGCCATGACAGAACCCGCGTCTGAACCTGCATGAACAGGAAGTCGGAGATCCCGTACAGCAAGGCGATGGTGACCATGTAGAGCACGACGATGTGGGTCGCCAGCAGGCCCGACGCCTCCATCATCCGCATGCCGAGGCCGGAGATGCCGAACAGTTCCGCCGCCACCACGGTCATCCACCCCTGCCCCAGCCCGGCCCGCAGGCCGGACAGGATGCCGGGCAGCGCGCCGGGCAGCACGATCTTGAACAGCCGCGCAATCAGCCCGCCCTGCCCGAAGGCGTAGCCGAGTTCGATCAGGTCCTTGTCCACGCCGCGTACCGCGGCGTAGCTGGCATAGTAGTTGATCCAGAACACCGTCAGGGCGATCAGGAAGGAGGCCGCCCCCTCGCTGACGCCGAACCAGATGATGGCGAAGGGAATCCAGGCGATCGCCGGAATCGGGCGCAGCATGCGCACCACCCAGGCCTGGAAGGCGTCCCACACGCCCCACAGCGCCGCCGCCGTGCCGAAGCCGATGCCGAGGACGGAGCCCAGCGCCAGGCCGACGAGATAGTGGGACAGGCTGGCCATCACCATCGCCTGCCAGGTCCCCCGCCCGAATTCGGCAAGGAAGGCGGCGGGAACGGCGCTGGGCGACGGGATCAGCCGGGCCGGGACCAGTCCGCTGCGCGCCACCGCTTCCCACGCGAGCAGGAAGGCGACGACGCCCAGGGCCGACAGCAGCAGGGAGGTCGGGGCTTTCAGACGGCGCATCGCTGGTCGATCCGCCTTACTTGCCGACGGCGGCGTCGTAGAAACGGAAATCGAAGGCCTCGGCCACCGGGACGGTACCCTCGGCGACGCCGATCTCCTTGGCATAGGCCATCATCTTCTCCACCGCCGGGACGACGCTGTGCGGGTCGGCGACGAACTTGGCGGCCGGACCGCGCAGCGCGGCCTCCAGCGTCTCCGGCTCGATCAGCCCCTTGCCGAGATACTCGTTGACCAGTCTGGCCGCCCGCTTGGGGTCCTTGCCGATCAGGTCGACGGCCCGGATATGGGCCTTGATCAGCGCCTGGACCGCGGCTGCGTTGTCGCGCAGGACGGCGCCGCGCGCGGTGACGGCGGTGCCGGGCTGGTCGGGGAACATCTGCGCGCCGTTGGCGAGCAGGACGACGTTCGGGTCCATCTGGCGGGTGATGGTCACCGTCGGCTCGCGGATCGTCGCGGCATCGAGCGCGCCGGCCAGCAGGGCCTGCTGCGTCTTCTCAATGCCCATCGACACCAGATCGACGTCGGCCGGATCGACCTTCACCACCTTGAACAGCCAGTGACGCAGCACCGTGTCGGGCACCGAGCCCGGCGGCTGGGTGCCGATCTTGATCTTGCGGCCGGCATCCGCCGCGAACTTCTTGAAGGAGTCCGCAGTCGGAGTCTCCCCCACCGCCTTGGCGAAGGCACCGCGGCCGGCCACGACCATCTCCTCCACCGACGAGTTGGCGATGACGGTGATGTCCGCTCCCTTGCTGCGGGCGACCAGCGCCGGCGCGACGCCGGCGTAGAGCAGGTCGATCTGCCCGGCCGACATCGCCTGGATGGCATGGGGGCCGGATTCGAAGCGGGTGAGCTTCAGCGCGATCCCCGCCTCCTTCGCCCAGCCCTCGGCGTCCACGATGAACAGCGGAGCGGCGGCGAGGATCGGAATATAGCCGATCTCCAGCTTCACCGGATCGGCGGCCCGGACCGTGCCGGGCGCAAGGGCGGCGGCCGAAGCGAAGGCGGCCAGCGAAAGAAGGGCGGCGCGGCGGGAGAGGCTGGTCATGGCTGTCGAATCCTCGGGGAATGTCCTCTGGCGTGTGTACCACGCTTTTGTGAATTAGGAAGACAGGATTTTCACTGATGGAGGTGGGTATTACAGAATTCTACATTGTGACAGTGCGGTATGAGGGCACGGCCGTACCGGGGCGGGTCGGCAACCCGCCGCCCCTCCCCTGATCCCGGCGCCTGTTCAGATCACCCAACTGCTGCTGCGGTCGGCCTCGCCCGGCAGCGTCGCCTTGCCCAGCGCTTCGTCGACATAGTCGAGCAGCCGGGCCAGCGCCTCGCTGCGGTCGAGCCTGCCGGTATCGATCACCAGCTCCGGAGCTTCCGGCGCCTCGTAAGGGGCGGAAATCCCGGTGAACTCTGCGATCTCGCCGGCACGGGCGCGCCTGTAGAGCCCCTTGGGATCGCGCTCCTCGCAGGTGGCGAGGTCGGCGTCCACATGGATCTCGTGGAAGCGCTGGCCGCCGATGGCCCGCGCCCGTGCCCGGTCGGCCCGCAGCGGCGAGATCAGCGACGCGATCACCACCATGCCGGCATCGGCGAACAGCTTGGCCGTCTCGGCGACGCGGCGGATGTTCTCCGCCCGGTCCTCGGGCGAGAAGCCGAGGCCGGCGTTCAGCCCGTTGCGGACATTGTCGCCGTCCAGCACGAAGGTCTGCCAGCCGCGCTCGAACAGCGCGCGCTCCAGCGCCATGGCGAGCGTCGACTTGCCGGCGCCGGACAGGCCGGTCAGCCACAGGATGCCGCCGCGGTGGCCGTTGGCCTGCGCCCGTTCCTCGACCGACACGGCATGGCTGACCTCGGTGATGTTGGCGGTGGCCGTCTCCTCGATCTGCACGACGAGGAAACCGCCGACCACGTCGTTGCCGTCGATCAGCACGCCGCGGCCGGTGCGCGGCAGGTCGGCCGCCAGATCCACGGCGATCGGCGTGCGCGAGCGCAGGACGACCTCGGCCACCTCGTTGCGGTGGACGGCCTTGCCCGGGGTGCTGGTCAGATCCTCCACGTCGATGACAGCGGTAACCTGCTCCACCGTGACGCGGTGCTCGGCCGTGGCGATCTTCAGCGTGTAGGTCTTGCCGACCACCAGCGGCTCCGACACCAGCCAGAACAGGCGGACCGCCATGCGGTGGGCGATCCGCGGGGCCGCGTCCAGATGGTGGGCGATGTGCCCGCGCTCGGCGAAGATGCGCTTGTCGAGCGTGATGCCGATGCTCTGTCCGGCATGGGCGGAAAGGACCGGCTGCGGGTGGTTCCACGCCTCGATGCCGACGACCCTGGCATCCGCTCCGGTTGGGGCGAAGCGCAGCACGTCGCCGACGCGCAGGCGGCCGCTCTCGATCCGGCCGACCAGGATGCGCCGGTCGTCGGGCTTGTAGACGTCCTGCAGCGGGAAGCGCAGCGGCTGGTCGGGCGAGGTCTGCTGCGGCCGGAAGGCGTCGAGCTGCTCGATCACCGTCGGGCCGAGGTACCAGCGCGCCTTGTCGGTGCGCGTGACGATGTTCTCGCCGCCGCGCGCGGAGATCGGGATCACCGCCTTCGGGTAGAGGCCGAGCTCGCCGAGATAGTCGCGGATCTCCTTGGCGACGGCCTCGTAGCGGGCCTCGTCGAAATCGACGCGGTCCATCTTGTTGACGACCACCGCGACCTGGCGGACGCCCAGCAGATGCAGCAGGAAGGCATGGCGGCGCGACTGCTCCAGCGCGCCCTCGCCGGCATCGATCACCAGCAGCGCGGCATCGGCCTGGCTGGCGCCCGTCACCATGTTCTTCAGGAACTCGGCATGGCCCGGCGCGTCGATGATGACGTAGGGGCGCTGCGCCGTCTTGAAGTGGATCTGGGTGGTGTCGATGGTGATACCCTGGTCGCGCTCGGCCTGCAGGGCGTCCATGACGAAGGCCCACTCGAAGGGCATGCCGCGCTTGCGGCTCATCTCCCGGACCTGTTCGACCTTGCCGTCCGGCAGGCTGCCGGTGTCGTTCAGCAGGCGGCCGATCAGCGTGGACTTGCCATGGTCGACATGGCCGACGATGACGATGCGGAGTTGGGAGTGCGGCATCTTACATGTACCCCGAGCTGCGCAGGCGTTCGAAACTGTCCTCGGCCTCGTTGTCCATGGCGCGGCCGGCGCGCTCCGGAATACGGGTGACGACCAGTTCTGCGATGATCTCGTCGATGGTCCCGGCGGTGGAGTCGACCGGGAAGGTGATGTTCTTCTCGCCGAGCGAGCGGTAGCGCTTGCCGTCCCGCGCGAAGTACAGCGGAACGATGGGGATCTCCTCCCGCTTGGAATAGCGCCAGATGTCCAGCTCGGTCCAGGCCAGCAGCGGATGGATGCGGACGTGGACGCCTTCCGGGAAACGGGTCTTGTAATGGTCCCAGAACTCGGCCGGCTGGTCCTTCACGTCCCAGTCGCCGTCCAGGGAGCGCGGCGAGAAGACGCGCTCCTTGGCGCGGGTCGCCTGCTCGTCGCGGCGGATGCCGACCATGATCCCCTGATAGGCATTGTCGCGCAGCAGGGTCTTCAGCCCCTCCGTCTTGCGCGCGGCGGCGCGGGTCAGCGGCGGCAGGGTCTGGTCCATCTCCTCCTCGGGCGGGCACTGCGCCACGATCAGGTCGAGGTCCCATTCCCGGGCGATGCGGTCGCGGAACTCGTAGACCTCCGGCAGCTCCATCCCGGTGTCGAGCTGCACCACGGGGAACGGAATCCGCCCGAAGAACGCCTTGCGGCAGAGCCAGAGCAGCGCGTTGCTGTCCTTCCCGATCGACCACAGCAAGGCCAGCTTGTCGATGCGGTTGTAGGCCTCGCGGAGGATATAGATGCTCTGATTCTCAAGCTGGTCGAGATCGGCGCTCATCTTGCGGTTCCAGTCCAGTTCATGTGTATGCCGCATTCGGTTTTGGCGGACCCGGCCCACCGGCCGGACCGCGGGTCTGCGCCGGGCGCCACGCGCTCGGTACAGGTGTAGCAGCCGATGGATAGAAACCCGTCGGCCTCCAGGGGATGACGCGGAAGGTCGCGCCGGGTGAATTCCTCCTCCAGCCGCTCCTTGTCCCAGTCGGCCAGCGGATTGACCTTGATGCGGTCGCCGTCCTGCTCGAACAGTGGCAGCGCGGCGCGGGTGGCGGACTGGAAGCGCTTGCGCCCCGTCACCCAGGCGTCCAGGCCGGCCAGGGCGCGCTGCAGCGGGACCGTCTTGCGCAGTTGGCAGCAGGCGTCATAGTCCCGGTTGAAGAGCATGCCGTCCGGATCGCCGGCCGCCAGTTCCGCCGCGCTCGGCCCGACCTCGCGCACATCCGTCAGCCCCAGCCGCTTCACGAGCTGGTCGCGGTAGCGCAGGGTCTCGCCGAACAGCTTGCCTGTGTTGACGAAGATCACGGGAAACGCGGGATCGGCCTCTGCCGCCATCGCCAGCAGCACGGCGGATTCCGTTCCGAAGGAGGAGACGAGCGCGATGCGGCCAGGGAAGACCTCCCGGCTGAGGAGCCCGAGCAGTTCCGCCCCTTCGATCCCGCCATAGAGGCCGGCAAGATCTTCGGCGCGGCCGGGGACGCGGAGTGTCTGAGCAGCTTCCGGCATCATTATCTACTTTTCTAGTAGAGTTATTGTTTCGATTTGCACAGTAACATCGCCATGAAAGCGCCGCAACAGAAATACATTCTCTACTTGTTTAATAGAGTTAGGTAACCTTGTGAAATGTGTTGATTACGTCCGACGCCCGCGTATAACTACCTCCATGATCTCCGCCCGCGCCATGAAACCATTGGAATTCCGTCACCTGACGGCAGAGAGACAGCCGTGACCCCCGGCCCCCTCGATCCCGCACACGACCGCATGGCATGCGCCGGAGATAGCCCGCCGGCGATGCGGCGGTGCGTGCAGCGACCCGACGATGGGGCCGATCCGGCGCCCTTTTCACCGAATCCCAATGGGGAATTGCCTGCGCGTGCCGTCCCGCGCGGCCTCATCCCTGCGGAGGCGTGGTTATCATGACTGCCGTCCCTGCCCTGTCCTTCCTGCCGGCCTTCGAGCCCGGTACCGTCTGGCTGGTCGGCGCCGGCCCCGGCGATCCCGGCCTGCTCACCCTGCTGGCGGCCAAGGCGCTCGCCGAGGCCGACGTCATCGTCCATGATGCGCTGGTGGATCCGGCGATCCTCGACCTTGCCGGCCCGGCTGCGGTCCTTGAGGATCTCGGCAAGCGGGCCGGCCGTCCCTCCCCGACGCAGGAGGCGATCAACGCCCGCCTTGTCGAGCTGGCCGGGCGGAACCTGCGCGTCCTGCGCCTCAAGGGCGGCGATCCCTTCGTCTTCGGCCGCGGCGGCGAAGAGTGCCTGGCGCTGGCCGAGGCAGGCCTGCCCTTCCGCGTCGTGCCCGGCGTGACGGCCGGGATCGGCGGGCTCGCCTATGCCGGCATACCGGTGACGCACCGCGGCCTCGCCACCACCGCCACCTTCGTGACCGGCCACGATCGCTCCGGCGCGCTGCCGGAAACGCTGGACTTCGATGTCCTGGCGAAGCTGCCGGGGGCGCTGGTATTCTACATGGCGCTCGGCACGCTGGAGGAGATCGCGCAACGGCTGGTCGCCGCGGGCAAGCCGCCGATGACGCCGGTCGCCATCGTCTCCAGCGCCACCACCCAGGCGCAGAGCGTGATCGAGACGAACCTTGCCCATTGCGGCCGCGACGCCGTGCGGCTACAGCCAAGACGCCCGGCGATCGTGGCGATCGGCGAGGTGGTCCGGCTGCGTGGCTGGATCACGCAATTCCAGCAATCCCACCTTCATCCGCGCGGGGCGTCCATGGCCCCGCGGCACGCCGCTTCGGCGTGACCTCAGAATCGGGAGACCAGACATGCCGAAGCAGGACGAAACCCTGAAGGCCATCACCGCGAACCGGCTGCGCGACGGCACCGTCGTCTTCCTCGGCCCCGACGGCCGGTGGGTCGAAGCGCTCGACGAGGCGGCCCTGTTCGACGAGGCTGCCGCCGAGCCGGCGCTGGCCGCCGCCAAGGCCAAGGCGGAGCGAGAGCAGTTCGGCGTCGACATCTATGCCTTCGACGTTGCGGTCGGCGCCGACGGCCGCCTGCCGGTCAAGATGCGGGAGCGCATCCGCGCGCTCGGCCCGACCGTCCGCACCGACCTCGGCAAGCAGGCAGCGGCCTGATCCGCCCGAACCGCCCCCGCGAAGCCGCTTCTCGCGAAGACCGATCCGAATGACCACCCGTGGCGCTGGAAGTCCCGACATGAACCACATCGCCCCCGGCGCGCACGCCGGCATCTACCGCTATGACTCCATCGACCGCCAGTTCGTCGGCGAGCGGGTGGAGCAGTTCCGCAAGCAGGTCGCCCGCCGCCTGTCCGGCGAGCTCACGGAGGAGGAGTTCAAGCCGCTGCGGCTGATGAACGGCCTCTACCTGCAGCTCCACGCCTACATGCTGCGCATCGCCGTTCCGTACGGCGTGCTGACCTCGCGCCAGCTCCGCAAGCTGGCGGAGATCGGGCGTCGCTACGACAAGGGCTACGGCCACTTCACCACCCGCCAGAACCTCCAGTTCAACTGGATCCGGCTGGAGGACACGCCGGATATCCTGGCGGAGCTGGCCGAGGTGGACATGCACGCCCTGCAGACCAGCGGCAACTGCGTGCGCAACGTGACGACCGACCAGTTCGTCGGTGCCGCCCGGGACGAGGTGGTGGACGGCCGCGTCTATGCCGAGATCCTGCGGCAGTGGACGACCCTGCACCCCGAATTCACCTACCTGCCCCGAAAGTTCAAGATCGCCATCTCCGGCGCCGACCATGATCGGGCCGCCGTGCGCATCCACGATGTCGGCGTGCTGGCGAAGCGCAACGAGGCGGGCGAGACCGGCTTCGCCTTCTATGTCGGCGGCGGCCTCGGCCGGTCGCCCTTCGTGGCGAAGCCGGTGCGCGAGTGGGTCGCCGAGGAGGACTTCGTCGCCTATCTCGAGGCCATCCTGCGCGTCTACAACCAGTACGGCCGGCGCGACAACATCTACAAGGCCCGCATCAAGATCCTGGTCCACGAGCTGGGCCTGGAGCGCTTCACCCGCGAGGTGGAGGAGGAATTCGCCCGGCTGCGCGGCCCCAAATACCGCCTCGCCCCGGAGATCGTCGCCGAGATCCGCCGGCACTTCGCCCCGCCGCCCTTCGAGGAGCTGCCCCCGGCGTCGGAGGCGCTGGAGCGCGCCAGGGCGGCCAACCCGGCCTTTGCCCGCTGGGTCGAGGTCAACGTGGCCGAGCACCGGGCGCCGGGCTACGCCATCGCCACCATCTCCCTGAAGCCGGCCGGCGGCATCCCCGGCGACGCGACGTCGGAGCAGATGGAGCTGGTCGCCGGCCTCGCCGACCGCTACAGCTTCGGGGAGCTGCGCGTCTCGCACGCCCAGAACCTCGTGCTGGCCCATGTGAAGCAGGACGACCTGTTCGACCTGTGGCAGGCGCTGGAGACGGCCGGGCTCGGCACCGCGAACGCCGGGCTGATCGGCGACATCATCGCCTGCCCCGGCCTGGACTATTGCGCGCTCGCCAACGCCCGGTCGATCCCGCTGGCCCAGGCGATCTCCGCCCGCTTCGCCGACCCGGAGCGTCAGCGCGCCATCGGCGAGATGGGGATCAAGATCAGCGGCTGCATCAACGCCTGCGGCCACCACCATGTCGGCCACATCGGCATCCTGGGCGTCGACAAGAAGGGCACCGAATTCTACCAGATCACGGTGGGCGGCGACCCGACCCTGACGACGGCCATCGGCGACATCCTCGGCCCGTCGCTGACCGAGGCGGAGACGGTCGACGCCATCGAGGCCATCGTGAACACCTATCTTGCCCGCCGCACCGAGGGCGAGCGCTTCCTCGACACGCTGAAGCGCATCGGGCACACCCCCTTCAAGGAGAGCGTCTATGCCGCTGCTTAAGGACGGCCGCGTCGCGGAGGACGCCTGGATCTCCTCCGCCGACGACCAGCCGGTCGCCACCGACCGGCCGGTCATCATCAGCTTCGAGCGCTGGCAGGCCGAGCGGGCGAGCTTCGACGGCCGCAACGCGCCGCTCGGTATCCGCCTGAAGAGCGGCACGCTGGCCGGCGCCATCGCCGAGGACCTCGACCGCTTCGCCCTGGTGGCGATCGAGTTCCCGAAGTTCCGCGACGGCCGCGGCTTCTCCACCGCACGGGAACTGCGGGAGCGCTACGGCTACACCGGCGAGATCCGTGCGGTCGGCCATGTCATCCCCGACCAGTACCGCTTCCTGATCCGCACCGGCTTCACCTCCGCCGAGGCGCCGGAGGGGACCAACCCGGAGAGCTGGGCCAACGCGCTGAGCGAGATCTCCATCGCCTTCCAGCCCAGCCTGGACGAGACGCAGCCCCTGTCGCTGCTGCGCCGCCGGCTCGGCGCCGGCTGATCCGCTTCATCCCGGCCAACGAAAAGCCCCTCTGCCGCAAGGAAGAGGGGCTTCTTCTTTTCCGTCCGACGTCCCTGCCGGGGGCGGTCCCGTCAGGCCATGCGGGCCCGCAGGTCGCTGAAGCCGATCATGCGGCGGCTGTCCTCGTCGAAGAGGGCGAGGCGGACGGTCTTCAGGCTGTCCCACAGCGTCAGGCGGGGGGCGTTCCGCAGTTCCGGCACCGCCAGATGGCAGTCGCGCAGCCGGTAGTTCGGCACGCGGGACGCCAGATGATGGACGTGGTGGTAGCCGATGTAGCCGGTGATCCAGTGCAGCCAGCGCGGCAGGTCGTAGAAGCTGCAGCCCTCGATCGCCGCCTCGTGGAAGTCCCAGTCGCCCTGGCGGCGCCAGTAGACGCCCTCGAACTGGTGCTGGACGTAGAACATCCAGATGCCGACGGTGGCGCCGAACAGCACGACCGGCAGCCAGATCTTCAGCACCGCCCCGATGCCGAACAGCGCCATGAAGAGGGCGAGGCCGGCGCCGATCATGGCGTTGGTGGACAGGCAGCTTATCCAGGCCCGCAGGTCGCGGACCTGGCCGGCCAGCGGGACGCGGAACTTGCAGAGGAAGAGGAAGCCCGGCCCGACGCCGAACAGCACCAGCGGATGGCGGTAGAGCCGGTAGCGCAGGCGCTGCCAGCGGCCGAGCGCCAGATACTCCCGAACCGTCAGCGTGTCGATGTCGCCGAAGCCGCGCTTGTCCAGGTTGCCGGAGGTGGCGTGGTGGACGGCATGGTCGCGGCGCCACACCTCGTAGGGCGTGACGGTCAGGACGCCCAGCAGGCGCCCGACCCAGTCGTTCGCCCAGCCTTCCTTGAAGAAGGAGCCGTGGCCGCAGTCATGCTGCAGGATGAAGACCCGCACCAGGAAGAAGCCGGCGGGCACGGCCAGCAGAAGGGTCAGCCAGTAGCCGACCTGATGCATCGCGAACGCCATCAGCGCCACCAGCCCGGCCAGCACCAGCAGGGTCAGGGCAAGCTGGCCGAGGCTGCGGCTGGTGACCGGCGTCTTGTACTCCGCCAGCCGCTCCGCCCAGAAGCGGGCCCTGGCCTTGCGGTCCACCGGCGCGGGGCTGACGGGCGGCGTGGAGGTGTCGGGGGTGGCGTCGGTTCGAGCGAGATTGGCGCCGGACTGGTCGTGGGCGCGAAGGGCGACGGTCATTGCGACGAAGGTTCCGCGGCTCTGTGCTGCCTCGAGGGCACTAGGTACTATCCAATCTAGCCTAGTGCGGTCGCCAAAGCTTCCGGAAAATGGCCGCCTGGAACAATTCGCGACCTGTCCTTCCGGTCAGGCGGTGCCGTAGCGGCGCGTCGCCTCGACGGTCAGGCCTAGTCCGACCGAGCCGAAGATGTTCCCCTCGACCACCCGCGCCTGCGGAACCTCGGTCAGGATGGCGCCGCGGACCTGCGGGAGCAGGGTCGATCCGCCGGTCAGGAACACCGCGTCGATGTCCTACGGCTCGACGCCGGCCTCGGCGAGGCAGGCGCGCACCCGGCCGCCGATGCGGGCGGCGAGCGCCCGCGTCGCCTGGTCCAGCGTCGGCCCGTCGACGGCGAGGTCGAGGCTGCCGTCGCCCCAGTCCAGCGCCAGCCCGGTCTGCGGCTCGCCCGACAGCGCGATCTTGGTCCGCTCCACCTCCATCGCCAGGGCATGGCCGCGGCGATGCTCCACCACGCCGATCAGCCGCTCGATCTTCTCCGGCTCGGCCGAATCCCGCAGCAGCCGTTCAAGCTCGCCCATCGCCTTGGCGGTGTAGAGGAAGTTGATCTTCGACCAGGTGGCGAGATCGAGGAAGATCGTCTTGGGCGCCACCAGCCCGGCCCGCTTCAGCGCGCTGCCATGGCCCAGCATCGGCATGACGGTGGCGAGGCTGAGGTCGCGGTCGAAGTCGGTGCCCCCGACCCGGATGCCGTCGTTGGCCAGGATGTCCTCGGTCCGGTCCGGCTTGCCGCGCCGCTCCGGCCCGATGCGGACGATGGAGAAGTCCGAGGTGCCGCCGCCGATGTCGGCGATCAGCGCCAGCTCCTCCCCGCCCACCTGCTGCTCGTAGTCGAGGGCCGCCGCGATCGGCTCGTACTGGAAGGACACGTCGCGGAAGCCGACCGAGCGGGCGATCCCGCGCAGCGTTTCCTCCGCCGCATGGTCGCCGGCCGGGTCGCCGTCCACGAAATGGACCGGGCGGCCGACCACCACGTCGCTCAGCGGCCCGTCGAGCGCCGCTTCCGCCCGCGCCTTCACCTGCTCCAGGAAGGTGGCGATCACCGCGCGGAAGCTGATGCGGCCACGGCGCAGCGCGGTGTCCGCGTCGATCAGGTCGGTGCCGAGCATCGACTTGATGGAGCGCATCAGCCGCCCCTCCACCCGCCGGCGTAGGCGTCGATGGCCGCCTGCCCGATGGTCACGGCATCGGCCTCGAAATCGAAGAAGACCGCACTCGGCACCGTGCTGCGGGCGCCGTCCAGAGGCAGCAGGCGGAAGGCATCGGCATCCGGCCCCGCCACAGCTCCCCGCACTCCGAGAGTCGTGTTCGAGGTTCCGAAATCGAGACCGCAGACCGTCATGGCGAAGCCCTCACCCCAGCGCAAAGGCGCGACGCTATACAGACACCGGCGCGGGCGATCAAGCACGGAGCGGAGGGCGCATGGCACCCTTCCTCCCGGCACGGCCGTCCGGCTCCGGCCCGCCCCACCGCCGCGCCGCGGCGGGACGGGCGCAACCGGGCGGATTGTGCAGACACCGTTTCCCGCACAACGGGGCTGCCCGCCATATTATGGTTCCATAGCAAGGGTTTGCGCCGGTTCATTCGCCTGCGGCCGTTGTGCGTCGGCTGCACAATTCCGGGAGTCCGGGCACGTCCGGCCCCTTGGCGGACGCCAGGATAGGGCGTCGATTGAAACAATTCAAGAACGCGATAATAACGGCAACGCCCCAGCTTGTCCCGTGACTTGGCCGCCGGGGCCGCGCCGGCGCGCGGTGTCAAAGAATGGGTCCGTGGCGAAAATGATTGCTGCGGCGGACCCGCCTCCCCCATTTTGGCGGTGGTCGCTTTCTCCTTTCCGCATAGGCCGCCATGCCGCAGATTCCCAAACGTCTTGTCGCCGCCGCCGCCGTGGTCGCCGGCCTTCTTACCGCTTGGATCGCCTTCGCGGCATGGTGGGACTATGACGCCCGGCAGGCCGAGGAGCAGGCGACCTACAGCGTGCTGCTGGACAAGGCCACCCAGGGCGAGGTGGCGTCGATCACCTTCTCCGGCGGAGCCGCCCATGCCACGACGGCCGATGGCAAGCGGCTGCGCGCGCTGATGCCCGTCACCGACGAGGTGCTGAAGGAACTGCGCGCCCGCAAGGTCGCCATCACCTTCGAGGACTCGCCCGGCGGGCTGCTCGACCAGACGGTCGGGGTGCTGGAGAAGCTGGCTCCCTTCCTGATCCTCGGCCTGCTGGTCGCGGGGCTGGCGGTCAGCGGCGCCCCCTTCCTCGGCGGCGGGCGGGCGACCCGCATCCGGCCGCAGGATACCGGCACGGTCTTCGCCGATGTCGCCGGGGTGGACGAGGCGAAGGACGAGCTGCGCGAGACGGTGGAGTTCCTGCGCGACCCGCGCCGCTTCGCCATGGCCGGCGCGCGGGTGCCGAAGGGCATCCTGCTGGTTGGCCCGCCCGGCACCGGCAAGACCATGCTGGCGAAGGCCGCCGCGGGCGAAGCCGGCGTGCCGTTCTTCGCCGCCTCCGGCTCCGACTTCGTCGAGATGTTCGTCGGGCTGGGGGCGGCCCGCGTGCGCAGCCTGTTCCGCACCGCCCGCGCCAACGCGCCCTGCCTGCTGTTCATCGACGAGATCGACGCGCTGGCCGGCAAGCGCGGGGAATCCAACTCCCACTCCGAGCGCGAGCAGACGCTGAACCAGCTCCTGGTCGAGATGGACGGCATCGTCGAGGGCGGCGACGTGGTGGTGATCGCCGCGACCAACCGGGCCGAGATGCTGGACCCGGCGGTGACCCGCCCCGGCCGCTTCGACCGGCACATCCATGTCGCCCTGCCCGACGTGTCGGGGCGCGAGGCGATCCTGGAGGTCCATGCCGGACGGCTGAAGCTGGCGCCGGATGTCTGCATCCGCACGGTGGCGCGCGGCACGCCGGGCTTTTCCGGTGCCGAGCTCGCCAACCTGACCAACGAGGCGGCGCTGTCGGCGGCGCGCAACGGCCGCGTCACCGTCACCTCGGCCGACTTCGAATCGGCCAAGGACCGCGTGCTGATGGGGACGGAGCGGCGCAGCCTTGCCCTGTCCGACCACGAGCGGCGGCTGACCGCCTGCCACGAGGCCGGCCACGCGCTGGTCTCGCTGCTCTGCCCGGAGGCCGACCCGATCCACAAGGCGACGATCATCCCGCGCGGCCGGGCGCTGGGCATGGTGGTCCGGCTGCCGGAGGGCGACCGCGTCTCCGTCTCCCGCGCCAAGCTGATGGCCGACATCGCCGTCGCCATGGCCGGCCGCGCCGCCGAGGAGCTGGTGTTCGGGCAGGATGCCGTGACGACCGGGGCGGAGGCCGACTTCCGCGCCGCCACCGACCTCGCCCGCCGCATGGTCACCGCCTGGGGCATGAGCGACACCATCGGCTTCGTCGCCCATGCCGGCGGCGAATCCGGCCCGCTGCGCTCCGAACGCACCGCCTGGCACATCGACGAGGAGATCCGCCGCATCACCGACGAGGGGATGGAGCGCGCGCGCCAACTGCTGTCCGGCAACCGCGCGGCGCTCGACCGCATCGCCCGGGCGCTGCTGGAGCAGGAGACGCTGACCGGCGACGAGATCGGCCTGCTCGCCCATCCGGAACGCGCGACGGAGGCCGCCTGAGGCGGCCCCCTTCCGGCCGGCTTTCCGGCCGCCGGCCGGTCATAGGCCTGCTGGTATTACTATACCGTCAGCATAATCCATTGTCAGAAAACCCAAATTACTACGATACGCCACAAAGATTGCTCAATTGCGCATACAGGGGTAAGCTCAGCAGGTAAGGTTCGGACAGCGGGAAATGAAGAGTATGGCCGGAACGCCGAACAGAACGAGTCGACGGGGCCTGCTTGCCCTTTTCTTCTCCTTGGCGACATGCCTTCCGCTTCCCCTTCCCGCTTCGGCTGCCACGCTCGTCCGCGTCGGCGCCTATGAATTCCCCCCCTACCTGTCCGAGAATCGCGAGGGGCTGACCCCCGGCCTGCTCTCCCTGCTGAACGCCGTGCAGTCGGACTACCGGTTCGAACTGGTCGTCACCTCGCCGCAGCGGCGCTATGACGACCTGACGCAGGGCCGGTTCGACATGATGGCGTTCGAGAGCATCGCCTGGGGCTGGCAGGACCGGCCGGTGGAGGCGAGCCGGGTATTCTTCCGCGACGCCGAGGTGTTCGTCGCCAAGGCCGGACCGGGCGTGGACCAGTCGGTCTTCGACCGGCTGGAGGGCAAGTCGATCCTCGGCCGGCTCGGCTACCATTATGCCTTCGCCGGATTCGAGGCGGATCCGAAACTGCTCGAATCGCGCTACAACACCCGCGTCACGGTCACGCATGAGGGCAATGTGCGCAGCGTCGCCGCCGGGCGGGCGACGCTTGCCATCGTCACCCGGTCCTTCCTGACCCGCTTCCTGCACGACAACCCGGATCTGGCCGGCAAGCTGCTGGTGTCGGAGCGGCCGGACCAGGTCTACGAGCATACGGTGCTGGTCCGCCGCGGCGCGCCGGTCGACGTCGCCTGGGTGAACGGCATGCTCGACCGGCTGGAGGCCGACGGGCGGCTCGCCGCGCTGTGGCAACGGTACGGGGTGGTGCCATGAACGGAGCGGACGCCGAGAGCGTCCGTCCCGCCGCCGGCGTGCGGCGCGGCCGGTCGCTGCTGACCCGGGTCGGCGCCGTGTTCCTGGCGACCACCGTCGCGGTCGGCCTTGCCGCCGTCATGCTGTCGGCCGAGATCGTCGGGCGGCAGCGCCACCAGGATCTGCTGCATCGCGCCGGCCTCGTGGCCGCCACCCAGGCGGACGCGCTGAGCGGTCCGGTGTGGGAACTGGACGACCGCACCGCCCAGTCGATGATCGAGGCGCTGATCGCCCGCGACACCGCCATCCGCTCCATCGCCGTCTTCGAATCGAGCCGCAGCGCGCCGCTGGCGGAAAGCGCCCTGCCCCCCATCGGACGGGCGCCGGAGACGGTGACGATCGAACGGCCGATCCTCCGCCGCGGCCATGACGGGCGCGAGGAGCGGATCGGGCTGCTGCGGCTGGTCTATTCCACCGGAGAGGTCGCCGAGGCCACCTGGAACGCGCTGGTTCCGGTGTGGGGCCTGCTGCTGCTGTCGCTGCTGACGGCCGTGGCGGTGCTGGCGCTGTGGCTGAACCGGGCGCTTCTGCGTCCGCTGATCCGGCTGACCCAGCTTTCCCGCGCGATGACGCGTGGCGAGTACGGCTCGCGCATCGACATCGACCGGACCGACGAGATCGGCGTGCTGGCCGAGAGCTTCAACCGCATGGCCGAGACGGTGCAGGATCACACGCGGACCCTGGAGGACCGGGTGCGGGAGCGGACCGAGGCGCTGGCCCAGACCAACCGCGCCATCATGGACAGCATCAACTACGCCCAGTTGATCCAATCCTCCATCCTGCCCGCCCCGGACACGCTGTCGGAGGGGCTGGCCGAGCATTTCGTGCTGTGGCGCCCGCGCGACGTGGTGAGCGGCGATTTCTACGTCTGCCGCCCGGTCGGCGACGGATTCGTCGTCGGGGTGGCCGACTGCACCGGCCATGGCGTGCCCGGCGCCTTCATGACGATGACGGCGAGCGCCATCCTGAACAACGTCCTGGACCAGATGGGGGCCGACGACCCCGCGGCGGTGCTGGCGGCGGTGGACGCGACGGTGCGCGCCACCCTGCACCAGGGCGGTGCGGCACGCTCGCTGACGGAGAGCTTCGACAACGGCCTGGATCTGGCGCTCTGCCATGTGCGACCGGACGGGCGGCGGCTGGTCTTCGCCGGGGCGCGCCTGCCGCTGCTGGTCGTCGGGCCGGAGGGGGCGACGGAGATCCGCGGCGACCGCCACAGCCTGGGCTACCGCCAGGAGGCCGGCGCCGCGCCGGCCCGCTTCACCAACCACGCGGTCAGACTGCGGCCGGGCCAGACCTTCTATCTCGGCACCGACGGGCTGGCCGACCAGAACGGCGGCCGGCTGGGTCGCAGCCTGGGCAAGCGGCGCCTGCGCGAGGTCATCGCGCGAACGGCGGGCGAATCGCTGGACCGCCAGAAGGAGGCGGTCGAGGAGCTGCTGGCGCAGTTCCAGGCCGACCGGGCGCAGCGCGACGACATCACGCTGCTGGGCTTCCGCGTCCGGCTGGCGGAGGCGGAGCGCAATGCCGGGACCGGAAGCACCGCGGCCGGCAATGCCGCGGCGGTAAGTACCGCGGAGTGCGCGGCATGAGGAGAATTCCGCGAAGACCGGGCCGTCCGACCGCAACGTCTTTACAGACCACAAGGTTTACGGCATCGCTTGCCCTGGGAATGCCGGTTCCGCTATGGCGTATTCCGGGGTATCGTCTCGCGCAACGAGGGAAAAAGGCACGGGTCCGATGACAGCACCATCCATCGTCGTCGTCGAGGACGAGGATTCCCTGCGTTCGGACATGGTCGATTACCTGTCCGGCTGCGGATTCGAAGCCGTCGGCGCCCGCAGCGGGACGGAGCTGGACCAGATCCTGACGACCCACGCGGTGGCGGTGGTGGTCCTCGACGTCAACCTGCCTGGCGAGGATGGCTTCAAGATCGCCGCGCGGCTGCGCGACAGCCATGGGATCGGGATCATCATGGTCACCGCCCGCGGCTCGACGGTGGACCGCGTCGTCGGGCTGGAGATCGGCGCCGACGCCTATTTCGTGAAGCCGGTGGAGATGCGCGAGCTGGAAGCGCAGGTGAAGTCGCTGCTGCGACGCCTGAGCGACCGCGGCACCCGGCCGGCCGTCGCCGCCACCGTTGCCGAGGCGGCTCCCGGCGAGTCCGACGAGCCGCGCTGGCTGCTCGATCCCACCGAATGGTCGCTGACCAGCCCGGCCGGCGTGCGGATCGGCCTGACCAGCATGGAGATGAAGCTGGCGAGCCTGCTGGCGAGCCAGGCCCGGCAGCCGGCGACGCGCGAGCAGATCTCGCAGGCGCTCTACAATCGGCGCTGGAACCCGGAGGACCGGTCCATCGACACGGTGGTCGGCCGCCTGCGCCACAAGATCGAAGGGCTGATCGGCAGCCCCGCGCCGCTGAAGTCGGTGCATGGCGTGGGCTACGTCTTCTCGGCGCCGATCCGCGTGCTTTAGGCCGCCTCGTCCGGGGTGCGGCGCGGGAAGTCGATGGTGAAGGCGGTGCCGGCGCCGGGGACGCTGGCGACGGTGATCGTGCCCTTCAGCACCCCGGCGACCAGATTGTGCACGATGTGCAGGCCGAGCCCGCTGCCGCCGCTGCCGCGGCGCGTGGTGAAGAAGGGCTCGAAGATCGCGGCGTGATGTTCGGCCGGGATGCCGCAGCCGTCGTCGGCGACGACCAGCCGCACCGTCTCCTCGTCCGGCTGGCCGACCGTCACCGTCACCGTCAGGGTGCCCGGCCGCCCGTCCGGATAGGCATGGGTCAGCGCGTTCATGACAAGGTTGGTCAGAAGCTGCGACAGCGCGCCGGGGAAGCTGTCCACCACGAGATCCGGCGGGCAGGCGACCGTGACGGTGTGGCCGGCCGGGCGCAGCTTCGGCTGCAGGCTGGTCAGCACCTCGCTGATGTAGGCGCCGAGGCGCACCGTCCGCCGCTCCGCGCTCGCCCGGTCCACCGCCACCTGCTTGAAGGCGGTGATGAGCTGCGCCGCCCGCTGGCAGTTGGCGAGGATTAGGTCGGTCGTGTCGGTGGCGGTCGTCAGGTAGCGGTCGAAGTCGCCGCGGCTGATCTGCCCCTCCTCGCTGCGGCGGCGCAGCGCCACCGTCTGGTCGGCGAGGTGCGAGGCGCAGGACACGGCAATGCCCACGGGCGTGTTGATCTCGTGCGCGACGCCGGCGACCAGCGCGCCGAGCGAGGCCAGCTTCTCCGCCTGGACGATGGCCTCCTGCGCGTCGCGCAGGCGGGTCAGCGCCGTCTCCGCCTCCTGTCGGCGGCGCTCCAGCTCCTGGTTGGCGCTGGCGATCTGGGCCTGCAGCCGGTCGCTGACGCGGACGAGGCGGCGCTGTTCGCGGATGCTGCGGCGGAAGCTGTCGAGCAGCGAGTCGAACTCCGGCACCAGGTCGGGCGCAGCCTCCGCCAGCCGCTTGCCCAGCCCCTGCGCCTGCTCGATCGCCTGATCCTCCGCTGCAAACAGGTTGAAGCTCATCGCACCCCGCTGACGGGCACCTCCTTCAGAAGGAAGCTCACGCTGTCGAGGTCCTCGGCGAAGTCCTCTCCCAGTTCCCGCATCGACTCGTCGTCCTCCTCGTAGCACCAGGCGACGGTGACCGGCCGGCCGCCGCGCGCCGCCGTCTCCAGCATCTGGAGGATGTTCATCAGGGCCTTGGCGCTGGAGCTGTTGAAGTAGAGGAGTTCCATGTCGAAGCGCAGCGGGGTGGCCGGGCTCTCCGCCAGGAAGCTGCGCAGGGCGGTCAGCAGCGGCCCGAAGAAGGTGGCGACGTCGTCGGGATAGGATTCGCCGGCGAGTCGTAAGACGCCGTTGGGGAAGTCGAAGTCGACCTCCGGTGTGCGCCCGGTGGCGGCGATCTTCAGGGAAGGCATCGTCATTTCCAATCTTCCGCCACCTTGTCAGATCCGGGCCTTGAGACAGAAGAAGCTGCGTTCGTCGGCCAGGGGGGTGAAGTCGTATTCGATCGGCTCGCTGGCGCGGCGCGCGATCTCGATCAGCCCGATGGTGGCGCCGCGGCTGTCGTCGTCCGGCGCCTCGCGAAGCTGCTCGCGGTAGTAGGTCTTGATGCCGTCGCGGTCGAGGCTGCGCAGATGGTCCAGCCGCTCCTTCAGCCGCGCCACGTCGCCGTCGCGCACGGCGTTGCCGCAGACGATGAAGACCTTCCCCGCCTCCATGCCGATGGTGACCATGCCGGCGCTGAGCTCGACCGGCCGGCCGGCGGCGCCGGTCACCTTCTCCGCCGAGTAGCGGATGATGTTCTGCATCTGCTCGACGAAGACGGAGAAGACGCGGCGGACGGTGGGGCCGTCCGCCTCCTCCAGCGTCATCTTCTCGCGCAGCGCCTCGCCCAGGGAATAGAGGATCCCCTCGGACAGGTAGCCGCTGAAGGAAAAGATGATCCCTTGCTGGTCGAGATCGCGTTTGATCCCGGCGAATTGCTGGGCGAGCGTCATGGCACCTTACGCACCCGGGCTGTTGGATTGCGGGACGGCGCGGCCCTGTCGCCGCACCGGCTGGGAAGGGCGGACGTGCCGGGAAGGGCGGTCATCGCGAGGGGGCCTCCAGCGGCAGGACGACGCGGAAGCTGCTGCCCTCCCCGACCTCGCTCTCGGCATCCACCGAACCGCCGTGCATCTGCACGATCTGCTGCACCGTGTGCAGCCCGATGCCGGATCCCGACACCCCGGCGGCGGAGGAGCCGCGGTAGAAGCGTTCGAACAGGCGCGGGATCTCCGGCTCGGG
The DNA here is from genome assembly GCF_003130795.1 of Azospirillum thermophilum. Taxonomy (NCBI): domain Bacteria; kingdom Pseudomonadati; phylum Pseudomonadota; class Alphaproteobacteria; order Rhodospirillales; family Azospirillaceae; genus Azospirillum; species Azospirillum thermophilum. The sequence goes on from NZ_CP029353.1 coordinate 1,504,970, forward strand.
GATGCCGCGGCCCCAGTCCTGCACCTCCAGCACCACCATGCCGCCGTCGCGGGCGGTCCTTATGGTGATGGGGGTGCCGGGATCGGAATATTTGATCGCGTTGTTCAGCAGGTTGCTGAGCACCAGCCCCATCAGGTGCCCGTCGGCGGTGATGCGCCGGGGCGCGTCGCCGGGCTCGACCACGAAGTCGCGGCCGGGATAGGCGATGCGGAAGGGCTGGACGGCGCTGCGGATCAGGGTCTGCAGGTCGAGGTCGACCGGCTCCAGCATCAGGGTGCGGCTCTGCAGCCGCTCGCTGGTCAGGTGGGCGTCGATCAGGCCGGTCAGGCGCAGGACGCTGCCGCGGATGACCGACAGCCGCTCCAGCATGTCCGGCCCGATCTGCTCGGCCCGCAGGGCCAGGAGCTGGGCGGCGCTGTCGATGATGGCGAGCGGCGTGCGGAACTCGTGGCTGACCATGGAGAGGAACTGGCGCTGCTGGTCGCGGGCGGCGAGCTCGCGTTCGAGCGCCCGCTCCACCCGCTCCTTGGCCTTCACCAGGGCGCGCTGGTTCTCCTCCAGCTCCAGCGTGCGCTCCTCCACCCGCTTCTCCAGCGAGCGGTTGAGGCCCACCAGCTCCTCATAGAGGCAGACATTGTCGAAGCCGATGGCGACGCGGTCGCAGAACAGCTCCAGCAGGCGGTTCTCGTCGGCCGTGTAGGGCTCCTGCCGCTCCAGCAGGAGGACGGTGGTGCCGTGCTCGCGCGTGCGCACCACCAGGACGCAGCAGCCGTCGATGCCGGTGCCCGCCTGGGTGACGAAGGCCTGCTCCACCGCCGCGGCGCGGGCGGCGGGAAGGACCTGCCACACCGGGGAGCCGACGGACTGGCCGGCGCGGCCCGTCGCGGCGACCGCGGTGGTCTCCTCCCGCCCGTCGCCCCGCTCCACCCGGCGGAAGGCGAGCGCCGTGGCGTTGCCGTGGTCGACCACCTGGACGAGCTGCTGCACCAGCCGCTCGACGAAGCTGTGCATCGAGCGCGCCTCGAACAGGCTGGAGGCGGCGGCCAGCACCCGCTCCAGCCCCTGGCGGTTCCGCTCGATCGTCACGATGTCGCGCCAGGCCCTGAGCGCGCTGACCAGCGAGGTGTAGAGCCGCTGCGCGGTCAGGTCGCTCTTCGACTTGTAATCGTTAATGTCGTAGGAGACGACGACGTCGCGCTCCGGCGCCTGTCCCGGCTGCCCGGTGCGCAGCACGATGCGGATCCGCCGGTTGCCGAGATCCTCGCGGATGTGGCGGACGAGCTGGAGGCCGGCATCCTCGGTCTCCATCACCACGTCGAGCAGGGCGACCGGCAGGTCCGGCCGCTCGGTGAGCACGGCCTTCGCCTCGGCGGCGGAATGGGCGCTCACCACCTCGAAGGGACGGCCCTCGAACTCGAAGTCGCGCAGCAGCACCACGGTCATGGCGTGGACCTGGGGATCGTCGTCGACGACCAGCACCGGCCACGGCACCCCCGCCGGGCGTGCGCGCCGGGACGCGTCCGGATGTCCGTCGGCCCCGGCCCCCGGCCCGGCCGCAGGCCCGGTCATGTTTCCGGCCGTGGTCCCGGAGTCGTCAAACAACGGCTCGTCGTCGCGGTCGCCCATACCAGTTCCCGATTCCTGCCGGCCCTTCTGCCATAGGCGGATGGAAACACTCGGCGCCGCATCCTCCAAGGCGGTTCTGCGACGCACCCCGCCTTCGTTTCAATTTGTCACAAAAGGCCGTCATTTGCAGCGCGATGACGCCTATTGGCGGCATTCCTTTCCAATCGTCCCTGTCTCTACAACGCAACATTAGGTAATGGTGAAGGACAGTTCAGAGACCAGCGAAGGCAGGTATGGACAACAAGGCGCGCAAGCTCGCACCCGGCGCCCTGGTTGCCGCACGCGACACCGTGACCCGTGCGCTGTGCGGCGAACGGGACGTGATGGCGCGCGAGCGGCTGCTCGATGCGTTGGACATCCATTTCGCCCGCGCCGACGACGCAACCGCCATCCAGGGGTTGAACCGGCTGGATGCAGGGCTTCGGCCCGCGCGAGAGGGGCTGTGATGACCGCCCCGGCGGACGTCTTCGCGGTCGGCGTGCTGGTGCTGGCGCTCGGCGCGCTCGGCCTGTCCGTCGCCTTCGAGGCGTCGCGCCTGAGCGCCCTGACCGGTCGTCTCGCCCTGCTGAAGCGCCGCCTTCAGGCCCGCGACCGCGAGTTGTTCGACCTGAAGCGCCGCGTCTCGTCGGCCGAGACCGAACTGCAGACCAAGCAGGCCGGCCTCGATTCCCTGACGGCCGAGCGCAGCCGGCTGACCGCCGCCATCGCCTCCATCCGCTCCTCCAAGGTCGAGATGGTGCACGAGCTGGGCGACCCGGACGGCTTCAACACGCTCTACCAGGTGGATTTGCGGACGGCGCCGGGCTTTGCGCGGATCGACCAGCGCCGGATCGTGTTCGCCCGCGAGATCTGGGAGCGGACCAACATCGCGCTGGTCTGGGCGGACTCCGCGGAGGCCGCCATGACCATCGCGCGGCGCGCCTTCAACGAGCGGTCGGGCGTCCAGCCCCTGAACGTCCGCAAGGCCGACATGGTGGTCGACGCCGCGGCGCTCGCCCTGGCGGCCCGTGCCCCCGGCGGCACCTCACCCTCCAGCGGGCCCGGGCCGGCGGCCAGGGCACCGGCGACGCTGGAGAGGACCGCCGTGGAGACGAGGGCGGCATGACCGCGCTGATGCTCTACGGCGCCGTGCTGCTGATGGTCGCCAGCGTGATCGTCAACCGCATCGGGCAGCGCCGCGCCGCCCTGGCCCACCGGCGCCTGCAGACCGACGAGGGAACGCTGCGCACGCTGGAGCACGAGGTGGGCGACCGCAGCCGCGCCCTGCACATCCTGCGCGAGCGCTGCGCCGGGCTCGACGAGCAGCTCGACGAGGCGCGCGTCGCGGTGGACCAGCTTTCGCAGAAGATGGAGCGGGCGAAGGCGGCCCCGGTGGAGCGCTATTTCGTCTTCGATCGCCAGGACCCGCGACCCGGCACCATCTGGGCCCTGCAGGTCGGGCGGTCGGCCGACGCCCCGCCGGCCCTGCCGCGGATGGAGACGAGCTGGAAGGCGCCGCGGACCTATCTGGTGGTTGCAGGCAACCAGCGCGAGGCGATGGACCGCGTCGCCCACCGCTATTCCCGCAACGCCGGGTTCGAGGTCGGGACGGCGACCACCTGCCATCTCTTCGGCGCCAAGCAGCCCGGCAAGGACGATCCGGCCCTGTCCGGCCTGCCGGCAGGCCCCGGCAGGGCCGGGCAGCGGCGGCCGGCGACGGCGGGCTGACGCTCCCGGCGGTCGAGCGGTCCGAACGCGCAATGGCTGATGACGGACCGTACGCGCTGCACTATGCTGTCCCGCGCAATGCCAAACCGCGCATTACTTCCACCGCGAGCATCATGCCGAACGCCGGCACCAGCGAGTTGAAGCTGCGGACCCTGGCAAGTCCCGGCCTGTCCGACAGCGCCCGGGCCCGTCCCCTGCGGGTCTGGCCGATGACGCTGACCGTCCTCGCCGCGGCGATGGCGGTCACGCTTCTGATGCTCGGGCTTGCGGCCCTGCAGTATCAGGCCCAGGTCCGGGCGGAACTGCGCGACCAGCTTCTCGGCACCTCCCGCGTGCTGGAGGAGCATGCCGCGAAGGTGCTGGGCATCCATGCCGCGACGCTGAAGCATGTGGAATGGATGGTCGACGATCTGGGGTGGGAGCGGATCGCCGGCTCCCCCTGCTGCAGCGGCGGCTGGTCCACATGGCGGAGGATCTGCCGGAGGTGCAATCCTACTGGATCACCGACGCGGCCGGCATCATCCGCGCCACCAGCCAGGAATGGCCGGCCCGTGCGCTGAACGTGGCCGACCGCGAGTATTTCCGCGTCCACGCCCAGGGCCGGAAGGACATCCACATCGGCCCGCGCCTGCTCGGCCGCATCCGCCAGAGCGAGGTGTTCTTCACCGTCAGCCACCGGATGGAATGGCCGGACGGCAGCTTCCAGGGGGTGGCGCAGGTGTCGATCCTGCCCTCCTACTTCTCGGCCTTCTACCGCTCGGCGCTCGCCCGGCCGGGCGACGTGATCCTGCTGCTGCGCGAGGACGGCTCCGTCCTGGCCCGCGAACCGGCGAGCGGAGCGGCGGGCGACGCGGTGGTGGCCGACATCGGCCGCCATCCGGAGCTGATCGCCGCCCCCGAAACGGACGGCATCTTCCGGACCGTGACCGCCTTCGACGGGGTGGAGCGGCTGATGGTCCGCCGCAAGGTGCCGGACCTGCCGGTCTACGTCGTCTACGGCATCGATACCGCGACCCTGACCGACGAATGGCGCAGCCGCGTCGCGCCCTATGCCTATTTCGCCGGGCCGGTCGCCGTCCTGCTGCTGGTGATGGGCATCATCGCGCTGCGCCGGTCGCGCGAGGTGGCGCTGGCGCAGCAGCAGCTCCGCCAGGCCAACGACGAGCTGGAGCAGCGCATCGCCGAGCGCACGCGCCATCTGGACCGCGCGCTGGCCGACAAGGAAGTGCTGCTGCGCGACATCCATCACCGGGTGAAGAACAACCTGCAGGTGATCCTGAGCCTGCTGCAGTTGCAGTCCCAGAGGCTGCCCGCCCTGAAGCCGCATTTCGACGAGGCGCTGGCCCGCATCCACACGATGGGGCTGATCCACGAGCAGATCTACCGCACGACCGGCGTCTCCGAGATCCGGCTGGACGAGTTCGTCACGGCGCTGTGCGGCAACCTGCGGAGCTTCTACGACCGGCCGGAGCAGACGGTGCGCATCAGCCACGATGCCGACCCGGTGGTGCTGGACCTGAACCGGGCGGTGCCCTTCTCGCTGATCCTGAACGAGGTGGTCTCCAACGCCTACAAGCACGGGTTCCGCGACCGGAGCGAGGGCGAGATCCGCATCACCGTCCGGGCCGAGGCCGACCTCATCCGCCTGACCATTCACGACGACGGGATCGGCCTGCCAGTCGGGCAACCCAAGAGCAAATCCATGGGCATGGACCTGATCCGCGCCTTTGCCCGGCAACTCGGCGGCGACCATGCCTTCAGCAGCGACGGCGGCACCCGGTTCGACCTGACCTTCCCGAGGACGGAGGCGGACACCTGAACCGGAACGGCTATTTGTCCTGCTTGCGCCGTTTCACCGGGTTCGGCGGGGCCTGGACCGGCGGCGGCGGAGAAAGACCATCCGTCTTCGGCAGCTTCTCCGCCGCGCCATAGGTCAGTTCGCGCCGGCGGAGCTCCGCCCACACCTCGTCCGGGGTGATGCCCATGTCGGCCAGCAGGACGGTCAGGTTGTACAGCAGGTCGGCGGCCTCCAGGACCGTCGCCTCGCGGTCGCCGCGCATCGCCTCGATCGCCACCTCGATCGCCTCCTCGCCGACCTTGCGGGCCATCCGGCTGCGCCCCTGGGCGAGCAGCTTGGCCGTGCGCGGCAGGGAGGGCGCCTCCGCCGGCTCCCGCCGCATCGCTTCGACGGCGTCATACAAGGTTCTGAGCGGGTTCGGGCCGAGGTAGTGCACCATGGAGCGTGACGCTGTCCTTTCCGATGGGTCTGCGGGCGAGGCGACCTTCCACAGTCAACAATAGCCCGGCCGGGAGAATACGGCGATCTTACGGTCTAGCGCCAAGGTGCAGGACTGTCATGCGACGATTCGCTCGACCGGCCCGGCCTCGAACCGGTCGAACAGCGCGTCGAAGGCCGCCCGCTCCCCGGCGTCGAGGCGGAAGCGGATGCGCACCGACTCCCGCTCGCGGTTCAGCACCTCGAAGGGCAGCGGCATGGCGATCAGGTCGGTCTGCAGCGTCCCCTCCGACGGCACCGCCCCGGCGTCGGCAAGCGCGCAGCCGTTGCGCGAGATGTCGGACAGCGTGACCCGCAACGTTCCGCCGGCGGCGGCGACCGTGCAGGAGCGGCCGACGCGGTAGCGCGGCAAGGTGCGGCGGTCGACATCCTCCGACGCGGTGCGGACGGCGCGGACGAGCGTGTGCATCAGGTTGTCGATGCTGACGGCGACCTCGGAGGCGTCGTGCCGCAGTTCGCCGGCGCGGTTGCCGGTGACGGCGGCCTCGCGCGACACCTCGCCGATGCGGACCGACACGGTGCTGGCGACGGCGGCGGTCTGGGCGACGTTGCGCGAGATCTCCTGCGTCGCGGCCCCCTGCTGCTCGATGGCGGCGGCGACGGTGGTCGAGATGTCGTCGATCTCCGCGATGGTGCGGCCGATCTGCTCGACGGCTGAGACGCTTTCGGCGGTGACGGCCTGGATCTCGGCGATCAGGCGCGAGATCTCCTCGGTGGAGCGCGAGGTCTGGCTGGCGAGGTTCTTCACCTCGTTGGCGACGACGGCGAAGCCCTTGCCGGCCTCCCCCGCCCGCGCGGCCTCGATGGTGGCGTTGAGGGCCAGCAGGTTGGTCTGGGCCGCGATGCCCTGGATCAGGCTGGCGACGTCGCCGATCCGGCCGACCGCGCTCGACAGCGATTCGATGGTCCGCTGCGTCCGCTGCCCGGCCTCGACAGCCGAGCGGGTGACGCTGGCGGCCTGGCCGACCTGGCCACCGATCTCGCCGATGGAGGCGGAGAGCTGCTCCGCGGCGGAGGCGACGGCCTGGGCGTTGTCGAGCGCCTGCTGGGCCGCGGCGGCGACCTCCTGCGCGCTGACGCCGACCAGTCCGGCGGAGCCCGCCATCGCCTCGGCATTATGGTCCATCGACTGGGTGCGCTGGGAAACGCGGTTGACGGCGTCGCGGCACTCCCGCTCCACCGTGTCGGCCATGCCCTGGAGGGCGCGGCGCTTCTCCTCCTCCGCCTCCCGGCGGCGCTGCTCGCGCTCTGCCCGCAGGCGCTCGGCGTCGGCCATGCCGTCGCGGAAGATGGCGACCGAGCGGGCCATGGCGCCGATCTCGTCCTGCCGCCCGCTGCCCGCGATGGGGGTGGCGAGGTCGCCGGCGGACAGCGCCTGCATCGCGCGGTCGAGCTGGCCCAGCGGCCGCAGCAGCCGGCTGAGCAGCAGGTAGCCCGGCACCGCCAGCACCAGCGCGCAGCCGATCACGAACAGGGTGGCGAAGCGCATGCTGTCGTCGAAGGTGGCGAAGACGTCGCTCTTCTTGATGCCGACATAGAGGATGCCGATCGTCTCGCCGCGGCCGTTCTTGATGGGATCGTAGGCGGCGTAATACTCCTCGCCCAGGATCGTCACCATGCCGCGGTAGCCGTTGCCGCGGCCGAGCACGGCGTCATGGGCCGGACCGGGCGCCAGCTTCGTTCCGGTGGCCCGGCTGCCGTCCTTGTTCAGCACGTTGGTGGCGACGCGGGTATCGCCCTGGAAGATGGTCGCGGTGCCGCCGGTGATCTTCTTGATCTTGTCGACCGTCTCGTTGTTCCCGTTGAGGACGATGCCGCCCAGACGCAGCGTGCCGTCCGCGACCGAGAAGTCCGTTCCCTTGTCCAGCAGGGAGCTCCAGGCGATCTCCATGCTGAGCCGCTGCATGTCGATCGCCTGCCGTTCCAGTTCGCGGCCGATCACCTGCCCGATGACGAGAAGCACGGCGCCGCTGAGCAGCAGCATGCCCAGAAGGTTCAGGATGCTGACCTTCTTCGAGATCGACATCCGGGCGACAAACGACTGCATCAGGACCCCTCCCCTGGACGGCAATGCCGCAATGCAACAACGCGACCGACGGGGAGAGGCTTACTCCGCCAGAGGTTTCCTAAAGGTTTACACAATTGTCATTGACAGCCGACGCCGCGCCGGCATCCGCACGGCTGTGGAACCGCGTGCCGGTTCAATAAAGACGGCCGCCATCGGGCACCGGCTTCCCCGGTCCGACGAGGATCACCGCCCCTTCCGCATCCGGCAGGCCGAGGCACAGCACCTCGCTGGTGAAGGGGCCGATGCGCTTGGGCGGGAAGTTCACGACGGCGAGGACCTGACGGCCGACCAGCTCCTCCAGCACATAATGGGTGGTGATCTGGGCGGAGCTGCGCCGCGCGCCGATCCCCGGCCCGAAATCGATGGTCAGCTTATAGGCCGGCTTGCGCGCCTCGGGGAACGGCTCGGCCGCCGTGATGGTGCCGACGCGGATGTCGACCTTCAGGAAATCGTCGTAGGAGATCGGGGCGGTCTTGCTGCCGTCAGTGCTGGTCATGGGGGCTTCCGCTCTCTTGTCCGTGGCAGGAGACGAGGCTACCCCGCGGCCGGCACGGCAGGAAACGCAAAAAGGGCCGCCCGCGGGGGCAGCCCTTTTCCGTGACGGGTGCCGCCGCGCCTGGCGCGGCAGCGGTCGTCCCGTTACTTGCGCACGTTGGCGATCGCCGACTTCAGCTCGTCCAGGCTCTCCGACACGCGCTTGGAGAGGATCTCGGCGGCCTCGGTGTTGGACTTGGCCAGCAGCTCCGACACTTCGCGGGCGTTGGCGATGGCCTTCTCGAAGGCGGCCTTCACCAGCTCGGTCTGGCGGGCGGCCTTCTCCTCCGGGGTGCCGGCGGCGACGACCTGGTTGACGTAGCCGCTGGCCTCCTCGAGCGAGGAGCGCAGGATCTCGGCCTGGCGGCGGGCGGCGGCCTGCAGCCCTTCGAAGGCGAGCTGGTTGGCGGCGGTCACCGCCTCGATGTTGCGGCGCTGGCTGGCGATCAGGGCCTCGACGTCCACGCCAGGCATCTTGAAATCGCCAATGATCTTGGTGATGTCGAAATCAAGGAAGGGATTACCGTTCGACGTGGCCATCTTTCTCGTCCCCGTGGGTGAATTTTTTGCTGCGGCGCAGCATGTCCGCTCCCGGACTATGCAGACTGCCGAAATGATAGTCAACGCCCTTTCGCGACGCAGCATAAACACCGATTACGGGCGGCGCACCTGCGCAAATGGCCTATTCAGCCAACCGTTTGCGCAGCGGGACGGTCCGGGGCGTCGCGACGCGGGCGCCAGCGACACAATGCCTCAGCCCAGCGCTCCGCCCGGCGAAGCTCGGTGTCGAGCGCCGCCATGGTACGGGAGAGGTCGGGACTGTCGTCGTGGACGAACACCCGCATGACCCGCGCCTGCACCCCGCCGAGTCCGGCGACCAGGGCGCCGCCACCCCGGCGGTCGACCTCGACCGCGGCGGCCCGCAGCATCCAGGCCATGGAGCGGCCATACTGCCGGCCGAAGCACAGGGAGGTCACCGGCTCCCGCGGCAGGTCGCGCAGGACGGCGCGCAGCCCGTCGCGGTAGGGCACCAGCGCGTCGAAGCGGCGCATCATCACGTCGAACAGCCGGTCGCGCGCCCCCTCCTCCGGGTCCGGCGGCGTGTCGACCGACAGCACCGCCGCATCGGCGACGCGCGAGACGGAGGCGAGCACGGCGGCACGGGTCGGATAGCGGCGGTGGAAGACGACCAGCGGCACGCCGGCCGCGCGGGCGACGTCGAGCACGCTGGTGCTGTGCCAGCCGCGGTCGGCGGCCAGCCGCATCGCGGCGGCGGCGACGCGCCGATCCATCTCGTCACCGGGATCGCCCGGCGTTCCCGGATCGCCCGGAGTCGCCGGGCCGGTTGCGCTGTCGGGGGTATCGTCCATCGTCGGCCTCGTCCGTCCCATCCTGATCGGTCCCGCTACAAGATGGTGCGGCGGAGGCGGTCCGTCACCCGGCCTTGCGCACGTCCTCGACCCGCCCGCCGGTCAGGCTGACGAGGTCGGCCGGCGTGAGTCGGAAAACGGCGTTGGGCGTGCCGGCGGCGGCCCAGATCTCGGCGAACGCCATCAGGTCGCGGTCGATGAGGACGAGCGGCGGAACGCTGTGGCCGATCGGCGCGACGCCGCCGATGGCGAATCCGGTCGCCTCTCGCACGAAGTCGGCATCGGCGCGCGCGATCTTCCCGCCGACCAGCCGGCCGACCGCCTTCTCGTCCACCCGGTTGACCCCGCTGGCGACCACGAGGACCGGCCGGCCGGTTTCCTTGGTGCGGAAGATCAGCGACTTGGCGATCTGGGCGACAGTGCAGCCGATGGCGGCCGCCGCCTCCTCGGAGGTGCGGGTGCTGCCCTCGTGCTCCACGACGCGGTGGCCGAGCCCGGCGGCATCCAGCAGGTCCTGCACGCGGCGGGCGGAGGGGCTGAGGCCGGTCATCTCCGGGCGCCCCGGCCGGTCACTGGGCGAGTTCGCGCGACCGCCGGGTGGCCGCGGCGACCGCGGCGTCCATCACCGGCTGCAGCCCCTGCGGCCCCATCAGCACGTCGAGCGCCGCCTGGGTGGTGCCGTTCGGGCTGGTGACCGCCTTGCGCAGATCGGCCGCCGGGGCCGGCGACTGGTGGAGGAGTTCACCCGCGCCGCAGACGGTGGCGCGGGCCAGCCGCATGGCGAGGTCGGGGGAAAGCCCGCTCGCCTCGCCGGCCCTGGCGAGCGCCTCGACCAGCAGGAAGACGTAAGCCGGGCCACTGCCCGACACGGCGGTGACCGGATCGAGGAGCCCCTCCTCCTCCACCCAGGCGACATCGCCGACCGCATGGAGGAGCCGGTCGCACAGCGCCACCTGGTCCTGCGCGACGGCCGGGCTGGCGACCGCGACGGTCATGCCGCGGCCGATGGCGGCGGGGGTGTTGGGCATGGAGCGGACGACCGCCGCCTGCTCCCCCAGCACGCGCTGGAAATAGGCGATGGTCTTGCCGGCGGCGATCGACAGGAAGACGGTGCCGGGACGCACCAGCGCCCGGTAGGCCGGCAGGGCGCCGTCCATCACCTGCGGCTTGACCGCCAGCACGACGACGTCCGGGACGAAGCCGTCCGGCAGGGCGTCGGGACCGGACGCGGCGGCGACGCGGCCGTCGCCCTCCAGCGACTGCGGCACGCCGGAGAGATCGATCACCACGACCCGCGAGGCGACGCCGGAGGCGAGCCAGCCGTCCAGCATCGCACCGCCCATCTTGCCGCAGCCGACCAGCAGCAGTTTCGCCCCGACGCCCTCGCTCATCGCCCGCCCCGTCTCCGCTCGATCATCCCGGCCATGGTGTTCTCAAGCTTCGCCCATCGTGTCGAGGATGGCGGCGGACACCGCCTCCTGCGCGCTCTTGCCGCCCCAGATGACGAACTGGAAGGCGGGGTAGAAGCGCTCGCACTCCGACAGGGCGATCTCCACCAGATCCTCGAGCTGTTCCACCGTGGCGCCGCGCGAGCCGCGCAGCAGCATGGTCTGGCGGAACATCGGCGTGTGCTCTTCCGGGCAGACGTCGAAATGGCCGAGCCACATGCGGCCGTTCACCTCGGCCAGCAGTTCGGCCACCGCGCCGCGGCGGGCGGCCTGGACCTTCATGTCGAACTGGCAGGAGAACTGCATCGCGCTGACGTCCGGCTGCCACACGAAGTAGAGCCGGTAGTCGCACCAGCGCCCGCCGATCTCGACGATCAGCTCGTCCTCGGTCGCGCGCTCGAACGGCCATTCGTTGGCGGTGACGATTTCCTCGACCACATCGAGCGGATTATGGGCGGAAGCGGTGGTTTCGGCGGTAACGGCCGACATGTCAGCGTCCTCCTGTGAAGGTGCGGCGCATGACGCCGCCCTCCAGGGCAACGAGGCCGAAGCCTCCAGATCGTGTATACATCGCCCCGGGGGCAGCTACGGCTGGCACCGTGCCAAAGGCCCCCCCACGGCGCAACAGAATTTGCCGCCGTGGGCGCGGCAGTCCACTGCGATGACGGATTGCGGAGCGCCGGGACCCGGTCTTCACGCCCCGGCGTCGGCCGGCTTGCTGCCCGGATCGGCGATCACCGAGGGAGCCGGGGCGGACTCGGACACCACCGGCGCATGGTCGGCCGGCAACGGCTGCGTCGAGGCCGCGGTCGCCAGGGAGGCGACCGTCGCCTCCAGCGTGGCGATCCGCTCGGCGAGCAGTTCCTGCTCCTCGCGGGCCTTGGCGGCCATGGCGCGGACGGCCTCGTGCTCCTCGCGGCTCACCACGTCCATGCGCGACAGCACGCGCTCGAACTGCTGGCGAAGCTGACCTTCGACCTCTTCGCGCAAGGACGAGAAGGCGCCGAGCGCGCCACCGGCCACGCGGGCCAGATCGTCCAGGATCTTGTTGTCCACCTGCATCGGGAAAATACCTCAATTACCGGGTTTCATTATGGGCTCCACCCCGGCGGACTTCAACCGGGTTGGTCCTGGCATCATCGGTCAACGCTTCAGCCCGTCGATCAGCCCGCGGATGAGCCCCTCCGGATTCGCCGGGACGCCCTGAAGGTTGGGAACGGGCAGGCTGGGCTTCAGCGCCTCTCCCGCCCGGCGGGCGAAATAGTCCTGCAGCTCCTGCATCTCCAGCGACCGGGTCGGGGCGGCCAGCGGCCCGCTGACCCGCAGGCTGAGCGGCGGCAGCGGCGGATCGGCCGCGATGGTCACCCGCATGCGGGCATCGACCGTGCCCTGCGGCAGCGAGACCTGCCCGACCACCGCCGCCTCGCCGAAGTCGGTGACGGCGCGGGTATCCTCCGTCCGGGCCACGCCGTTCCTGACGGTGAAGGTGCCGTCCAGCCGCCCGAAACGGGTCTGGCCGCCCTGGAGCCCGCCGGCGATGGCGCCGAGAACCTCCTGCGGCCGGTCGATGCGGGTCAGCCGGTCGCGGATGGCGGCGAAATCGAGCCCGGTCAGCAGGCCGTCGCGGGCGGCGACGCGCCCCTTGCCGGTCAGGCCGCGCAGCAGGGCGTCGCCGCTGTCGCCCGTGGTGGCGAGCGTCGCCTCCAGGTCGGCGGAGCCGCCGGCGAAGCCGAGGCCGGACAGCCCGGCGAGCTGGTCGAGCCTCGCCTTGCCGACGGTGACGGTGCCGTCCATCGCCGGGGCGGCGCCCTCGGCGGCGACGAGCTTGCCGCTCGCCCAGACCTGGCCGCCGGCCCAGCTTCCGTCGAACTCCTCCAGCTTCAGGACCCCGTTCTCCAGCGTGGCGCGCAGCGCCGGCTCGTCGATGCGGGTGTCGCCGATCACCAGAGAGGCCGGCGTCAGGGCGAGACGCCCGTCGAAGGAACGCATCCAGCCGAGGTCGAAGCGGGCCGGCGTGTCCGCCGCGGGCGCCGCGGCCGGGGCGCTTCCCTGTCCGGCTCCCTGTCCGGCTGCCGGCCCGGCGGCCCCGACGCGGGAGGCCAGGGCCGGAGCCGCGGCGAGCCGGGCGATGTCGAGATCGCCGGTCTGCAGATCGGCCTCCACCCGCGGGCGGCTGCCGGTCAGGTTGGCGTTGGCCCGGCCACGCAGCGGCACCCCGGCGACGATGCCCTGGATGTTGCCGAGGACCGGCATCTTGCGCGGCCCGCGCAGCTCGGCATAGAGGTCGAGCGGCCCATAGGCACGCGCCGGCTGCCCGTCGCCGAACAGGGCGGCGGCACGCCCGATCTCCGGGTGGGTGAGGCGCAGCTTCAGGTCGGCCGCCGGATCGGTCTCCAGCGCCAGCAGGGCGCCGCCGGCCTCCAGCGTCGCGTCGGCGATCCCGGCATTCACCTCCACCGCCAGCCGCTCGGCATCGCCGGCGACGCGCGCGCGCGCCGTGACGGCGCCCAGCCGCTCCGGCGCCGGGATGCCCGGCGGCCAGGCGACGGCGCTCGGCAGGCTGGACAGGTTCGCCGCCTCGGCGGTCAGGGCGAGGTTGGCGCCGCGCAGCGGCCAGACGGCGGCAACCTGCCCGTCCAGCCGCCCCTTCAGCCCGATGAAGTCGTCGATGCGCGCCTCGCGGATGGTCACGCCGCCGCCGGCCACCGTCGCGTCGAGCCTGATCCCCTGCACCGGCAGCCCGCGCACCGTGAGCTGGCTGACCGTCAGGTCGAGGTTGGCGTCGACCGATTTCAGCAGGCGCAGCGAGGCCGGCTCCTCCGGCTGCCGGGCGGCGGCGCGGCCGGCCTTCTGCGCCGGCCTCTGCGGCTGGCCGGAAGGCGCCGGCTGCGCGGCGGGCGTCGGGGCCGCGCCCGTCTCCGGGGGCAGGTAGGCGTCGAGGTTCAGCCGGTCCAGCTCCAGCCGGGCGCCGAAGGCGGGCCTGCCGCGGTCGACATAGGCGACGGCGCCGGACAGGCGGCTGGTATCGACCCGCAGATCCAGGCCGCCGATCTCGAACCGGCCGGGCGTGCCGACGAGGCGGGCGGCCAGCGAGGCCCGGCGCAGCCGGTCCGCCGGAACGGCATGGGTGTCGAGCTTCATCCAGTCGAGCAGGGCCCGCAGATTGTCGGCGTTCGCCTCCACCCGCAGGTCCATGGTCGGCAGGCCGCCGGGGGTCGTCAGCTCGCCGGCGGCGACGAGGTCGGACCCGCCGGGCAGCAGCGCGCTGAACCGGTCGACGTTCAGACGGCCGCCCGACAGGGTGGCCTCGATCCGGCCCTGGCGGACGACGCTGCCGTTGTAGGTGATGCCGTCGGCCGACAGGTCGAGCTTGACGTCGATCCCCCCGGCAGCTCCGGAACGCGGATCGACGGGCGGTCGGCCCTGGTCGGTTCCGCGGATGCCGGCGTCCCGTCCGCGGCGGGGGGAGCCGGCGGCGGCACGGAGGGCTGCGCATCGGCGGCGGCGGGAGCGCCGGTCGAGAACCGGCCCCGCCAGGCATCGATGTCCAGCCGGTTGAGGGCCAGGGTCAGCTCCGCCCGCGTCGGCGTTCCGTTGCGCAGCGACGCCGATCCGGACGCCCGGGTGTCGCCGAGCTGGACCTCCAGGTTGGAGAAGGAGGCCGCCGCGGTCGTCGCCTCCATCGCCGTGCGCAGATTGAAGGGCTGGGCGAGCGCCGGGCTGCCGCCGGCCCCGATCACCGCGAGGACGCGGTTGAGGTCCCCGCCCTCCGCCCGCAGGTCGCCCTGGGCGCGCGGACCGCCGCCGGACGCGGCCGGGGCGCCGGCCTGCCCGTTGTTCCCCTGGGCGATGATGCCGGCGAAGCGCAGCGTCGCGTCGCTGTCCTGCAGGCCGAGCGACACGCGCAGCGGCACGGCCGCCCCCTCGGTGAAGCGGCCGGTGGTGATCTCGGTGCGGACCGGAGTGCTGCGCAGCGTGAAGGTGCCCTGCACCTGGAAGGGGCCGGTCAGGCTGCCGGCGACGATGCGGGCGTTCACATTCTCCAACCGTTCGATCCGGCCGGAGCGGTCGTCGCGGTAGAGGATCGTGCCGCTGTCGATGGAAACCTGATCGAAGCTGACGGAGGACACGATGGCGTCCGCCTGTCTTCCGGTGCCGCGGCTGTCGGCGCGGTCGGCGGAGAGATCCCAGTTCAGCCGGCCGTCGGGCAGAACCTCCACCACCACGGTCGGCTCGACCAGCGCGATGCTCTCCACCTGGACGCGACCGCCGAGCAGCGGGCCGAGCGCGATCCGCACGTCCAGCTTCTTCAGCCGGACCATGTCGGCCTCCGCGGCGCCGGGGGCGTTGGCGAGGCGGGCATCGCGGACGGTGAAGGCCGGGGTCGGCAGGATCGACAGGCCGACGTCGCCCTTCAGTTCCACGGCGCGCCCGGTCGCCGCGGCGACACGTTCCGCGATCTGGGCGCGGTAGCCGTTCCAGTCCACCAGGGAGGGCAAGCCCAGCAATGCGCCCGCCAGAACGGCGAGCACGGCCAGGATTGCGATCACGATCTTCTTCACCGAGGGTCCGCCTTCCCTACTGGTCGGTTTCATCCATTGCGCTGTGGGTACCGCCGCAGGGGGGCGGACCCGACCGGCCCTTCTCGCCCGCGCCGTCCTTCGCTAAGCTAATCGGTGGATATGAAACAAGCAATTTGGGCAATCCCACGACCAAGTTGCGATCCGCAGACAGAATGCTCGACGGCCGGATGGCCGCAGCGCCGGAGAATCCCTGGATGGGCGACGTCATCAACCTCAACAAAGTCCGCAAGGCCCGCGCCCGCAGCGAGCGGGAAAAGGAAGCCGGGGCGAATCGGATCCGCTTCGGCCGGACCAAGGCCGAGAAGACCCGCGACCGGCAGGAGCGCGGCCGCGCCGACCGCGACCTGGACGGCAGCAGGTTGGACGGCCCGAAGCCCGACGACCCGCGCTGAGCGCCCGGCCGGAGCAGGCCGGCCCTGCCATGCAACGGCAAAGCCCAAGCTGCAAACTCGGGAATAACCCCTAATTTCCTGAGACTATCCGTCACCTAAACAATTCCCTATTGCGACTGTCTCGGTTTCGGTGCGATCATCCCGCCATGGTCGTCCGGGGATACCCCCGGTTGCGCCCAGTGACAGAAGGGGGAGGTCCGTCACCATGGCCGACATCACGTCACTCCACGGCAACACGCCTGGTCAAACGGCCGGGTCCTTTCTTCCGCCGGTCCGGGCGGTCGATACCCAACGCCCCTGGGTCTGGCTGGCCGCCGCCTGGCAGGACATGACGCAGGCGCCGGTCATCAGCTTCGCCTACGGCCTGCTGGCGGTGATCTCCAGCTTCGTCCTGGTCGCCGGACTGGCGATGCAGGAGATGGAATACCTGATCCTTCCGCTGGGTGCCGGCTTCATGCTGCTCGGCCCGATGTTCGCGGTCGGGCTCTACGAGGCGAGCCGGCTGCTGGAGCAGGGGCAGCGGCCGACCATGACGGCGGTCATCGGCGCCTATCGGCGCAACGGCGTGCAGGTCGCCGGAATCGGGCTGGTGCTGATGCTGGCGATGCTCGCCTGGATCCGCGTGGCCTTCCTGATCTTCGCCCTGTTCTTCTCGTCCGAGCCGCCGGCCTTCGACCAGCTCGTCGACCGGATCTTCTTCTCGGCCGAGACGATCCCGTTCCTGCTGACCGGCACGATCTTCGGCGGCATCATCGCCACCGCCGTCTTCTCCGTGGCGGTGGTGTCGATCCCGATGCTGCTGGACCGCGACACCGACGTCTTCACCGCCATGGCGACCAGCGTCGCCGTGGTGCGCGAGAATGCCGGCCCGATGGCGGTCTGGGCCTTCCTGATCACGCTGTTCACCGCGGCGGGCATGGTGACCGGCTTCCTCGGCCTCGCCCTCGCCTTCCCGCTGATCGGACATGCATCCTGGCACGCCTATCGCGACCTCGTCGGCCGCTGACGCGGCGGACGGGTCGGGAGACAGCGACTTCCATGGCTTGCCGGCGGGAGCGGCTCTCCCGCCGGCAAGCCATTTTCTTCAGGGCACCGGCCGCCCCGGCGATGCCCCCGGCGACGCCCCCCCCCCCGGCGACGCCGGAGCGATCAGAGCTTCTTGAAGATGGCGTCGGCGACCGTGCGCTGTTCCTCCCGCGCAGCAATGGCTTGGCGCGCACGGGAAATCTCCCCTTCCAGGCTGCTTATGTAGGCCTTCAGCTCGGCAATGCCGAAGGGGGTGAGGTCCTTCTGAAGGGGATTGGCCTGGGGCTTGGCCTGATGCCCGGGTTCCAGGTCGTCGCTGTCGATCGCCATGTCGTCCTCCTGGACACGCCGTCGCGGTCCTTGCCAGTGGGGTGCGGCAATTCTACCTTTCGCAGCCTGCCGATACAAACGGAGGCCGCTCCGCGCGGTCGGGAAAAGGGAGAAAGCCGATGGGCCTCGCACTGCCGGACAGCATGAACTGCGTCGAGATCGCCGAGCCCGGCGGGCCGGAGGTGCTGCGCCCCGTCCGCCGCCCCGCCCCGGTGCCCGGCCGCGACGAGATCCTGGTGGAGGTCGCGGCGGCCGGCGTCAACCGGCCGGACATGTTCCAGCGCCAGGGCCGCTACGACCCGCCGCCGGGCGCCTCGGACCTGCCGGGGCTGGAGATCGCCGGCCGGGTCATCGCCATCGGCGAGGGCGTCACCGGCTGGGGCCTGGGGGACGAGGTCTGCGCGCTGGTCGCCGGCGGCGGCTATGCCGAGTATTGCGTGGTGCCAGCCGTGCAGGCCCTGCCGAAGCCCAAGGGCTTCTCCATGGTGGAGGCGGCGGCTGTGCCGGAGACCTTCTTCACCGTCTGGACCAACGTGTTCGAGCGCGGCGCGCTGAAGCCGGGCGAGACGCTGCTGGTCCATGGCGGGTCGAGCGGCATCGGCACCACGGCCATCCAGCTCGCCAAGGCCTTCGGCGCCACCGTCTTCACCACCGCCGGCAGCGCCGACAAGTGCCGGGCCTGCGAGCGGCTCGGCGCCGACCGCGCCATCGACTACAGGACCGAGGACTTCGCCGCGGTGATCCGCGAGGCGACCGGCGGGCGCGGCGTCGACGTGGTCTTGGACATGGTGGGCGGCGACTATATCGCCCGCGATATCGACATCATGGCGACCGACGGGCGCCACGTCTCGATCGCCTTCCTGCAGGGGCCGAAGGTCTCGCTGAACATGGCGCCGGTGATGGCCAGGCGGCTGACGCTGACCGGGTCGACGCTGCGCGCCCGGCCGGTGGCGGAGAAGGGCCGAATCGCCGCGGCGCTGCGCGAGACGGTCTGGCCGCTGCTGGAGGCGGGGCGGATCAAGCCGGTGATCCACCGCACCTTCCCGCTGGCCGAGGCGGTCGAGGCGCACCGGCTGATGGAATCGAGCGCCCATATCGGCAAGATCGTCTTGACGGTCGGCCCCGGGGTCCCGTAAAGGGCGCGGTCGGGGCAGGCGGACCAGCGGCATACGAAAGTCCGCACCGGGTCCGCCCTGCTCTTTTTTCGCGCATTCCGGCGCGGGGCCTGTGCCTCGGGCTTGCGAAAGCGCGTCAGTCGGGTTAGCAGAAGAGCAGGCGACCGGGATTCCCCGGCGGCCTGCGCAAGCATGCTTACATTGCCCGGACTCGGCCCTATATGGAAAGCGAAGTCCGGGACAATCCGGTAAGAGAGGAAGGCCGATCGCGCCACCCGCCAACGGGTGCGGTCGGATTGGATTTGTCAGGAGGGACGATGGCACTGCCCTTGATGCCGAAAGCGACGGCCGTTTGGCTGGTCGAGAACACCGCCTTGACCTTCGAGCAGATTGCCGAGTTCTGCGGCATGCATTCGCTGGAGGTCCAGGCCATCGCCGACGGCGAGGTGGCGGTCGGGATGGTCGGCCTGGACCCGGTTGCCAACGGGCAGCTGACCAAGGAGGAGATCGAGCGCTGCGAGCGCAACCCCAACCTGCGCCTGAAGCTGCTGGTGCCCGACCTGCCGCTGCCGGCCACCCGGTCGAAGGGTCCGCGCTACACCCCGATCACCAAGCGCGGCGACAAGCCCGACGCCATCGCCTGGCTGGTCAAGCACCATCCGGAGCTGTCGGACGCGCAGACCTGCCGCCTGATCGGCACGACCAAGCCGACCATCGCCGCCGTGCGCGACAAGACCCACTGGAACGCGCCGAACATCAAGCCGCGCAACCCGGTCCTGCTCGGCCTGTGCACCCAGCGCGAGCTGGAAGAGGCGCTGGCGCTGGCCATCCGCCGCGGCGGCACCCCGCTGCCCCCGGAAGAGGCCGCGCGCGGCGAGTACGGCGAGGACGACGAGTCCTATTCCGAACAGGAAGAGGCGCACTGAGCCGCCGGCGCGCAGGCTCCCCTGATCGAAAGGGGGAGATGCGCGCTTGTTCTTCCGGCGCACCGCACCAGATCCCGGACATGACCATCCCTCCCCGTCTCGTCGTCGGAATCAGCGGTGCCTCGGGCGTCATCCTCGGCATCCGCCTGCTGACCACGCTGCGCCGTCTCGGCGTCGAATCGCACCTCGTGGTCAGCCGGTCGGCCGAGGTCACGCTGGCCCACGAGACCGGCATGAAGGTGGCGGAGCTGCGCGCCCTCGCCGACGTCTGCTATCCCGCCCAGGACATCGGGGCCGCGATCTCCAGCGGCAGCTTCCGCACCATGGGCATGGTGGTCGCCCCCTGCTCCATCCGCACCATGAGCGAGATCGCCACCGGCGTGACCTCCACCCTGCTGACGCGGGCGGCGGACGTGACGCTGAAGGAGCGGCGCCGGCTCGTCCTGATGGTGCGGGAAACCCCGCTGCATCTCGGTCACCTGCGGACCATGACGGCGCTGGCCGAGATGGGTGCCGTGATCGCCCCGCCGGTTCCCGCCTTCTATGCCAGGCCGCGGACCATCGACGATCTGGTCGACCATTCGGTCGGCCGGGTGCTCGACCTGTTCGGCATCGACACCGGCACGCTGAATCGCTGGGGCGAGCCCGACACCCCGGAGACCATCGAGATCTGATCATCGGGATCCGAGGATCCGGATAAGGCCTTCCGCAATGCGCGAAGCCGCTTGGCGGACCGGGCGGATGCCGCTATACCGCGTCGATGACGGGGCCGGCGTTGTGCCGGCCGGCATCACAGGGCGCAGGGCCGATGACGGACGCGAAGGATCAGAACGAGGCCATCCGCCAGCTTCTGGCCGGCATCAAGGGATTCCGGGCGCGCTACTACGAGCGGCGTCCGGACAGCATGCGGCAGCTCGTCACCGAGGGGCAGCATCCCGAGGTGCTGATGATCGGCTGCTCCGACAGCCGCGTCGACCCGGCCCTGTTGACCCAGGCGGAGCCCGGCGAACTGTTCGTGGTGCGCAACGTCGCCAACCTCGTCCCGCCCTACCAGCCCGACGGCAGCTACCACGGCACCTCCGCCGCCATCGAATATGCGGTGAAGGTCCTGAAGGTGTCGCACGTCATCGTCCTGGGCCACGCCCAGTGCGGCGGCATCCAGGGGCTGATCCGGCTGCGCACCGGGCAGGCGACCGACGACGACTTCGTCTCCCCCTGGGTGTCGATCGCCGGGCCGGCCTGCGACCCCTACATCGCCGGCACGAGCGAGGAGGCCAGCCAGGGCGACATCGACCGGCTGCAGCAGTTCCCCGACGTGGTGGAGCGGGCGGCGGTGCGGGCCTCCGTCGAGAATCTGATGACCTTCCCCTTCGTCCGCGAACGGGTCGAGGCCGGGACGCTCAGCCTGCACGGCTGGTGGTTCGACCTGGAAACCGGCGACCTGTGGTCGATCGACCCGCAGACCAAGATCTTCCTGCCGGTCGAGTGACCGGACGCGGTCAGGCGAGCGCCGCCAGCGCGTCGGCCATCCGGCGCGCCACGCTCGCCCAGTCGCCGACGGCCGGCTGGCGGAACAGCCGGGCGGTCGGGTACCAGGGGCTGTCCTCGCGGTCGAGCAGCCAGCGCCAGTCCGGCGAGAAGGGCAGCGCCACCCACAGCGGCACGCCGAGCGCCCCGGCGAGATGCGCCGGACCGGTGCAGGACGAAATCACCAGATCGAGGCCGGCCATGATGGCGGCGGTGTCGGCCCAGTCGGCGATCTCCGGCCCCAGGTCGGTGAAGCCCGGTGGAAGCGCCGCCCCGGCCAGATCCTCCCGTCCCGGCCCCATCTGCAGCCCGAAGAAGCGTATCCCCGGCACGCCGAGCAGCGGCCGCAGCCCCTCCAGCCGGGGCGAGCGCAGGCGGTCGCCGGGGAAACGCGGATTGCCGGCCCACACCAGACCGACCTTCGGCCTCCCCTCCCCAGCCGTTTCCGCCAGCGGGCGACGCGCGCCGGGTCGGGGCGCAGGTAGGGAACCGCCGCCGGCACGCCGTCGAGCGTGGTGCCGAAGGCGAGCGGCAGGCTCATCAGCGGGCATTCCAGGTCGAAGGACGGCAGCGGGTCACCGCGCCCGATCACCTGCGCGACCCCCTCCAGCCCACGCACCAGGGGGAGGAGCGGCGGCTGCACCTCCAGCACGACACGGGCGCCACGGGCGGCGACCAGCGGCACAAAGCGCAGGAACTGCAGGGTGTCGCCCAGCCCCTGCTCGGCATGGAGCAGGATGGTGCGGCCGGCGATCTCCTCCCCCCGCCAGGTCGGCTGCGGGAAGGGGCGCCAGGGCGGCTCCGCCCGGTCGTCGCGGCGGCGCCAGTCGAACTCCGGCCAGCCGCCGGCATAGTCGCCGGCCAGCAGGCGCGCGAATCCGCGGTTCCAGTGCAGGCCGGCATCCTGCGGACGGACCGCGAGCGCCCGGTCGAAGTCGGCCAGGGCGTCGCCCGGGCGGGCGAGGGAGATCAGGGCCGCGCCGCGCGCCGCCCACAGGTCCGGACCGGGACGCCGCACCTCCGCCTCGGCGAAGGCCGCCAGGGACTCGGCGGCGCGGCCCTGCTTGGCGAGCACGCTGCCCAGGCTCTCCCAGGCCTCCCCCAATCCCGGCTGCCGGGCGACGGCGGCGCGCAGTTCGGCCTCCGCCTCCGCCCAGCGCTGCTGCCGGGCCAGCGCCGCGCTCAGCGTCAGGCGGACCATCGGACGATCCCCTGCGGCGACGAGCGCCCGCCGGGCCAGCCGCTCGGCCCCGGCCCCGTCCAGCGCCGCGAGCAGGGCGTCCGCCCGGTTCACCAATGCGTCAGCATGGGCCGGCGCCAGGGCCAGGGCGAGCGCCGCCGACCTTGCGGCCTCCCCCGGCCGGCCCAGCGCCCGCAGGGCGGCGGCACGGCTGGCACGGGCATCGGCGAGCTGCGGGTCGCAGCACAGCGCCCGGCGGTAGGCCTGCTCCGCCGCGACCGCATCCCCCGTCGTCTGCAGCGCCCCCGCCAGGTTGGACAGCACCCCGGCCCCGTCCGGCCGCAGGCAGACGGCGCGGCGCAGCGGCGCCACCCCCTGCGGGGACCGGCCGGTCTGCGACAGCAGGACACCCAGGAGTAGCAGAGCATCGGCGCACAGCGGGTCGGCTTCGAGAATACGGCGATAAAGCTCTTCAGCCTCCGCCCAGCGGCCGGACTGGTGGTGGTCGAGTGCAATCAGAACGGCTTGTTCGACTGTGACCATGGGGCGTCCGCAGTGACAGTTGGCAAGAAGGTGACAATTGGTAGAAATTTGATGGTTGCGATCATTGATGCTGCAACGCACCTTGACGATGCCGCCCTTGGGCAAGCCAGAAGCGAGCACGGCTTTCATTGCAGGTCTGCTCAGGGCCGGCCGCAAGTTGCCAGGATCGAGCGGTCGAATTATGGTGCGCGACCAATAACCGGGAGAGGGTTGGATGTCGATGGGTCTGGACCGGAACGGCTTGCCGTGGCACGCCGTCGGGCGGGTGGCGGGCGGGTTCGCCGGTGCGGTGCTGTCGGCCGTCGTGGCGCTCTCCGGCGGGCAGGCGCTGGCATCCGAAGGCGCCAAGGCCGGCGGCAACGGCTGTCCCTGGGCGCAGGACGTGACGCTGGAAGTCAACGGCAAGGCCCTGACCATCACCCAGACCGTCTTCACCGCCAAGGGCGTCGAGCCGACGGTGATCGACGGCTACCAACTCTTTCCCGAGATCGACCAGCTCAAGCTCCGTATCGTCGGCCCGCGCGGGCGGGAGTGGGAAGCGGCGCTGACCCGGCTCGCCGGCGGCAAGCGCTGCAACGCCTTCTATGTCGGCAAGGCGGTCGCCGTCACCGACACCGAGCAGGACCCCAACATGCTGATCCTGAACCGCTGAAGCGCGGCGGTCAGCAATCTGCGGTCAGAGCGCGTCGATCACCGTATCCAGCGCCGGATCGCCACCCGGCACCGCCAGAAGCAGGTTGGCCGCTGCCGTCTCCCGCGTGCCGCCGGGTGCGGGCCGCAGGCCGCAGGCGGCGAACATCCGATCCTGCTGGATCCGCTCCGCCTCCAGCTCCGCGGCCTTGAGCCGCCGGTAGAGCGCGTCGTCCTCCTCCTTCAGGCGCCGGCGCACCGCACGCAGGGGCCGCACGACCTCCTCCCGCCATGTCCGGCCCCCGGCATCGACCGCGGCGAGCGCATCGGCGGTCAGCCGGACACTGCAGGCCATCCCCGCCCAGGCGGCGAAGAGCAGGACATTCACGTCCACGCCCCTGCGGTCCTGCAGCGACAGGCAGGCGGCCGGAACCCCCGGCCGTCCGTAGACGGCCAGGGAGAAGTCCCAGAAGGGATTGCCGGAACCGGCTGCCGGCCGGTCGTCCACCGGGAAGCCCCGCGCGCTCAATCGCCGAGGCTGATGCCGAGACCGCGGGCGGTCTTGACCAGGGCGCTGTCCAGCTCGACGCAGGAGTAGTGCGCGATGGCCTCGGTGATCGGGACGTCGATCACCCCGCGGTTGGACCAGGCGACCATACGGTCGAACTTGCCCTCCGCGATCAGGTCCACGGCGTGAACGCCGAAGGCCGAGGCGACGAGGCGGTCGCGGGCGCTCGGCGGGCTGCCGCGCTGGACGTGGCCCAGCACGGTGACGCGGGTCTCGGCCCCCGTCGCATCGGCGATCTTCTCGCCGATATAGTCGCCGATGCCGCCATAGCGCTTCTCGCCGCCCTGCAGCAGCTTCTTGACCCCGGTGCCTTCGGCGGTCTTCACCGCCTCCGACACCACGACCAGGGCGAAGTTGCGGCCGGACGCCCGCACCTGCTTTATCTTGTTGGCGATGCTGTCGATCGAGTAGGGCACTTCCGGGATCAGGATGACGTCGGCGCCGCCGGCGATGCCGGCTGCCAGCGCGATGTGCCCGGCGTCGCGGCCCATCACCTCCAGCACCATCACGCGCTGGTGGCTGGCCGCGGTGGGCTGCAGCCGGTCGAGCGCCTCGACCGCCACGCCGACCGCGGTGTCGAAGCCGACCGACACCTCGGTCATGCCGAGGTCGTTGTCGATGGTCTTGGGGATGCCGACCATCTTGAGCCCGCCCTTCTCGGCGAGCTTGTGCAGGATGGCGAAGCTGCCGTCGCCGCCGATGCCGATCAGCGCGTCGAGGCCCAGCTCGCGGTAGCCGCCGATGATCTCGTCGGAACGGTCCTTGGTGGTGCCGTCGCCCATGGGATAGGCGAAGGGGTCGCCCCGGTTGGTCGTGCCGAGGATCGTGCCGCCCTGGCGCATCATGTGCCCGTCCACGTTGGAGAGGTCGAGCGTCTGATACTGCACGGGGCGCTGCAGGAAGCCCTGCGTGCCTTCCTTGATGCCGAGGACCTGCCAGCCGTAGGTGCCGACCGCCCGGTGCACCACGGCCCGGATGACCGCGTTGAGGCCGGCACAGTCGCCGCCGCTGGTGAGGATGCCGATGCGCTTGCGAGCCGTCATGGAACCTGTCCTGTTTCACCTGCCCGTTGCACGGAGGTCCAGTGTTACCCGAACCGGCCGCTCCCGCAAACCATAACCTCTGGACGAGCCCGAGGTTTCGCGGTGCCGCTGCTGAGGAAATCTGCTATAGTCCGCGCCGCTTTGCCAGCCGGCACAACGGGCGCGATGCCACGAGCGCGATGAACGAACAAGAAATCTTGAAGGAAAAACTCGCCACGCTCCGCAGCGAGCACCGCGATCTGGACGATGTCATCGCCCGGCTGGCCGAACGCGCGCCCTATGACCAGCTCCAGATGCAGCGGCTGAAGAAGCGCAAGCTGATGCTGAAGGACCAGATCACCCTGCTGGAGAGCCGGCTGCTGCCCGACATCATCGCCTGACGCATCATCGCCTGACGCGATTGCCTGACGGGGCGCCCCGGCGCCTGATCGGGCTACCGGGCGGCCGGCGCGGCGCTGCCCTTCGTCTGCTCGTTGAAGAACTGGATCCCCATCTGGAAGCTGCGGGCGATCTGCTCCGCCTTGCCGACGAAGAAGGCGGCGCCGTCGGGCGGAAACACCTCGGCCGCCGTCTCGCGGAACAGCTCCAGCCAGCGGGCGAAATGCTCCGGCTCCAGCCCCATGCGGACATGGACCGGCATCGGCCGCCCCTCGTACCGCATGGTCAGCAGCGCGACCGAGGACCAGAAATCGACCATCTTGGACAAATGCGGTTCCCAGTCGGTGATGGCGCGGCCGAAGATCGGGCCGAGCACGGGATCGCCCTGGATCTTGCCGTAGAAGGTGCGCACCATCCGGTCGATGGTCGCCTCGGTGACGCCGGCGGCGGCCATGCGCTCCTCCGCCATGGCGGTTCGGATGTCGGCGCGGCTGGTCTCGCTCATGGTCTTTCACCCGGGAAAACGCTGTGGGATGGGGTCTAGGTAACCTTCCCGGCGCCGCGGTTAAAGGTCTCTTGGCGTCGCATGCGCGGTCCCGCTGGACAGAATCGCCGGTTTTCCTATAAACCGCCGCTTTCAGGACAGACAGGAAAGCAGATCGCCGTGTCCGCCGCTTCCCCGACCTCCTCGCCGGCCGCTCCGCTGGTCGGCATCATCATGGGCAGCCAGTCCGACTGGACCACCATGAAACATGCGGCCGACACGCTGGCCGCTCTCGGCGTGCCGCACGAGGTGCGCATCGTCTCCGCCCACCGCACGCCGCACCGGCTGGTCGAGTACGCGACCAGCGCCAAGGCGCGCGGCCTGAAGGTGGTCATCGCCGGGGCCGGCGGCGCCGCCCACCTGCCGGGCATGGCCGCCTCGATGACGCCGCTGCCGGTGTTCGGCGTGCCGGTGGAAAGCCATGCGCTGAAGGGCATGGACAGCCTGCTGTCCATCGTGCAGATGCCGGGCGGCGTCCCGGTCGGCACGCTGGCGATCGGCAAGGCGGGCGCCATCAACGCCGCCCTGCTGGCCGGGTCGGTCATCGCCCTGATGGACCCGGCGGTGGCCGAGGCGCTGGACGCCTGGCGCGCCCGCCAGACCGCGGCGGTGGCCGAGGCCCCGGTGGACGAGCCGGCCTGACCATGCTCGCTCCCGGCGCCACCATCGGAATGCTCGGTGCCGGCCAGCTCGGCCGGATGACCGCGCTCGCCGCCGCCCGCCTCGGCTACAAGGTCCACGTCTACGCCCCGGACGCCGCCGACAGCCCCTGTGCCCAGGTCTGCGCCGCCATGACCATCGGCGACTGGACCGACCTGGACGCGCTGGAGCGCTTCGCCCGCTCGGTCGACGTGGTGACGCTGGAGTGGGAGAACGTCCCGGTCGAGACGGTCGCCCACCTGCGCCGCTTCGTGCCCGTCCATCCCGGCGGCAACGTGCTGTCGGTGGCGCAGGACCGCGTCGCCGAGAAGCGCTTCGTCAACGGGCTGGGCATCGCCACCGCTCCCTGGCGCGAGGCGCACAGCGCGGCGGACGTCGCGGCGGCGCGCGACGCGGTGGGTCCCCGCTGCATCCTGAAATCCACCCGTCTCGGCTATGACGGCAAGGGACAGGCGCGGCTCGACGCCGACACGGACCCGGCCGCCGCCTGGGAGTCGATTCGCGCGCCGGCCGGCATCGTCGAGGGCTTCGTCACCTTCACCTGCGAGGTGTCGGTCATCGTCGCCCGGCGGGCCGACGGGGCGATGACGGCCTATCCGGCGGTGGAGAACCGGCACAAGGACGGCATCCTCGACATCACCCTGGCCCCCGCCCGCATATCGGCCGGAACCGCGGCGGAGGCCGACGGCATCGCCCGGCGCATCGCCGAGGCGCTGGACCTGGTCGGGGTGCTGGCGGTCGAGATGTTCGTCACCCCGGACGGCCATGTGCTGGTCAACGAGATGGCGCCGCGGCCGCACAATTCCGGCCACTGGACGATGGACGCCTGCCACTGCTGCCAGTTCGAGCAGCTCGTCCGCGCGGTCTGCGGCCTGCCGCTGGGCTCGGTCGAGCGGGTGGCGGATGCGGAGATGACGAACCTGATCGGCGACGACGTGCTGCGCTGGCCCGAGCTGCTGGCGGAGCCCGGCGCCCGGCTGCACCTCTACGGCAAGGCCTCGGCACGGCCGGGCCGCAAGATGGGGCATGTCACGCGGTTGACGCCGCGGCGCTGACGCTCATCCGAAAGCCCGTGCCAGTCGAAAAGGCCCCGCCCCAAGCATTGGCGCGGGGCCTTTTCTTTGGTCCTTCCGGACCGGTTCTGCGGAGTCGCGAGGCGGCTTCGTTGGTGCGACGCAAAAATACAAACGTGTTCAAACAGTTTCCGGCTGCGATAAAACAGCGCGGACCTTGTTCCATCACTTACAAATCGCTGAAAATTCTCTGCAATCACCTATGGCGAAGGTCAGCGGAGATTCTTGCTGCTTTCGTCAGGACGCGAAGCAAGCTACCCTGAGATTCAAAATGTGCCAATTAGGTAAATTTTATTCCAATCTTTTCATCGGGGCGTGATGACGCTGGTGCAGGACATGGTCCCGCGGACCCCCATGCCACAGCCGACGGGGCTGCGTCGGCCGCAATCGAGCCGGGACCGGGACCGGTTCGTCGGCTTCGCCTTCGCGGCGGCGGATCTGCTGATCGAAACCGACATGAAGGGGACCATCCTGTTCTGCGCCGGCGCCCGCTGCCGGCTGACGCAGGGCGACGTCGGCGGGCTGGTCGGATCGAACCTGCTGGAGGTGGTGGCGCCGAGCGACCGCAAATACGTCCACGTCCTGTTCAAGCGCATCCAGGAGAAGGCCCGCATCAAGCCGGCGCGCGTGCTGTTCCAGGGCTATGACGGGCAGAGGTTCCCGGCCCTGCTGGGCGGCTGCCGGCTCGATTCCTGCCCCGGCTCGCTGTTCCTCACCGTGCTGCTCGTCTCCGGCCCGCGGGCGACCGCCGCCTCGCCGACGGCGGAGGGCGAACTGCTGGACATGCACGGCTTCACCGGCATCCTCGAGGAACGGATCGTCGCCGCCCGCGAGAAGGGGCTGGACCACGGGCTGACGCTGCTGCTGATCGAGGGGCTGCAGTCGATGGTGGAGGCCCTGCCGGAAGGCGCGGCCGAGGAGGTCAAGCAGGGGATCGACGCCTATCTGCGGGGCATCTCGGCGGACGGCGACAGCGCCGGCCAGCTTTCCAGCGACCGCTACGGCATCGTCCATGCCGCCGACATCGACGGGCGCGAGGTGCAGGGGCACATCGCCCAGATCATCGAGGCGGCCGGCGGCGCGCTGCCCGGCGGCATCCGGAGCTGGACGGTCGACGTCGCCGACGCGACGCTGGACCCGGCGGACGCCGCCCGCGCGCTGGTCTACACGGTGCAGGCCTTCGCCTCGTCCCAGGGCGGGGAGTTCACCATCGCCAGCCTGGAGGACGGCGCCAACCGCATGATGTCCGACGCGGTGGAGCGCATCGGCCGGCTGCGCGCGACCATCGAGAAGAAGGACTTCGTCGTCGTCTACCAGCCCATCGTCGATCTGGAGACCCAGGCCGTCCACCATCTGGAGGCGCTGACCCGGGTGGACGGCATGCCCTCGCCCGCCGACTTCATCACCTTCGCCGAGGATGTCGGGCTGATCTACGACTTCGACCTGCTGCTGACCCAGTGCGTGCTCGATACGCTGAACGCCTACCGGCTGGAGCCCAAGCTGCCGGACGTGGCGATCAACCTGTCGGCCAAGACGCTGATGAGCCCGATCTTCCTGCGGCAGTTCCAGTCGGTGGTCGAGCCCTATGGCGATCTGGCGCGCAAGCTGCTGATCGAGGTGACGGAGACGGTGGTCGTCACCGACATCGCCAAGCTGAACGACGTGCTGCAGAAGCTGCGGGAGAGCGGATTCCGCGTCTGCCTGGACGATGTCGGGTCGGGCGCCACGTCCTTCCAGTCGCTCTACGGGCTGCAGGTGGACTATGCCAAGATCGACGGGAAGTTCGTCCGCGGCGCGGTGGAGAACCCGCGCGACATGGCGATGCTGCGGTCGATGGTGGATGTCTGCCGCCAGCTCGGCCTGACGCTGATCGGGGAGCAGGTGGAGGAGCCGCAGCACGCCCGCCTGCTGAACGACCTGGAGGTCGGGCTGGCCCAGGGCTTCCTGTTCAGCCGCCCGTCGCGCGACTTCGCCTATTTCGCCAAGGACTGGTCGAAGGTGCGGGCCGGCGGCAAGGTGGTGTGGAAGACCCCCTGAGCCGCAGCCCGCAGCCGGCCGGATCACGCCATCCGGCTGGCGGTCTCCAGACGGTAGCGCGCAAGGTCGAGAAGCTCGCGGTTGCGCAGGAGGGAGTCCTGGTCCAGCGGGCCGTCGTGCAGGCGCAGGCGGCTCAGCAGATCCTCCGCCTCATCCAGGGTGGCCATGATCGCCAGGGCGGTATCGGCGTCCATCGTCGTCGGGTCCTGTCCGGTCGGTCCGCCGCCGCAGTCGTCGTTGCGGCGCAGCATGCACGGCACTACAGCACCGCCCGCGCGACGACGGTAGTGGAAATATCGTCGCAGCTCTCGCGTAATTAGAAGTTCTTATACGAATGTCCGTCTTTGGCGGCCTGATCCTCCAGAAGATCCATCTGTTCGCGAATGATCCGTTCCGTCGCCGAGAAGGCCTGGCGCCGGGCCAGCACGACGACGACGACGGTGCTCGCCAGCAGGAACGGGATCGGGCCGATCACCCAGGCCAGGGCCGCCAGCGCGAAGTAGTAGGCGCGCATGCCGCCGTTCAGCGCCGTCACCGCCAGCGTCAGGGCGTCGGCCATGTTCTCCACCATCCTGCGGTGGACCGCCTGCGGCAGCGGCCGCACCGGCGCGGCGCCGATCAGGGCGCAGCAGTAATTGTACTGGCGAAGCGCCCAGGTGAACTTGAAGAAGCCGAAGGTGAAGATGACGATCAGCAGCAGCATCTTCGCCTCGAACAGGTCGCGCGAGGTCTGGACGGTGAAGGTCAGGCTGGTGATCAGTTCGTGCGTCCGGTCGATGCCGCCGAAGGAGCCGACCAGCCCCGCCAGGATCAGCATGTTGGTGGAGGCGAAGAAGGTGCAGCTGTGCATCGTGTGGCCGAAGAGCTGCGAGTCCATGATGCGGTTGTCGCGCTCCATCATCCGCTCCATCCAATGGCGGCGGATGACCTTGAGGTGCTGGTTGACCAGCTTGCCGCCGGCCAGCAGATGATCCTGCGTCAGCGTGAACCCCACCCAGCTCGCGAGGAACCAGCCGAGCGCGATCAGGTCGAGCAGGGTCATGTCGGGCGGCAAGGGCGGCTCTTTCGGTCGGGACCAGGACGAGGCCTTGCGTGTACGCCGTGCTGCGGCGCGCTGTCCAGAGGCCGCGCTCAGCCCTGCCGGAGGAAAAGGTACCAGTAGAGCGCCGTCTCGCCGCCGCCGGGCCGCGGCGGGCCGTAGAGGTGGCGGTCGAAGCCGCCGAGGACGAAGCCATAGCGCTGGTAGAACCGGCAGGCCGGCACGTTGTTCGACTGGGTCTCCAGGCGCAGGCCCGGCAGTCCCTGTTCCCGCGCCCAGCGCACCGCCTCATCCATCAGCAGACGGCCGGCGCCCTGCCCCCTCAGGGACCGGTCGACCGCCAGATCCTCGATCAATCCATAGCCGTTCCAGGCGACCGAGGCGAGCAGGTAGCCGCCGAACCGCCCGTCCCGCCGCAGGACGGCCAGCAGCCCTCCGTCCGTGACGCCGCCGGTGATCTCCTCGGGATCGAAGCCATAGGATTTGCGGTAGGGAGGGATCGCCGCGACCGGGCCCAGCCCGGGGCCGTCGAAGGGCGGGCGGGCCTCGCAGGTCACCGCGAAGGAGAAGTCGCAGCCCGCGACCTCCTCCCCGGCCGGCAGGCTGTCGGCGCGTTCGACGGTCAGCATCGCCCGGACATCCTCCTCAGCGCTTCCCCTGCACGGCGTTGAGGACGTGGACGCGGATGGCGCTCGACAGATTGCCGGTGCGGGTCTGGTCGATCTCCTCGATCAGGGCGTTGACCGACAGGCCGCGCGCCTGCGCGACCCCCTTCAGCGCCTCCCAGAACTCCTCTTCCAGGGAGACGCTGGTGGGGTGGCCGGCGATCAGGACGGAACGCTTCTTCATGGCGGGGAACCGGGTGCGGGCAGGGACGGGCTGGTCCGCTCCACCCTAGCACGGAAGCCCGTCACCGTCCGATCATGGCTTCGGGACGGACCCACTGGTCGAACTGCTCCGCGGTCAGCAGGCCGAGCGCCACGCCGGCCTCCTTCAGCGTGGTGCCGTCCCTGTGGGCCTTCTTGGCGATCTTCGCCGCGTTGTCGTAGCCGATGTGCGGGTTCAGCGCGGTGACCAGCATCAGGCTCTCGCTCAGGAGCTGGCCGATGCGCTCACGGTTCGGCTCGATGCCGGCGACGCAGTTGTCGGTGAAGCTGACGGCCGCGTCGGCCAGCAGGCGGATCGACTGCAGGACGTTGAAGGCGATCACCGGCTTGAAGACGTTCAGCTCGAAATGGCCGGTGGCGCCGGCGACGGTGACGGTGGTGTGGTTGCCCATCACCTGGGCGCAGACCATGGTCATCGCCTCCGACTGGGTCGGGTTGACCTTGCCGGGCATGATGGAGGAACCGGGCTCGTTCTCCGGCAGCGCGATCTCGCCGATGCCGCAGCGCGGGCCGGAGCCGAGAAGCCGCAGGTCGTTGGCGATCTTCATCAGCGACACCGCCAGCGTGTTGAGATGTCCGTGAGCGTCCACCAGGGAATCGTGGGTCGCCAGCGCCTCGAACTTGTTCTCCGCCGTGACGAAGGGAAGGCCGGTGAAGGCGGCCACCTCCTCCGCGAAGGCCCCGGCGAAGCCGGGCCGGGCGTTGAGGCCGGTGCCGACCGCGGTGCCGCCCTGGGCCAGCCGGTAGAGCTGCGGCAGGGCGCCGCGGGTCCGCTCGATGCCATAGGCGATCTGCGCGGCGTATCCGGAGAACTCCTGCCCCAGCGTCAGCGGCGTGGCGTCCTGCAGGTGGGTGCGGCCGATCTTCACGATGTCGGCGAAGTCCCGCGCCTTGGCGTCGAGCGCCGCGTGCAGATGCTTCAGCGCCGGGATCAGCGCCTGCTCGATCTGCTCGGCGGCGGCGATGTGCATGGCTGTGGGGAAGCTGTCGTTGGACGACTGCCCCATGTTCACATGGTCGTTGGGATGGACCGGCGTCTTGGACCCCAGCGTGCCGCCCAGCAGCTCGATCGCGCGGTTGGCGATCACCTCGTTGGCGTTCATGTTGGTCTGGGTGCCGGAACCGGTCTGCCAGACCACCAGCGGGAAATGGTCGGACAGGCGTCCGTCGATCACCTCCTCCGCGGCGGAGACGATGGCATCGCCGAGGGTTCCGTCGAGCGCCCCGAGCCGCATGTTCGCCCGCGCCGCCGCCCGCTTCTGGATGCCGAGCGCGCGGACCAGCGGCCCCGGCATCCGCTCGCCGCCGATGCGGAAATTCCTCAGCGAGCGCTGGGTCTGCGCCCCCCAATAGCGGTCGGCGGGAACCTCGATGGGGCCGAAGCTGTCGGTCTCGGTACGCATCCCGGACATGGGGTCCTCGTGCTGGTTGTTCCGTTGCTGGTTCAGCCACATCTCTTCTCGCGGATGCCGCTCGGCAAGGGGCCTAGGCCGGAAGTGGGCCGGCAGGACAGGGTTACCGGCCGTGCATGAGGCGCCCTCCGCCAGGACGTCTCGAACAGGACATCCCGAATTTGTTCTTGTTGCGTTCCATGTTTTCCCTTACGCTTCGTTCCAGACCCGCCTCTGGCAGATCATCCCGGCACTCATCACCGCGAATGGAGGGTGGCATGCAGGACTTCGCCATGGATCACGTCCGCTCGTTCATTGCCCGTCCGCGGGTTGCGGAGATGCAGGCGCGCGGCTGGCGGATCGTCGGCCCCGGCGAGGAGGGCTCGCTTCTGATGGAAGGCCCGCAGCCCGGCGGACGGCCCGAACCGGTGGGTCTCTTCGTCGGCGACCTGTTCGACGAGATGATCGCCCGCGCCCTGGCCCGGGCCGATGCGGCGGATGCCATGACTGCCGCGCCGCATGAGGCGCGTCCCCATCGCCGGGCGGCGTAGCCCTACCCCTTCCGGGCGGCGAACCGGCTCTTCTGCCGGAGGGTTCCTCTCCACCCAATGCCCTGCGGGCAGCGGTGCAACAGTGCCGCTGCCCTTTGTGTTTTCAAGGGCATGGGTGGAGACACCGTCCATCTGCATCAACGTTTCGTAGCGACCCTCACCCGGCGTCCTGCCAAGCACTACCCCCTATTCGGGCGGAAAGCATTACCACCAAAGAGTATAACTGCCACTATTGCCGGCCCGCGAAGTACCTCTCAAGAAGCGACACCACCAAAACCTCTGTTAGCGAGTCATTAACCGCACGCATGCCCAAATAGACGCATCAGGATCGTCAGGGGCGCTCGCCCAGAACAAGGAATGTCCACAATGATCGCCGTCACGAAGTCCGAGAAGATCATCGCCTCTTCCCTGGAGCACATGACCTTGATCGATGAGTTCATCCGGCTGACGCAGGAGCGGATGGGCACGCAGGACGACGCGTTCGTGCGCGACAGCCTGGCGGATCTGCTGTCCAACCTGCGCGACGAGCGGTCCGGCTACGCCGAGCTCCTGGGGGCCGTGGCCTTCAACCGCGCGTGACGCGGGGGCAAGCGCATCGCGCGACCCGTCACCCGGCGGCCGGCTCGTCGGCATCGGACTCCGCCAGGGCACGGATGGCGTCGCCGGTCAGGCGATAGCTCATCCACTCCTCCATGTGACGGAAACCGAGGCGGCCGTAGAAGTCGCGGGCCGGGTTCCAGTCCAGCACGCTGAGATCGACCCGGCGGCATCCGCGCTCCACCGCCCGGCGGGCGACCGCGGCGAGCAGCTTCCGCCCGACCCCGTAGCGCCGCGCGTCTGGCGTGACGTAGAGATCCTCGACGAACAGGCCCGACCGCCCCTCCCAGGTGGAGAAGTTGCGGAAGGTCAGGGCGAATCCGACGGGCACGCCGTCCAGTTCCGCGATCAGCGCCTCGAAGACCGGGGTCTCGCCCCACCCCTCGCGCCGGAAATCCTCCTCCGTCGCCTTCACGGCCTGGGGCTCGCGCTCGAACTCCGCAAGCTCGCGGACGAAGCGCAGGATCGTCGCGCAGTCCGCCTCGACGGCAGGGCGGATGGTCACTGTCGGCATGGCGCTCCTCCTCTTCTGGCAGGCTCTTCTGGCAGGCCCGGCATCCGGTGTCCTCCGGCGGGGGCCGGCGGACGATAGCGATCCCCCCGCGGAGCGGCAACAGCGGGTGGTCCCCCGACCAGCCGCACACTTTGCTTTGGCCGCGCTTTCCCCTATGGTCGCGATCGCGGAATTCGGCACATCGGAGATTTTCGCATGCTGCGGTGGACCCGCATCCTGATGGCGGCGCTGTTCGCCACGCTTCTATTCGCTCATGGGGAGGCCAAGGCCTTGGATCCTGAAAACACCCTCTACCTCGACCTCAAGGACGGCCGCGTGGTGATCGAGATGCGCCCCGACCTTGCGCCCAACCACGTCGCCCGCATCAAGGAGCTGACCCGCAAGGGCTTCTACGACGGCGTCGTCTTCCACCGCGTGATCGACGGCTTCATGGCCC
The DNA here is from genome assembly GCF_003130795.1 of Azospirillum thermophilum. Lineage (NCBI taxonomy): Bacteria > Pseudomonadati > Pseudomonadota > Alphaproteobacteria > Rhodospirillales > Azospirillaceae > Azospirillum > Azospirillum thermophilum. Next base: position 1,539,989 of record NZ_CP029353.1, read on the forward strand.
AGACCGGCGACCCGACCGGCACCGGCAGCGGCGGCTCGGGCATGCCGAAGCTGAAGGCGGAGTTCAACTCGGCCCCGCACATCCGCGGCACCGTGTCGATGGCCCGCACCATGGACCCGAACAGCGCCGACAGCCAGTTCTTCATCTGCTTCGGCCCGACCCCGCACCTCGACCGCCAGTACACGGTCTGGGGCCGCGTCGTGGAGGGCATGGATCTCGTCGACAAGATCAAGAAGGGCGCCCCGGGCAGCGGCGCCGTGAAGGATCCGGACAAGATCATCAAGATGCAGGTCGCCGCCGACGCCAAGTGAGCGTCGCCGGCGCGCAGTCGACCGAGAGGGGCCGGCGACCGTCCGGCCCCTTTTGTATTTCCCGGCCGCGGAAGTGCCGGATCAGCCGCCGAGCGCGCCGGTCATGGCGCGCAGCAGGTCGCGCATCGACTGCGGCCGGTCCTGCCAGCGCATGGCGAGGCCGGAGAGGATCACCTTCTCGAAGGCCGGCGTAATGCCGGCGCACAGCTCGCCCGGCCGGGGGACCCGGTCGTTCATGAAACGGGTGGTGGCATCGGGCGGCGTCTTGCCGGTCAATGACAGATAGGCGGTGGCGCACAGCGCATAGACGTCGGACCAGGGACCCTGCCTGCCCTCCTGGGAATACTGCTCCGGCGGCGCGAAGCCGGGCTTCAGGATCACGGTCAGCCCCGGCCCCTCCATCGCCTGCCGGGCGGCGCCGAAGTCCAGCAGCTTCTTTTCGCCCGTATTGGTGACGAAGATGTTGTCCGGGCTGATGTCGCGGTGGATGAAGCCCTGCTCGTGGACGGCCTGCAGGGCCTTCATGATCGGCGTGAGGATGGCCAGCGTTCGCCGGACGTCGAGCCTGCCGCCCTGCTCCGCGATGACCTTCTTCATGGTGCGGCCGTCCAGCAGCTCCATCACCAGATAGGCGGTGCCGTTCTCCTCGAAGAAATCCTGGACGCCGACGATCTCCTTGATGTCGCGCAGCCGGGCGAGCATGCGCGCCTCGTCGAGGAACTTGGTCAACCCGGCCTTGAAGCTGCGGGCGTGCTCGTCCGAGAAGGGGATGACGGCGCTGCCGCCGGGGGTGCGGGCGATCAGGTTGGCCGGATAGAACTCCTTCACCGCGACCTTGACCTGCAGCCGCTCGTCCCAGCCGAGATAGGTCGCGCCGAATCCGCCCTGCCCCAGCACCCGGCCGGTCCTGTAGCGCCCCTGCAGGATGGAGCCCGGCGTCAGGTGGATGCCCGCACGGTTGTCGGACTGGAGCGGATAGCCGCAAGCGCGGCACGGCTCCTGCCCCACGCGCGCGGCGAAGCAGCAGGGGCACAGCGCGCCGCCGGCCACCGGCCTGGAAGGCGCCGGCGGCAGCGAGGGCGGGGACGCCGCCGCCGGGCGGCCCCGCGCAGCGGCCGGCGGCACGGCCGGCGGAGCGGTGACGGTGGCGATGCCGTCCCGTCCGGCAGGCAGCAAGGCCGGCTGCATGGTGGGCTGAAGGGGGGCGGACGGCTGCGGTGCGGCGGCCGGCGTCTGGCGCAGCTTGTCCAGGAGTTCGAAGAGGCGGCGCACCTCCGCCTGCGCCGTCTCGCCACCGGAGGACGCCGACAGCTCCGCCTGGAACTGCGGCTGGCGCACGATCTCCATGATGTGCTGCCGCATCATCGGCAGCGCCCCCTCCTCCCGCACCAGCCCGGAACAGGCGAGTTCGGCAAGGCGGATGGTGCGGCGGCGCAGCGACGTCTCGATCTGGCGCAGCCGGGCGACCAGCAGGCCGCGCCGGGCATACTCGTCGACGATGAAGGCGAGCCGCCCGGCCAGCCGGGCCCTCAGCTCCGGCGGCAGGACGGAGCTGCGCACCGCCTCCACCGCAGCGGCCAGGGACCGCTCGACCAGCGCCACGTCCGGCGTCTGGAGCACCATGTTCTCCACCAGCAGCTCGTTGCCGAGCGCCGCGTCCAGCGCATCGGCGATCTCGCCGAGATGGCGCTCGGCGGCGGGCGATGCAGCGACCGTCACGAGATAATGGATGCGGCAGATCAGGTCCGCCTGCCCCTCCGCGATGCCGATCAGGGAGCGGCGATAGGCGCTGGCGCCGCCCTGCTCCAGCCGGCGGGAATAACGGACGGTCAGGGCGTCGGCCATCGGCGGGCCGCCGACCAGCCCGGCGGGGGTCAGCAGGTGGCCGGTCAGGGTGCGCAGATACTCCGCCTCCTGGTCGAAGGCGCCGCGGCCGAGCGGCTGGGGAGCGCGGAGCTGCCGGCGGATGCGGTCGAGCACCATGGCACGGGCCTGCGGCAGGCGGTCCTGGCGGAACAGGGCGTTCAGCACGCCGAGCCTGCTGGGGCCGTTCGCCTCCATCGCCACCCGGCCGAACAGAAGCTCGCACAGCGACACCAGCACGCCGCCCATCAGCAGGTTGGTCCCCAGCAGCTCCTGCGATGCGGCGGGCATGGCGAGCAGGTCGCCGATGGCGCCGTCCACCGCATCGGCAAGCCCCGGATCGCGGTCCCATTGCTGGAGTTCCAGCAGCCGGTCGAGCTTGCCGGTCCAGCTCCTGATCTCGGCGAGCTGGAGGCTGAGCGCCACCCGCAGGTCGTAGGCGCGGTCGCCGGTCGGCGACCTGCCGGGAGGGGCCGCCAGCACCGCGTCCAGCCCGCCGCGGCCGGCGAAGGCCACCTGGGCGGCGCGGGCCTTCACCCAGGTCTCGTCGATCGCGGCCTGCAAGGCGAGACGGCGGGTGCGCTGGTCCTGGCCGGGCTGCCGGGCCTGGACCGTCGCCACCTTCTGCGCGGCATTCTCCACGAGCTGCCCCTGCTCCATCAGCGTCTTCAGCAGCTTGGCGTGGTGGATCGCCTCGGTCGGCGTGATCAGCAGCGACTCGAGATACTGGCGCAGCACGATGCCCAGCACCATGCGCCCCCGCGGCCCGTGGAACTCGGCAAGCGTGCCGCACGGCTCCGCCTCGTCGATCATGCCGACGCTGACGGAGACCGGAGCAACCGGGCGGAGGGGCAAGGGCCTGGACACGCTGACCTTATGCTGACGGGAACGGCAGGCTATACTCACCGCCGGTTGCGGGGCACCCGGCGGTCACCACGCAGTGTCGCCCGGCGAGGGTAAAGGCGCGGTATATGATTGGAACAATTTTCGTCAATTTCCTACATCCTGGGGCAAGCGAAAGGTCGCAGGGCCAACTGCTTCCCTTCCCCCGCCCAACTGTGAGATACCGCAATGCAGCAACCGCGGAGCGGAAAGGCCGTGATGGATCGACAGGTTGAGCAGCGCGCCGACGACCTCGCAACCCTGCGGCACGGCGCCATCGCCTGCCTGCTGGCCCCGGACTGCGGCGGGTCGATCGCCCGCCTGACGGTGGAGGGGCCTCGCGGCCCGATCGACCTGCTGCGCCCCGCCAGCCCGGCGGCGCTCGCCGGGACCTTCGCGCCGGACATGGGCTGCTTTCCGCTGGTTCCCTTCTCCAACCGCATCGGCGGCGGGCGCTTCACCTTCCGCCAGCGGCGGGTCAGGCTGGAGACCGATCCCGGCTCGCCCCACCGGATCCACGGCCATGGCTGGCAGAATCCCTGGATGGTGGAGGGGCTGGACGGCCGCTCCGCCCGGCTGACCTACCGGCACGGGGCCGACGACTGGCCCTGGCGCTATGCCGCCGCCCAGGACATCTCGGTCGAGCGCGACGGCCTGACGGTGTCGATGGAGCTGGTGAACCTGTCGGACGAGCCGATGCCGGCCGGGATCGGGCTGCATCCCTATTTCCCGAAACCGCCGGGAACGGTGCTGACCGCCAATGTGGCGACCGTCTGGCGCAACGACGACACGCTGCTTCCCCTGGCGCGCGAGGCGGTGCCGGAGGCCTGGGACTTCCCCCGCGGCGTGCGGATGGACGAGGTGGTCCTGGACAACGGCTTCACCGGCTGGGACGGGGTGGCGACGCTGGATCTGCCGGCGCTCGGCCACCGGCTGACGATCGCCGCCGACGGGCCGTTCGGCCACCTGATCGTCTATGCGCCGCGCGGCGAGTCCTATCTGTGCGTCGAGCCGGTCAGCCACATGACCGACGCGGTCAACCGCACCGAGGAGCCGGACGCCGGTCTGCGCGTCCTGGAACCGGGAGAGCGGCTGGCCGGTACGGTCCGGCTGCGCGTCTGCCCGCTCTGACGGCCTGTCCGATGCGTCACCGGCAGCGGACGTAGACCGCGCCCAGGGTGGTCGGCTGCTCCAGGCGCAGCAGAAGCCGGTCGACGCGCGGCGCCTCCGCCGCTTCGAGCGCGAGCGTCCCCCTGGCGCCGCCGTCCGACTCCAGCGGGACCGGCTGGGCGCCCTCGGCCGGCAGCGTCGCCGACAGGGTGGCGGGCAGCCTCGCCTCGACGGGAAGTCCGGGAATGCGCGGATCGACGATGCTCACCGTCATCTCGCGCGACACCTCCAGGTAGGCGGTGCGGCAGTCGTCGATGGGCGAGCGGGTCTGCGGATCGGCCTTGGCCCAGCGACCGACGAAGGCGGCGGCGGTCACCGGCCGGGTCAGCGCCGCCGGGCGGGCCGGCAGCGGCGCCAGCGGACGGGCCGACGCCTCGCCGATGGTCACCGGCAGGTCGGAGACCGGAGCGAGCCGCGCCTTGCGCTGCGCCTCGAGCGCGGCGGTGCGGTCGGCGAGCGAGCGCGCCAGGCAGTCGGCCCGCCCCTTCGCCTTCTTCGCGTCCTCCAGGTCGGCCGCGGTGACCGGGCAGGCGGCGTCGCGGCGCTGCCGCCACAGCGTCTGGGCGGCGGCCAGCGCCTCCCGCCCGGCGGCATCCGTCGTCTCGCCCAACGCGGCGGCGGCGGCCTCCAGGCGCTTGAGGGCATCGGTCAGGCCGGGCTCGCGGCAGATGAGCTGGTCGGCCGGCGTCGCGGCGCCGGAGCAGTCGGGAACCGGCGGAACCGCGGTCTCGGCAGCCGGAACGGAGCCGGCCAGCAGGCAGAGGCCCATCGCAACGAAGGCAGCGCGCATATCGGAAAAACCCTTCAGGCCGGAAACGCTTCCAGCACGCTCTTGATCTGGCGCTGGAAATCCTGGTCGCTGCGATAGCGCGTCAGGACCGACTTGTCACGCTGAACGAAGAAGACCATGTCGTCGCGCGTCGGCAGGGAGCGCGGCGATGGCTTCTCCAGCAACTCGCCGTTCCAGTCCACCCGTGCCATGAAGTAGACCGCGCGGGAGAAGTACATGAACAACTTGTTGTCCGACGCCAGTTTCTCCCGGCGCAGAAGCGCGTAGTAGTAATAGTTCCGGCCATGGAAATAGTGGTTGAAGATCGCCTGCAGGGCGGCGAAGCGCTCGTCGGGGCTGGTGATCTTCTTGAGCTGCTTTTCCATGCGATAGCCGTTGACGAAATACTCCCGCGCCTCGTGCTCGAAGGAGAAGGCGCTGCCCTTCATCATGGCCATCTGCTCGCCATAGCGCTTCAGGATGCGGCTCAGCAGCAGTTCCAGGAACCGGCGCTCCGGCCCCAGCGTGTCCGGAATGCGCGGCAGCATCTCGAAGACATGGCGCAGGTGGTAGGGGTGGCGCACCATGACGATCGGCACCGACAGGCCGCGCTTCGCCGGCGCCCTGCGCTCCGCCAGCAGGGTCACCGCCGGAGAGACGGAGGCCATGGTCGCCTGGATGGTGTCGTACAGCTTCCAGCGCAGCGAGGTCTCGGCGGATCTCGCCCCGATGTTGAAGCGCGCCAGCACGCGCTTGAGGCGGCTGCGCCAGTTCTCCTTCGGCAGCTTGTGGGTCGGCAGGTTGGGCACGACCAGCGGATTGCCCAGCACGTCGGCCGGCGGCGGCAGCGGCTTGAAGTTGAAGTACTTCCCCGTGACCACGCCGCGCTGGCCGCCCATCGGCGCACGATCCTGCGCCGAATCACCGCTCATCGAGGAAGCCGCCAGCGCCACCATCGCCCAGCCGTCACCCTGTCCCGCCGCCATACGCCGATGCCCGTCCGCCGCCTTCGGCAGGCGGGCGGCGAGGCCGTTAACCGTTATAGGCCTCTATGCCAAAGGAATAAAGGCGCTGTGGCAGAGTGCGCGCCGGCGCAGCTTTTTCGCAACCGCAAAAAAATCCCGATACTTCCCTGTCGGCATATGCGCTTCGGTGGTACGGTTGTGGAACCGGCGCCGGACAGGGGGTGCCGCGCATCGACGTCATCGGCCACAAGCGGGGTAATCAATGGCGATCCACGTTGCGCTCAACCACAGGACCATCTACCGCTACGACCGGCCGGTGTCGCTCGGCCCCCAGATCGTCCGGCTGCGGCCGGCGCCGCACTGCCGGACACCGATCCTCAGCTATTCCCTGCGCGTGACGCCGAAGCTGCACTTCCTGAACTGGCAGCAGGATCCCCAGTCGAACTACCAGGCCCGCTTCGTCTTCCCCGAGAAGACGCGGGAATTCGTCGTGGAGGTCGACCTCGTCGCCGAGATCGCGGCGATCAACCCCTTCGACTTCTTCCTGGAGGAGAAGGCCACCCACTGCCCCTTCCCCTATGAGGAGTGGCTGGAGCGCGAGCTGCGCCCCTATCTGGAAACGGAGGAGCCGGGGCCGCTGCTGGCCGCCTACCTGAAGACGATCCCGCGCGACCGCGTGCCGACGATCGACTTCCTGGTGGCGATCAACCAGCGCCTGCAGCAGGAGATCGGCTACGTCATCCGGCTGGAGCCGGGCATCCAGAGCTGCGAGGAGACGCTGGACAAGCGCACCGGCTCCTGCCGCGATTCGGCATGGCTGCTGGTGCAGATCCTGCGGCACATGGGACTGGCCGCGCGCTTCGTGTCCGGCTACCTGATCCAGCTCACCGCCGACCAGAAGGCGCTGGACGGCCCGTCGGGACCTGAGGCCGACTTCACCGACCTGCATGCCTGGACGGAGGTCTTCCTGCCCGGCGCCGGCTGGGTCGGGCTCGACCCCACCTCCGGCCTGCTGGCCGGCGAGGGGCACATCCCGCTGGCCTGCACGCCCGACGCCTCCTCCGCCGCGCCCATCTCGGGGCTGGTGGACGAGTGCGAGGTGGAGTTCGGGCACGAGATGTCGGTGACCCGCATCTATGAGGCGCCCCGCGTCACCAAGCCCTACACGCCGCAGCAATGGTCGGAGATCGAGGCGCTTGGCCACCGCATCGACGAGGAACTGAAGGCCGGCGACGTCCGGCTGACCATGGGCGGCGAGCCGACCTTCGTCTCCATCGACGACATGGACGGGGCGGAGTGGAACACCGCCGCCCTCGGCCCCGCCAAGCGCAGGCTGGCAGCCGACCTCGTCCACCGGCTGACGAACCGCTTCGCGCCCGGCGGCCTGCTGCATTTCGGCCAGGGCAAATGGTATCCCGGCGAATCGCTGCCGCGCTGGGCGATGACGGTCTACTGGCGGCGCGACGGCGAGGCGATCTGGGCCAACCACGATTTGCTGGCCCGCGAGGACACCGACTACGGCCACACCGCCCAGGACGCCGGGCTGTTCCTGGTGACGCTGGCGAAGCGGCTGGGCATCGACCCGGCCCTGGTGCTGGCCGCCTATGAGGATCCCTGGCATTACCTGCGCAAGGAATCGCAGCTTCCCGTCAACGTCGATCCGCTGAACAGCAGGCTGGAGGACAAGGAGGAGCGCGAGCGGCTGACCCGCGTCTTCACCCGCGGCCTGAACGAGCCGGTCGGCTTCGCCATGCCGATCAACCGGCGGATGACCCAGCAGGGGCCGGTCTGGCTGTCGAGCAGCTGGCCGCTGCGGCAGGAGAAGCTGCTGCTGATCCCCGGCGACAGCCCGGTCGGCTACCGGCTGCCGCTGGGCTCGCTGCCCTGGGTGGCGCCGCAGGACTACCCCTTTGCCTGGGAGACCGATCCCTTCGAGGAACGCTCCCCCCTGCCCCCGCATCCGCTGCAGATGCACCGCCGGCCGCAGGCCGCCGCCGTCGAGGCCGACCGCGGCGTGCATCGCGACAAGCGCCTCGCCCAGCTCCAGCGCGCGATGGCGGAGGTGCGGACGGAGCTGCCGGAGGAGGGCAAGTCAGCCTGGTGGATCGTCCGCACCGCCCTGACCTGCGAGGCGCGCGACGGCCGGCTGCATGTCTTCATGCCGCCGATGAACACGCTGGAGGACTATCTCGCCATGCTGGCGGAGATCGAGGCCACGGCGCTGGAACTCGACATGCCCGTGGTGATCGAGGGCTACCAGCCGCCGAAGGACCCGCGCCTCAACTCGCTGGCCGTCACCCCCGACCCCGGGGTGATCGAGGTGAACATCCATCCGTCCCATGGCTGGGACGAGCTGGTGCGCAACACCACCGGGCTCTATGAGGACGCGCGGCAGTCCCGGCTCGGCGCCGAGAAGTTCATGATCGACGGGCGCCACTGCGGCACCGGCGGCGGCAACCATGTGGTGATGGGCGGCGCCACCGCGGCGGACAGCCCGTTCCTGCGGCGGCCCGACCTGCTGCGCAGCCTGATCACCTACTGGCAGAACCACCCGTCGCTGTCCTACGCCTTCTCCGGCCTGTTCGTCGGACCGACCAGCCAGGCGCCGCGCGTCGACGAGGCGCGCGACGACCAGCTCTACGAGCTGGAGATCGCCTTCAACCAGATCGACCGCGCGGCGGCCGGCGGCGACTGCCCGCCCTGGCTGGTCGACCGGGTGCTGCGCAACCTGCTGGTCGACGTGCAGGGCAACACCCACCGGGCGGAGTTCTGCATCGACAAGCTCTATTCGCCCGACAGCTCCAGCGGGCGGCTCGGTCTCGTCGAGTTCCGCGCCTTCGAGATGCCGCCGCACGCCGAGATGAGCCTGACCCAGCAGCTCCTGATGCGGGCGCTGGTCGCGCGCTTCTGGAAGACGCCGTACAAGGGACGGCTGGTGCGCTGGGGCACGGAGCTGCACGACCGCTTCATGCTGCCCTTCTTCGTCGAGCAGGACCTCGCCGACGTGCTGGCGGAGCTGCGCGACCACGGTTATCCGCTGCAGGACAAGTGGTTCGCGCCGCACATGAACTTCCGCTTCCCGGTCTACGGGCATGTCCAGCAGCGCGGCATGACCATGGAGCTTCGCATGGCGCTGGAGCCCTGGCACGTGCTGGGCGAGGAACCGGGCGGCGGCGGCACCGTGCGCTATGTCGACAGCTCGGTGGAGCGGGTGCAGGTGCGCGTCACCGGGCTGACCGATGCCCGCTACGTCGTCACCTGCAACGGCCGGCGCGTGCCGCTGATCCCCACCGGGACGGAGGGCGAGTTCGTCGCCGGGGTGCGGTACCGGGCGTGGCAGCCGCCGTCCTGCCTGCACCCGACCATCCCCGTCCACACGCCGCTGGTCTTCGACATCCTCGACGGCTGGGCCGGGCGGTCGATCGGCGGCTGCACCTACCACGTCATGCATCCGGGCGGCCGGAACTACGAGACCTTCCCGGTCAACGCCAACGAGGCGGAGGGGCGGCGCCTTGCCCGCTTCTTCCCCTTCGGCCACACGCCGGGGCCGGTCGACATGCCGGCGGAGGAGCGCAACCCGCAGTTCCCGATGACGCTGGACCTGCGGCGGGGCTGAGTCGCGGCGGGCGGAGCGGCCGGATCCCCGCTCCGCCCCACCCGTGCCGGGCCTGGAGCGGGAACAGCACGGCACAACCCACACCTGTGCATGCTGGCGGGAGAAATCTTCCCGCCCTACGACAATTGGCCTACAGCTCTTTCGATTATCCCGGATACCTTTTCCCGCAATAGGGGAGCCACCCTATCCAGAAGGGGAATGGACCGGGATGACGAGGATCCATCTTGCCGCCGCGGCACTGCTGCTGAACGCCTGCGCCGACCAGCCGCCGGCGCCGCCGCGCACCACCACGCTGAAGCCGTTGACCGAGATCGGCGGCATCTGGTACCTGGACCAGAACTGGGACCAGGACGCCCGCCAGTGGTACTATAATACCACGCAGGGCTCGCAGATCATGCCCTACGACTGGTTCATGGCGCTGGTCGATCCCGCCACCGGCAAGCCCTTCGTCGAGAGCGTGACGACGCGCTTCGGCTATCTGGCGGGCAGCCCCGGCAAGTGGAACCCCGACCGCCTGCCGGTCGGCTTCGCCCAGGACAAGGATGCCGACGGGTCGGCCTGGATCGGCATGACCTGCGCCGCCTGCCATACCGGCGACGTGCGCATCAACGGCAGGACGATCCGCGTCGACGGCGCCGTCACCACCGGCGACCTCTACGCCTTCATCGACGGGCTGAGCAAGGCGGTCCACGCCACCGCGACGGACGAGGCGCGGTTCGCCGCCTTCGCCGAGCGCGTGCTCGGCCCCAATGCGCCGGTCGGCAAGCGCATCTCGCTGGCGGCCAAGCTGAAGAGCTTCGACAAGAGCTTCGCCGCGTTCGTCGCGGCCAGCACGCCGGACACCCCCTGGGGACCGATGCGCACCGACGCCTTCGGCATGATCTTCAACCGCGTCTCGGCGATCGACCTCAATCTGCCGAAGAACAACCGGGCGCCCAATGCGCCGGTCAGCTATCCCTACCTGTGGGATGCGGCGCACCAGCCGAAGGTGCAGTGGAACGGGCTGCTGGACAACAAGACCGCCTTCGACGCGCTGGGCCGCAACGCCGGCGAGGTGCTGGGCGTGTTCGGCAAGATCACGCTGAAGCCGCCGGCGGACGCCGCCCATTACTACTACTCCTCCACCGTCCGCGGCCGGAACCTGGTGGCGATGGAGAACCAGCTCCGCGCCCTGCGCTCGCCGCTGTGGCCGGAGCAGGTGGCCGGCCGCATCGACCCGATCAAGGCCGCCGCCGGCGAGGAGATCTACACGCGGACCTGCGGGAGCTGCCACGCCGTCCTGCCGCGGGAGAAGGGCTATGACACGGCGCCGATCACCATGGTGCCGCTGTTCAACTGGCCGAAGCCGAAGGATCCGCAGGCCGTCCTGGCCGCCTACATGACGATGTGCGCGGCCGGCGTCGATGCCGCGGTGGCCAAGGGGCTGGTGTCGGTCAACTACGCCGCCGATCCGAAGATGGCGCTGGACGCCGTCTGCCGGAAGGTCGACACCGGCGTCATCGCCGGCGTCGCCATGCCGCCGAAGCTGCTGGGCGGCGCCCCGCTCGACAATCCGGATCTCGCGGCGAACCTGCTGTCGAACGCCGTCATCGGCGCGATCTTCGGCGACATCGCCCGCGAGCCCGGCCTGATCGAGGATCTGCTGCTGGGCGACAAGGCCCCGCCGCCCTGGAAGGGCGCGCCGGAGGGTGGATGGACCGCCGCGTCCGCCAAATCGGGCAAGTATGCCAAGCCGGTCTTCGACACCACGCCGCTGGTGAAGAAGGGGGCTGCGATGACCGACGATCACCGCAAGCTGCTGAGCGTCCTCGCCAGGCAGAAGGGCGGCGAGGTCCAGGCCGTCAGCCCGGAGGCGACCGCCGAGGCCGCCGCCGACACCACCGCCAAGCTGGCCGAGACGGTGATGTCGCTGCTCGCCTACAAGGCGCGCCCGCTGGACGGCGTGTGGGCGACCGCCCCTTACATGCACAACGGCTCGGTCCCCAACCTCTATGAGATGCTGCTGCCGCCGGAGAAGCGGTCGGTCAGCTTCCGGATGGGAACCACGGCGATCGACCCGGTGAAGGTCGGCGTCGACACCGCGGCGCAGGACAACAGCTTCGTCTTCGACACGACCAAGCCGGGCAACCGCAACACCGGCCACGACTTCGGCAAGGACCTGTCGGACGAGCAGCGCTGGCAGCTCATCGAGTATGTGAAGTCGCTGTAAGGGCCTGACGCCTCGACAGCGGCCGGCAGGCTTCGGGCGCGGGCACCCCCGCGCCCGTCTGCTTTCCGGAGCACGGCGGAGGGACGGCCGGGGGACGGCCGGCATCTGGCGGCCGGGATCGCCGGGGGGCGGGACCTGCCGCCGCAGCCGCCGTCCTTGCATCGCCGCCGCGGGACGTTCACAGTGCAAACAACCACATGGCCTAACGACCGTCCGACGAGACCTTGACCGAGACCGCCCCCCCTTTCCCCGAAACGGCTCCCCTGATGGGACCTCAGCCGGTGCCGTTCGGCCAGGGATCGCTGTTCGGCGAGGCGGACGCCATCGGCTATGGCAGCGGTCCGGTCTATGACGAGATGGTCACCGGCCAGGGCCGGCTGCGGCCGCACTGGCAGACCTTCATGGGGACGCTCGGTCCGCTCGACCCCGACCTGATGGCGGTCCGCTGGGAAGAGGCGCGGCGCCTGCTGCACCAGAACGGCGTCACCTACAACATCTACGGCGATCCCAAGGGGATGGAGCGGCCATGGCCGCTCGACATGATGCCGCTGCTGCTGCAGGCGCACGAGTGGAAGGCCATCGAATCGGGGCTGATCCAGCGCGCGACGCTGCTGAACGCCATCCTGACCGACCTGTACGGCCCGCAGACGCTGACCCGCTTCGGCCGGCTGCCCCATGCGGTGATCCATGCCGATCCGGGCTTCCGCCGGGCGGTGCACGGCATCCGGGTGCCCAACGACATCCACCTGCATTTCTACGCCGCCGACCTCGCCCGGGCGCCCGACGGGCGCTGGTGGGTGCTGTCCGACCGCACCCAGGCGCCGAGCGGCAGCGGCTATGCCCTGGAAAACCGGGCGGTGATGGCGAAGGTGCTGCCCGACAGCCTGCGCCACTGCCAGGTGGAGCGGCTGGCCCCCTTCTTCGAGACCTTCAAGGACACGCTGCTGTCGCTTGCCCCGCGGCGGGACCGGCCGCGCGTCGTCCTGCTGACCCCCGGCCCCTACAACGAGACCTATTTCGAGCATGTCTACCTCGCCCGCTACCTCGGCATCACGCTGGTGGAGGGGGCCGACCTGACGGTGCGCGACCGGCAGGTGTTCCTGAAGACCCTGTCGGGGCTGGAGCCGGTGGACGTCATCCTGCGCCGGCTGGACGCCGACTTCGCCGACCCGCTGGAACTGCGGGCCGACAGCTCGCTGGGCGTCGCCGGGCTGATCGAGGCGGTGCGCGCCGGCACGGTGGTGGTGGCGAACGCGCTCGGCTCCGGCCTGCTGGAGTCGATGGCGATGAAGTCGTCGCTGCCGACGCTGTGCCGCCACCTGCTGGGCGAGGAGCTGCGGCTGCCCGGCGTGGCGAGCTGGTGGTGCGGCAACGACGCCGAACGGGCCTACGTCATCGACCATCTCGACGGGCTGGTGGTCAAGCCGGCCTTCCCGTCCCTGTCCTTCGAGCCGATCTTCGGCTCCGCCCTCTCCGCCGCCGAGCGCGCCGGGCTGGTGGAGCGCATCCGGCAGCGCCCCTGGTATTATGTGGCGCAGGAGCAGATGGCCCTGTCGACCGCCCCGGTCTGGCACGAGGGCAGGCTGCAGCCGCGGCCTCTGGTGCTGCGCGTCTTCGTCTGCGCCACGCCCAACGGCGGCTATGCGGTGATGCCCGGCGGGCTGACCCGCGTTTCGACCGAGGCGGGACGGCTGGTCGTCTCGATGCAGAGCGGCGGCGGCAGCAAGGACACCTGGATCCTCTCCCCCCGCCGCAGCGATTCCGGTGCCGCCCAGCCCCGGCCGGCGACGGCGGAGCTTGCCCCGGTGATCGCCCGGCCGGCCGCCAACGACCTGCCGAGCCGGGTCGCCGACGGGCTGTTCTGGATGGGCCGCTATGCCGAACGGTCGGAGGGAGCGGTGCGGCTGCTGCGCGCCACCCAGACCCGCCTGACGGAAGGCGACCTGCCCGGCGCCATGGCCCAGCTCCGCCCGCTGCTGCAACTGCTGGCCTGGGAAGGCATGGTGCCGCAGGAGCTGTCGCAGGCGCCGGAACGGACCGGAACGCGGGCCCTGCGCAACGCGCTCTATGCCGCCGTCACCGACCCGGACCATCCGAACAGCCTGCGCACCCAGGTGATGCGGCTGCACCGCACGGCCTACACGGTGCGCGACCGCCTGTCGCTCGACATGTGGCGGGTCATCACGACGATCGACCGGCAGAGCCTGCCGCCGCGCCACCGGCTCGATTCCGCCGAACTGCTGCTGCGGATGGACGACATCATGACGAGCCTGGCGGCCATCGCCGGGCTGATGCAGGAAAGCATGACGCGCGGCCCCGGCTGGCGCTTCCTCGACATCGGGCGGCGGATCGAGCGGGCGCTGCACATCGTCGGGGTGATGCGCGGAACGCAGGTCGCCGACCTCGACCGCCGGGACGAGGCGATGCAGTCCGCAGGGCTCGCCGTGCTGCTGGAACTGGGCGAGAGCGTGATGACCTATCGCGCCCGCTACCTGACCAGCGTGCAGCGCACCCCGGTCCTGGAACTGCTGCTGGCCGACGAGACCAACCCGCGGGCGCTGGCCTTCCAGCTCGCCGCGCTGGAGCGCCACATCGGCCAGCTTCCCGGCCGCGGCTCCGGCAGCGCCGCCGACCCGACCGGCGGTGCCCTGCCCATCGTCACCTCCGCCCGCGCCTCGCTGCGCAAGGCCGAGGCGCTGCGCTCCAGCGAGGCGCTGCATGCGCTGCTGGACTCGCTGGCGACCAGCCTGCCCGACGTCTCCAACTTCCTGGCCCACGCCTATTTCAGCCATGCCTTCGCCAGATCAGCCTGAGGCGGTGGACGCCCCGACCTATCTGCCCGGTCTGGCGCCGCCGGCCGTGCGCTACCGCGTGCGCCACGTCACGGCCTACGATTATGGCGAGGAGGTGCCGATCTCCCACCATCTGCTGCACCTGACGGCGCGCGCCCACCCGCGCCAACGCGTCCGGCGCAGCACGCTGACCATCGACCCGGTGCCGGCGGTGCGCAGCGACCGGACCGACTATTTCGGCAACACGGTCACCTATGTCGCGGTGCAGGAGCCGCATCGCACCTTCACCATCACCGCCGACAGCGAGGTGGAGGTCTTCCTGCTGCCGCAGCCCGATCCGTCGGCCTCGCCGCCTTGGGAGCAGGTGCGCGACAGCCTGCGGGCGCTGCCCGGTCCGGACGACGGCGCCGAGATCGGCCAGTATGCCTTCGACAGCGCGCTGGTCTCGGCCAGCCCGGAGCTGCTCGCCTACGCCTGCATCTCCTTCACCGCCGGCCGGCCGGTGGCGGAGG
Organism: Azospirillum thermophilum; assembly: GCF_003130795.1. NCBI lineage: Bacteria > Pseudomonadati > Pseudomonadota > Alphaproteobacteria > Rhodospirillales > Azospirillaceae > Azospirillum > Azospirillum thermophilum. The sequence continues at coordinate 1,555,078 of NZ_CP029353.1, forward strand.
CGGCGGTCGACCTGATGCGCCGCATCAACGCCGAATTCACCTTCGACCCCAGCGCCACCACCGTCGCGACGCCGCTGGCCGAGGTGATGAAGCACCATCGCGGCGTCTGCCAGGACTTCGCCCAGATCGTGATCGGCTGCGCGAGGTCCGTCGGGCTGCCGGCCCGCTATGTCTCCGGCTATCTGCGCACCCTGCCGCCGCCGGGACAGCCGCGCCGGATCGGCGCCGACGTCAGCCATGCCTGGGCGTCGGTGTGGTGCGGACCGCAGGGCTGGCTGGACCTCTGCCCGACCAACAACCTGGTGGTGAACCAGGATTTCGTCACCATAGCCTGGGGCCGCGATTACGACGACGTCAGCCCGGCCCGCGGGGTGCTGATGGGCGGGGCCGGACACGGCCTGTCGGTCAGCGTGGATGTGGAGCCGCTGTCGGGCGCCTGACCACCCGCCCGGGAGGCGCCAGACGAAGGGCGTCAGGTGGTGAGCGGCAGGCCGAGCATCCGCTGGAGCGTGTTGAGGATCACCACCGGGCTGACCGGCTTGCGCAGGACCTCCAGCGGCTTCCAGCGGTCCTGCATCAGGTCGTTGTCGCCGGTCTCGGGCGTCAGGTAGCCGGTCATCACCACCACGGGAAGCCGGGTGTCGAGCGCCCGCACCTCGCGGATCAGGGTCTGGCCGTCCTTGCGCGGCATGCGCAGGTCGGTGACCAGCGCGTCGGCCCGGTCCTGCAGCAGCCGCTCCATCGCTTCCTGCCCGTCATAGGCGACGGTCACCCGGAAGCCCTTGTAGGACAGGAAGTCCTCAAGGGCCATGGCGGCCAGCGCCTCGTCCTCGGCAACAAGGATGTGCGGCAGGTCAGGCATGGGCCAACTCCTGGTCGTAGGACAAGCGGGACTGGACGGGGAGCGTCACGGTGAAGCGCGCCCCGCGCCGCCCGCTGCCATACTCCAGGTTGGACGCCTCGATGCGGCCGTGCATGGTCTCCACGATGCCGTAGCCCACGGAGAGGCCGAGGCCGGTTCCCTTGCCGACATCCTTGGTCGTGAAGAAGGGATCGAAGATGTGCGGCATGATCGCCGGGTCGATGCCGCCGCCATCGTCGACGACGGAGATGGTCACGGTGCCGCGGGCGAAATCCTCCCGCATCGCCACTTCGATGCGGCCGGCCTCGTGGCCGGTGACGCGCCGCTCGACGATCGCGTCCCGGGCGTTGGACAGCAGGTTGAGGACGAGTTGCTCCAGATAGAGCGGCCGCCCCTGCACCTCGCTGTCGCCGTCGGCGTCGACCGTCACGGCAATGTCCTCCGCCGCGAACTGGTTGGCGACGAGCGCGACGGCATGGCGCACGCTGTCGCTCGGGCGGAACTGCCGCGCGCCACCGCCGTCGTGGCGACCGAAGGTGCGGACATTGTCGATCAGCTTGCCCACCCGCTCGGTCTGCTCGCCGATCAGGGTCAGGACATGGTCGATGCGGTTGGTATCGACCTGACCGTCGCGCACGCGGGCCAGCAGGTTGTCCGCCCACATGCGGATGACGTTCAGCGGCTGGCTCATCTCGTGGGCGAGGCCGGCGGCCAGCGTGCCGAGCGTCACCAGCTTGGAGGTCTGGATCATGTCCTCCTGGAAGCGCTTGCGCTCGGTGATGTCGCGGGAGCTGCCGAGGATCTGGATGATCCGCCCCTCCGGATCATGGACCGGGACGAGCACGGTGTGATAGGTGCGCCGCCCGACCGGCAGCTCGTGCGTCTCTTCATAGTCGAGCGTCCGGTCGAGGGCGCAGCATTCGAGGTAGCGGGCGAGCACGGCGCGGGCGACCTCAGGCTCCAGGGCCTCCTCCACCGGACGGCCGCAGACCTGCTCGGGGTCCAGGCCGGTGAGGCGGACATGGGCGGGATTCAGCGCGTCGAACACGAACCGGCCGTCCGGCCGGACCGAGACGATGAACAGCGCCTCCGTCATGTTGTTGAAGAAGCCGGCGTAGCGCAGCTCGGCAAGGCGGCGGATCTCCACCTCGCGCTGCAGGGCGGCGTTGGTCTCGGCCATCTGGCGCGGGCTCGGCAGGGCGAGCAGCCGCGGCATCAGCAGCCAGAGCGTCACGGCGGTGAGCAGCGAGGCGATGGCGGTGATCGCCTTGATCACCCCCTCCGTCACATAGTCGGCGTTCCACAGCGTCCAGACGCTGAAGAAGTGGGTGGTGCCGCAGGCCAGGATGAAGACGGCGAACAGCAGCGCCAGCCAGCCGAAGGCGACGTCGCGGCGGCGATGCACGAAGTAGAGCAGCGTGACCGGGATGGAGTAGTAGGACAGGCCGATCAGCACGTCGGACGAGACATGCAGAGCGAGGATCTCCGGCTGCCAGAGCAGACACACCCCGTGCGGGACGAATCCGCTGGCATCCAGAAGCGTTTCAATCCCAGTCGCCATGCTTACCCTTGCCCTCTCCGGACCGCCCCGTCACACCGCTCCCGCGAAACAACTGCCGCCGTCGCGCGACGAAACCCCGCCGGCCATCAATCGAAGCTTGTCGCCCATGCCCGGCAAGTCAAGTTGGCTTTCAGCAGGACTCTGTGCCGAAAGCAATAGAATGCGCAGGAGCCGCCGGACCGCCAAAATAACGCCTGCTGAAGACCATGACGGCGAAGGAAAGGGGGAATAACCGGCCCCCACTCTCCCCCGCCGCACGCCTCATACCGCAGTATGCACCTTGCGGTTCTGTTCCCGGGTCTTGAGGAACCGCAGAGCCGGATAGTCTTCCTGTGCCCGGTTGAGATGCCAGGCGTTGCGCGCCAGGAAGACCAGCGCGCCGTCATGATCCTCCGCCAGCGCGGACCGGTTGAGGTCGATGAACTTCTCGAGCTGGACCTTGTCGTCGGTCTCCACCCAGCGGGCGGCGTCGAGACCGGCCCCTTCGAACCGGGCGGCGATGCCGTATTCCGCCTCGATGCGGGCGGCCAGCACCTCGAACTGGAGCTGGCCGACGACGCCGACCACCCAGTCGGCTCCGGTCAGCGGCTTGAAGACCTGGGATGCCCCCTCCTCCGCGAAATGCTCCAGCGCCTTGCGCAGGTGCTTCACGCGCATCGGGTCGTCGGGGCGCACGCGCTGCAGCAGTTCCGGCGCGAAGCTCGGCACGCCGGTGAAGCGCAGCTCCTCCCCCTCGGTCAGCGTATCGCCGATGCGCAGCGTCCCGTGGTTGGGGATGCCCATGATGTCGCCGGGCCAGGCCTCCTCCGCCAGCTCGCGGTCGCGGGCGAGGAACAGCACGGCGTTGTTCACCGCCATCGTCTTGCCGGAGCGGATGTGCTTCAGCTTGGCCCCGCGCTTGTACTTGCCGGAGCAGATGCGCACGAAGGCGATGCGGTCGCGGTGGTTGGGATCCATGTTGGCCTGGACCTTGAAGACGAAGCCGGTCAGCTTCTCCTCGTCCGGCTCGACGGTGCGCGGCTCGGCCGGCTGGGGCCGCGGCGACGGCGCGCTCTCCGCCAGCCCGCGCAGCAGCTCGCGCACACCGAAGTTGTTGATCGCCGAGCCGAAATAGATCGGCGTCAGGTGGCCGGCGCGATAGGATTCCAGGTCGAAGGGCGGCATCAGGCCGCGCGCCATCTCCACATCCTCGCGCAGCTTGGCGACGGCATGGGCCGGCAGCAGCTCGTCCAGCTTCGGATCGTCGAGACCCTGGCACTCGATGCCCGCGTCGACCTCGTCGCCCTTGGTGCGGTCCATCAGGATCAGGCGGTCGCGGATCAGGTCGTAGCAGCCGAGGAAGTCGCGGCCCATGCCGATCGGCCAGCTCGCCGGGGTGACCTCCAGCGCCAGCGTGCTCTCGATCTCCGAGATCAGGTCGAAGGGATCGCGGGCCTCGCGGTCCATCTTGTTGCAGAAGGTCATGATCGGCACGTCGCGCAGACGGCAGACCTCGAACAGCTTCAGCGTCTGGCTCTCGATACCCTTGGCGCCGTCGATGACCATCACGGCGGAATCGACCGCGGTCAGCGTGCGGTAGGTGTCCTCCGAGAAGTCCTCGTGGCCCGGCGTGTCCAGCAGGTTGAAGGTGCGGCCGTCATAGTCGAAGGTCATCACCGATGCGGTGACGGAGATGCCGCGCTCGCGCTCCACCTTCATCCAATCGGACTTGGCGCGGCGCTGCTCGCCGCGCGCCTTCACGGCGCCGGCCATCTGGATGGCACCGCCGAACAGAAGCAGCTTTTCGGTGAGGGTGGTCTTGCCGGCGTCGGGGTGCGCGATGATCGCGAAGGTTCGACGCCGGGAAACAGCGTCCTGAAGCTCGGACATCCGCGAATCCCGTACCTGATGCGAAAGACGGAGAAAAGGGCCGGGAGCGGCATCCGCCCCGCGGCCCTGTTCATTCAGCCGTATAGATAACAGTGCCGGGCACCGGGTTAAAGAGCCGAAGAGCCTTCCGGCGCCCGTCGCACAACAAGATTCAGAGAGCCAGCTCGGCGATCTGCACCGCGTTCAGCGCCGCGCCCTTCAGGAGCTGGTCGCCGCAGACGAACAGGTCGAGGCCGTGGTCGCCGAAGATCAGGCTGCTGCGGATGCGGCCGACCTCGACGTCGAACTGGCCGGTGGCGTTCAGCGGCATCGGATAGACGCCGTTGGCCGGATCGTCCGTCACCGTCACGCCCGGCGCGTCCGCCAGCACCGCACGGGCGGCGTCCGGCGTGACCGGCTGGATCGTCTCGATCGTGATCGCCTCGGAATGGGCGCGGTAGGTCGGGATGCGGACGGCGGTGCAGCTCACCGGCAGGTCCGGGACCTCCATGATCTTCCGCGTCTCCCAGGTGACCTTCATCTCCTCCTTCGTGTAGCCGTTCTCCTGGAAGGCGTCGATCTGGGGGATCAGGTTGAAGGGGATCGGATGGCGGAAGACGCTGTTGGTGACCGGCTTGCCGTCGAGCTGGTTGCGCGTCTGCTCCTCCAGCTCCGCCATGCCCTCGGCACCGGCGCCGCTGGTCGCCTGGTAGGTGGAGACGATGACGCGCTTCAGGCCGAAGGCCTTGTGCAGCGGGCCGAGCGCCACGACGGCGATGGCCGTGGTGCAGTTGGGGTTGGCGATCAGCCGGCTGCCCGCGGCGTAGGCCTGGCGGAAGACGTGCGCGTTGATCTCCGGCACGATCAGCGGGATGTCGGCGTCGTAGCGGAAGGCCGACGAGTTGTCGATGACCAGCGCCCCGCCCTCGGCCAGCGCCGGGGCGTGCTGCTTGGCGAAATCGCCCGACACCGCCAGCAGAACCACGTCATAGCCCTTCACCACCGCCGGATCGAAGGCCTGCAGGGTCAGCGCGCCGTAGGGGGTCTCCATCACCTTGCCGGCGCTGCGCTCGGACGCGAACAGGCCGAGCTCGGCGACCGGGAAGTTGCGGCGGTGGAGAACGCTGACCATCTCGCGGCCGACGGCGCCGGTGGCACCGACGATGGCGACGCGGCGGGGGGAGGCGGCGGGGTTGCTGGGTTGGCTGCTCATCGGGAGTTCCGTCCTGTTCCTGGTGTTTCCGGTGCGGATCGCGGCCCCCGAAAACAACGAAGGCCCCGTCCGGATCCGGCGGGGCCTCGTGGTGGGTGAAACGCTGGTTCGACCGATCAGCACACGCCACAAGACGGCCCGCCGAGGCGAGTCGCTTTTTTGGTAGTGGTCGTGGTGGTGGTCATGCGGATCATGGGTGAGTACTTATCCGAACGGTTCGGCCTTGTAAAGCGCAAGCTTCTCTCGAAAGGGCGGCCGGCCCGGATTTCCCGGAACACGGCCGCCATGATCGCGGATCAGCGGAACCCCTCGCCGCCGTCGTCGACCGCGCGCACCGGCTTCACCTCCCAGATCTCCTGGGCATACTCGTTGACCGTACGGTCGGAGGAGAACCAGCCCATGTTCGCGGTGTTCAGGATCGCCTTGCGCGTCCATTCCTCCGGATCGCGGTACAGCTCCATCGCCGCCTCCTGCGCCCGGCAGTAGTCGGCGAAGTCCGCCGTCACCAGGAAATGGTCGCCGCCATCGGTCAGCGCCTGCAGGATCGGATGGTAGCGGTTGGGATCCTCGGGCGAGAAGACGCCGGTGGAGATCATGTCCAGCGCCCGCTTCAGGCTGGGGTTGGACGCGATCACCTCGCGCGGGTTGAAGCCGCCGCCGGCCTTCAGGTCGGCGACCTCCTCGGCGGTCAGGCCGAAGATGAAGATGTTGTCGGAACCGACATGCTCGCGGATTTCGACGTTGGCGCCGTCGAGCGTCCCGATGGTCAGGGCGCCGTTCAGCGCCAGCTTCATGTTGCCGGTGCCCGAGGCCTCCAGGCCGGCGGTCGAGATCTGCTCCGACAGGTCGGCGGCCGGCATGATGATCTCCGCCGCCGTGACGTTGTAGTTCGGCAGATAGACGATCTTCAGGTTGTCGTGCACCGCCGGGTCGTGGTTCACCACCTTGGCCACGTCGTTGATCAGTTTGATGATCAGCTTGGCCATGTGGTAGGACGGCGCCGCCTTGCCGGCGAAGATCTTGGTGACCGGCACCCAGGAGACCATGGGGTTGTCGCGCATCTCGTTGTAGAGCGCCACCGCATGCAGCAGATTCAGGAGCTGGCGCTTGTACTCGTGCATGCGCTTGACCTGCACGTCGAAGATGCTGTCCACCTGCACCTCGACGCCGGTCTGGCGGGCGATGTAGGCGGCGAGCCGCTTCTTGTTCTTGCGCTTGGCCCGGCGGAACTCCTCGCGGAACACCACGTCGTCCGCCTTCTCCACCAGGGAGGTGAGCTGGCCGAGGTCATGGATCCAGCCGTCGCCGATCCGGCTGGTGATCAGTTCGGACAGGGCGGGGTTGGCCTGCTTCAGCCAGCGGCGCGGGGTGATGCCGTTGGTCTTGTTGGTGATGCGGTCGGGGAATTCCTGGTGGAAGTCGGCGAAGACCGTCTGCTTCATCAGGTCGGTGTGCAGCGCCGAGACGCCGTTGACCTTGTGCGAGCCGAGGAAGGCCAGGTTGCCCATGCGCACGCGGCGGTCGCCGCGCTCGTCGATCAGCGACAGCCGGGCCAGCCGGGCGTTGTCGCCGGCCGCCCGCGCCTTGGAGCGGTTCAGGAAGCGGGCGTTGATCTCGTAGATGATCTGCATGTGCCGCGGCAGGACGCGCTCCACCATCCGCACCGGCCAGGCTTCCAGGGCCTCCGGCAGCAGGGTGTGGTTGGTGTAGGCGAAGGTGGCGCGGGTAATGTCCCAGGCGCGGTCCCAGCGCACCGCATGCTGGTCGACCAGCAGGCGCATCATCTCGGCGATGCCGATGGCCGGGTGGGTGTCGTTGAGCTGGATCGCCGCCTTCGACGGCAGATCGTCGAAGTTGTTGTGGTGCTGCAGGAAGCGCCGCAGGATGTCCTGCAGCGAGGCGGAGGTGAAGAAATACTCCTGCTTGAAGCGGAGTTCCTTGCCCGTCTCCGTCGCGTCGTTCGGGTAGAGGACGCGGCTCAGATTCTCGGACAGCACCTTCTGCTCGACCGCCTTCATGTAGGCGCCGTCGTTGAAGTGGCCGAAGTTGAAGTCGCGCGTCGCCCGCGCCGACCACAGGCGCAGCGTGTTGATCGTCTCGCCGCTGTAGCCGACCACCGGCGTGTCGTAGGCCATCGCCAGCACGCGCTCGGCATCCACCCAGCGGTAGGCCTTCTCGCCGACGCTGTCGCGGAACTCCTCGACGCGGCCGTAGAACTGCACGGGATACAGCACCTCCGGCCGCGGGAACTCCCACGGGTTGCCGAACTGCAGCCACTGCTCCGGATACTCGACCTGCCAGCCATGCTCGAAGCGCTGCTCGAACAGGCCGAATTCGTAGCGGATGCCGTAGCCGTAGCCGGGCAGGGCCTGCGTCGCCATGCTGTCGAGGAAGCAGGCGGCGAGGCGGCCGAGGCCGCCGTTGCCCAGCGCCGCGTCGGGCTCGGCATCGATCACCTCGTCCATCGACAGGCCCAGCCGGTCGAGCGCCTGCCGGCACTCCTCCATGATCCCCAGGTTGGACAGGCTGTTGGTCAGCAGCCGGCCGATCAGGAATTCCAGGGACAGGTAATAGACCCGCTTGGCGTCCTCCTGGTAATAGCGGCGGGTGGTGTCCATCCAGCGGTCGACCAGACGGTCGCGCACCGACAGGGCCACGGTGTGGAACCAGTCGCGCCGCGTCGCCGCCCGGGCATCCTTGCCGACCGAGTAGACCAACCACTCCAGGAACGACCGTTTCAGGCCATCGACGTCGAGACTGCGGCGTTCGATTTCACGGGTCTTGTACCGAGCGTCCATGTCCAAGCTTTCTTCGTTGAAGGACCGGTTGGGGCGGTCTTGCGCCAGTATAACGGGCCGGCGCCGCGTTGCTAACGGCGGGAGTGTCCGGCCTGTTGGTTAAGTAACCCTTTCCGAGTCGGGGGATAGGACCGTTTCCTCTCTGCTCAAAGGAAGTAAGATGGTCAGGGTTTCCGTTCTTCAACAGGCCGCCCTGCCTCAGGCTCCCTCTTTCATTGCCCGGATACGCCAGTGGAATCCACCCCTCCGATCGTACGGCCCGCCCGGCTGACCGACCTGCCGGCCCTGCTGGAGGTGGAGCGCCGCTGCTTCGCCACCGACCGGCTGGACCGGCGCAATTTCCGCTACACGCTGACCCATGCCAAGGCCCTCTGCCTGGCCGGGGAGGTGGATGGGCAGGTCGCGGGCTATGCCATCGTCGCGTTCCATGCCGGAACGACCATTGCCCGGCTGACGTCGCTGGGCGTCAACCCGGACCGGCGCCGCTGCGGCCTCGGGCTTCGCCTGCTGCACGCCGCGGAGGATGCCGCGGTCCGCCGCGGCTGCCGGTCGATGCGCCTGGAGGTGCGTCGCGACAACACCACCGCCATTGCCCTATATATAAGGTGCGGCTACCGGCTGTTCGCCAGCTACCTGGATTATTACGAAGACGGCACGGACGCGCTGCGCCTGGAGAAGCGCTTCCCCGTCGCTGTCGTCTCCTGACCTCCCGGTTGCGGCCATTGCCCGCCGCCGAGCCGCGCCGGTTGCGCCGATGCCACAGTGGGAAGGCGAAATCGGCGCGTGCCGCGCCCCCAGCATTTTCCCGGCGGTTTTTCTGGAGCGTGACACGGAAGTCGCATTTCATCGTTCCGCCTGGGGAACAACCCATCTGGCCCCGCGTTTAGAATGCAACGCACCACGAACGGGAGCACCTCCGGAAGCAGCAAGGCGCTTTCGGATCCGCTCTTTCGGAGACCGATGGGGAGTCCGATGACGACAGTCCGTTCCGAAGACCCCGAGGGGCTGGCCGCCTTCTCGTAGCGGCGGCCGACAAGACCGAAGCCAATTCCGACGACAGCAGTGATCTCCGGTGAACCGGTGCGCCCCAGCGTGCGCCGGACGGGGATCCGCCGTCTCCGTCAGGGGCGCCGCAGGACCGGCAGCCCCGCCGACAAAAGAATTCCGGAGGAAGGACAATCATGGCGTACTCGTTCGAAGCCGAACTGATCCGCTGCATGCCGAACCTGCAGCGCTACGCCTGCAAACTGACCCGCGACGCCAGCGCGGCCGAAGACCTGACCCAGGACTGCCTTGCCCGTGCCCTTTCCCGGCAGCATCGTTTCGAACCCGGTACGAATATGCAGGCTTGGTTGACCACCATGCTGAAGAACCTGCATTTCAACAACCTGCAGCGCGACAAGCATGTCACCAAGGTGGAACTGTGGGACGGCGCGATGTCGGTCGAGGCCTCGCAGATCGCCCGGCTGGTCTTCCGCGACGTCGACCGCGCCTTCTCCGCCCTGACCCCGAGCCAGCGCAAGGTCGTGAAGCTGGTCGCCATCGAAGGCCGCCCCTATCAGGAGGCGGCGGAGAAGCTGAACGTGTCGATCGGCACCATCCGCTCCCGCCTGTGCCGCGCCCGCGAGCGGCTGAACACCCTGATGGCCGCCTGAGTCCCCGGCCGGGGCGGCTCCTCCCGGCCCTGCGCCGGAAAGAGCCGCCGCCCGTATCAGCCCGCCGAGATCAGCCGTTCACCACCGAGCCGCCGTTGGGGTGCAGCACCTGCCCGGTCATGTAGGACGAATCGTCCGACGCCAGGAAGACGTAGCAGGTCGCCACCTCCTCCGGCTGGCCGGCGCGCTTCATCGGCACGTCGCTGCCGAAGGATTCCACCTTGTCCTCCGGGAAGGTCGAGGGAATCAGCGGCGTCCAGATCGGCCCCGGCGCCACCGCGTTGACCCGGATGCCGCGCTCCGCCAGCGCCTGCGACAGCGAGCGGGTGAAGGCGACGATGGCGCCCTTGGTCGAGGAATAGTCGAGCAGCATCGGGCTGCCCTTGTAGGCGGTGACCGAGGTCGTGTTGATGATGCTGCCGCCTTCGGTCATGTGCGGCAGGGCGGCCTTCACCAGGAAGAACTGGCTGAAGATGTTCGTGCGGAAGGTCCGCTCGAGCTGCTCCGCCGTGATGTCCCCGATCGATTTCTGGGGATGCTGCTCGGCGGCGTTGTTGATGAGGATGTCGATGCGGCCATGCTCCTCGATCATCTTCGCGACGGCGCGGCGGCAGGTCTCCTCGTCGCCGATGTCGCCGCGGATGAGGGAGCAGGGCTGTCCCTCCCCGCCGACCAGGCGGCGGGTTTCCTCGGCGTCTTCATCCTCGTTCAGGTAGACGATGCCGACCTTGGCCCCTCGCGGGCGAACAGCACCGCGATGGACCGGCCGATCCCGCTGTCGCCGCCGGTGATCAGCGCGACCTTGTCGAGCAGCTTGCCGGTGCCGCGATAGCCGGGCTTGGTTTCCGCCGGCTGCGGCGTCATCGGCTCCTGATGGCCCGGACGGCTGTCCTGGTGCTGGGGCGGCTGGCGCCCTTCCTGCTGAGACATGGCAACTCTCCGTTCGTGGTGGCCCCGAGGAGAGCGTCCCCGGAACTTGCGTTGCCGCCGGACAACAGGCGTGGATCACGGCCGTTCCGAGGGGCAGGCCACTGGAACAACCCCCGGACCCGCTGTTACTTTCCGCGAGCGAGACCAACAAGGCGAAGAGAGGGGGACGATCATGCGAACAGGGGGCCTACGACCGGGTAGGAGACGGTCGGAAGGGCGAATTGTGACGGTCATGCGGATGTACCGTTACCGAACGGCTTGGCGATCGGCGGCGCGTTCCCCATAAGAAGAGGTAAGGCGACGCAGCCGCCGGTTCCCGGCCCTGGATTTCACGCCGGATGTGTCACGGATTGTTACTCGTCCCTGGGCCTCAACCCCGGCGACGCTCCGGGATCGAAGAAGATGAAGCGTGTGACGATGGATCATATCAACGCATACTTGGACGGCGCCCTCGACGATGCGGAACGCCAGGAGCTGGAACATGCTCTGGCGACCGATGCCGAGGCCAAGGCCCTGCTGGCGCTTCACCGCCAGCATGTCGAGGAGTTGCACCGCCTCTACGACCCGATCCTGGAAGAGGACGTGCCGAGCCGCATGCTGGACCTGCTGCGCAAGCGCAGCAACTGATCCCCCCGGACAAGGCCGCCCGGACAAAAGGCGGAGCAGGCCGCCACCGCCGGCCGCGCGGCCGGCGCCACAGGGCCGCCCCAGCCAAATAGGTATCTGCAAAGACAATGTTTGCGACGCATCGAGCAGGCGACCGGACGAGCAGGCCGGCCGCCTTTCTTCTTGCCCGGACGCAGCGGCCGCGTGGCTGCCGCACGTGGTTGTCGCTGGGCGGACTGCCTGGATTGCGCTATTGGGTCAGGACGGGATCGCCGACGCGGCCCGACCCGCCCGGCTTTGACTTGATGGAGCATCATGGCTCACCGGCGCAGCGAACCGCGCATCATTCTGGGACCGGTCCTGTATCTGCGGGGCGAACAGGGCGACCGCTGGCGCCTGTCCGCCCTGTTTGTTCTGGATGGCGAGACGGAACCGGACGATCTGCGGGTGGACGGCGTCACCCTGCCCGTTCCGCCACGCCACGTCACGCAATGGCATCAGCGGCACGTCTGGCGCTTCGATTTCGCGATTCCCCGCGGGGCCCAGGACACCGAGGCGACCTATGGCTTCCCCGACGGCCCATCCTGGCGCCTGATCGTTCCGGCTCGCACCCCGCTATTGCGCTTTGCCTACATTTACGGGTCCGCAACGTCTGACATCCCTGGCGGGCGCGAGTCCGGCACAGCAGCCGTTTCGACGTGGCGAACGCTGCTGCAGCGCCATCAGGTCGAGAAGTTCCACGCCCTGCTGCAGGGCGGCGGACAGATGGCGGGCGACCGGCTGCTGGACGACTGTCCGGAGCTTGCCGCATGGCGCGCCGAATCGGCCCGCTCGCGCGCCGCGGCCCCCCTGTCGGCCGGCCTTGCCGAGGCGGTGGTGTCCTTCTACTTCGACTCCTACCTGCGGGAATGGTCGCGGCCGGAGGTGGCGGAGGTGCTGGCCCGTGTCCCGTCCGTCATGATGTGGGGACCGCCGGACGGCGCCCCGGACCTTGCCAGCGATCCGCAGTCCAAGGTCGTTCGCTCCGTTCTGATGGCAGCGCGCCGGCACTTCACGCTGTTCCAGCTCGGCGCGGTGGCGGAGGCGATGCCGGACAGCGTCTGGGGCTCCGCCCGCGCCACCTTCACTCAAGGGCACCTGCTGGGCGATGTCGGTCTGCTGGCGCTCGACCTGCGCAGCGAGCGGACGAGCACGCGGGTGATGTCGGACCGGGTCTGGTCTCTGCTGCCCGGCTGGCTGGAGCGGTTCGCCGAGGCCCGCCACCTGATCCTGCTGTCCGACACGCCGCTGCTGTTCCCGTCCACCGCCAGGCTGGAGACCCTGGCCGCCGCCCTGCCCGACCGGCTGGCCGACGCCGCGGCGCTGCGCGACCTGTGGCGCAGCCGCGGCCATGCCGAGGAATGGAAGCGGCTGATCGGGCTGCTGTCCGGCTTTTCCCGCCGCACCGGCTGCCGCATCACGATGCTGTCCGGCGCCGTGGGACTCGGCGGGCGCAGCCTGCTGCGCGGCGACGGGGTGGAGATGTGGCAGGTGATGGCTCCCTTCGCCGGACGCACGCCGCCGTCGCCCTGGGTGGCGCGGGGGCTGGAGCATCTGGCGGCCCGGCGGGAGCAGCCGCTGCCGGGGTTCCAGCTCGAAACGCCCGGCTTCACGGACGGCGGACGCCGGCTGCTCGACGGGCGCGGCTGGGTGTCCCTGGTCTTCGACGGCAAGGGTCAGCTTCAGGCCCGCTGGACCGTCCAGGACGACAGCCGCACCTACGCCCAGGCGATCTGAGGCCCCGGGTTCAGCGCTCCAGCACGAAGAGCAGCCCGGGCACTCCCACGCCCTTCTCGCGCCGCGGCGTGCAGGGCTCCGTCATCAGGACGCGCAGGCCTGCGGATTGCGCCGCCGTCCGGATATAGGATTCGGAATGGGCATAGCGGCGCGCCGGACCGAGAGCGAACGCCTCCGCCCCCTCCAGACGCTCGACCGTCGCGGCGAAGCGGCCGCCGGCAGCGAGATGGCCGGCCGCCGCACGGAAGAGCGGGGCGAGATCGCCGATATAGACCAGCACATCCGCTGCGACCAGCAGGTCCCACGGCGCGTCCGAGGACTCCAGCGCCGCAACGACGTCCCCGACCTCCAGCGAATCGTAGAGGCGCCGGTCGCGCGCCTTGTCGACCATCCGGGGGGACAGGTCGACGCCGGCGAGATGGCCGGCAAGCGGCCGGAAGGCGACGCCGGCCAGCCCGGTGCCGCAGCCGAGATCGAACACCCGCAACCCGCCGCGCGGCCCGCCGAGCCTGTCGACGGCATCCCGCAGCAAGTCCGGCGCGGCATAGCCGAGCTTGCCGACCAGATCCCGGTCGAATCGGTCGGCGTAGCGGTCGAACAGGGCCCGCACATAGGCGGCGGACAGGTCCGCCCCCTCGCCGGCCTCCAGCGCGGCGATCAGAGCTGCACCACCATGCCCGTCGTCCGGATCGAGCTCTCGGGCACGGCGCAGCGCGGCAAGGGCCTTGTCCGGCTCCCGCAGCGCCACCCAGGCCTCGCCGATGCGATGCTGCAGACGGGCATCGTCCGGATGGCGCCGGGCAAGCGGTTGGAGCAGTTCGGCCGCCGCCAGGGCATCGCCTTCGGCGATCAGCAGGGCGCCGAGGGCAAGCGCAGCCCCGACGTCGTCCGGCCGCAGCGCGACGGCCTCCCGGTACTCGCCAAGCGCCTCGCCGGCCCGTCCCGCCGCCGCCAGCGCCCGGGCATGGCCAAGACGAACCACCGCGGCATCCGGCCGCTCGGCAGCCAGGAGAGCGAACCGCTCGACCGCCTCCCCCGCCCGCCCGCCGCGCAGAAGCGCCTCGGCATGGCCGGTCCGCCAGTGCCAGGAGCCGGGATCGAGCAGAACGGCGTGTTGAAAGGCTGAAATCGCTTCGGGGGTACCACCGGGCTGCCCGGCCAGCGTCTCGCCCAGCGCCGCCCAGGCCTCGCCACCAGCGGGATCCAGCAGGACGGCGCAGCGGAACGCCGCGGACGCGCCGGCCGGATCGCCGGCGTAAAGGCGGTCATAGCCGCGGGCAAAGCAATCGTCGATGGATGGAAGCACGCTTACCGGTCCCCAATGGAGCATCCGGCCCGGTCAACCGGGTTCGGAAAGGGGCGCAGTTTATTGCCTGACCCCGGGCGTCCGCGCAAGGGGGGTGCGAAAATCCTTTCGGCGTGTGATTCGAGCGACACGCCGCCGCACCCGGCATTTTGGCACCTGCGAAGGCAGCTTTCGTCCAACTGGCTGCACCCTTGGTAATAGACCCACCCGAATCAAAGGGTTAAGCCCAGGCTTCCGAGGTATACGCCCTTCTTCCGCAGATGCGCTGTGACCTTCGACGGACGTTCGGTGTGGTATTACCAGGGCGCAATTGGGTTGACGATGGAGCAATTTTTTGAAAATGTGGCCGCGGCGCCCAATCGGGAGGCGCTGAACATCTGGGTAGGAGGCGGTCGCCGTAAGCGACTCGGTGACCGGAACAACGGCCCCGCGCGGGGGGCCAAAAAAAGCCAGCCGACAGGGTTTGGCACGAACAGAGGAGGTCGGAGATGCGAGGACGAAAACAGCGCGGAGGCGTCGCCATGGCCCGCCGGATCGCACTGGGAATCGGACTCTTGATGGCCCCGCTGGCCGCCAAGCCCGCTCTGGCGCAGGATAGCTGCGTCACCGCGGCCGTCGAGGTGGAGCAGAAGCTCAACATCCCCTCCGGCCTTCTCGTCGCCATCGCGCTGGTGGAAAGCGGCCAGGACGGCGCCCCCCATCCCTTCGCGATGAGCGTCCAGGGCCGTCCCTACTACGCCCGCAACGTTTCCGACGCCGCCCGCAAGCTCCGCGACTCCCGCGGCAACCTCCGCTCCGACACCTATGTCGGCTGCATGCAGCTCTCGGTCGACTCCCATCGCGGCCAGTTCCAGCCGGTGGAGCGTATCGTCGACCCGCGCGAGAACGTCCAGTATGCCGGCAAGCTCCTCCTCCGCTTCCATGGCGAGGAAGGCAACTGGAAGACCGCGCTCGCCCGCTACAATGGCGGCTCCGTCCGCCGCGCGCAGGGCTATGTCTGCAAGATCTGGCAGCACCTGAACGAACTGAACGAGCAGAGCGCCAAGCTGCTCGCCTCGTCACGCTGCGACGACACCGATCCCGTCAGCGTGGCCCCCAAGACCCGCCGCAGCTTCCAGCGCGCCCAGGAAGTCGCCGCCATCAACTGACGTGCTCCCGCGGGTTGGGAATGGGATGCTGGCGCGGCCCGTCCTGATCGGGTAGACCAGCGCACCATGAACTATCGTCACATCTTCCACGCCGGCAATCCGGCCGACGTGATGAAGCACGCCGTCCAGGCGCTGATCCTGACCCATCTGCGGGCCAAGGAGGCGCCTTTTTGCGTGCTCGACACCCATGCGGGCATCGGCCGATATGATCTGGCGTCGGTCGAGGCGCAGAAGACGCTGGAGTTCGAGGAGGGCATCGCCTGCCTCTACGGGCGCCCGGCCCCGCATCCGGCGGTATTTCCCTATCTCGATGCCGTTGCCGCGCTGAATGGCGGCGGCGCCCTGCGCTGGTACCCCGGCTCGCCGCGAATCGCCCGTGCGTTGATGCGCCCGCAGGACCGCATGGTCCTGGCTGAACTGCATCCCGCGGATGCCGGGACGCTGAAGGAGGAGTTTGCCGGCGACCGGCAGGTGGCGGTGCACGAGACCGACGCCTGGCTGGCGCTGAAGGCCTATCTCCCGCCGAAGGAGAAGCGCGGGCTGGTCCTGGTCGATCCGCCCTTCGAGCAGCCCGACGAGTATGGCCGGATGGCCGAGGCGCTGGCGAAGGCGCACCGCCGCTGGTCCACCGGCATCTATGCGCTGTGGTATCCGATCAAGGAGCGGCCGGCGGTCTGGCGCTTCCACGACGCGATCGAGCGCGCCGCCATCCCCAAGACGCTGGTGGCCGAGCTGACCTGGCACCCGGAGGATACGCATCTGCGGCTGAACGGCTGCGGCCTCGTCATCGTCAACCCGCCTTGGAGGCTGGACGAGACGCTGCGGGAGATGCTGCCGGCCCTGCACGGCGCCCTGCCCCACAGCGGCGGCGGCGCCAAGGTGGACTGGCTGGTGCCGGAATCTGCGGAGAAGCCCGCATAAAAATATCCCCCGGCCGGCACGACCGGGGGAAAGGCCAGGATGGTCCGGTTGTCGGCCCGGAGCCGTCCGGTACCGGCCCGATCAGAATCGGGCGGTTTGCTGGGCGGCCGCGTCCGTCCGCTCCTTCAGCCGGCGCACCGCGTCGTTGGCGGACTTCGCCGACAGCTCCGACACCTTGACGCTGCGGTTCAGCAGCAGTTCGACGTTGTCCTTCACCAGATTGCTCTGCGCGACATAGAAGTCGCGGACCGACCGGCTGCGCACCAGGGCGTTGACGCCCTCGGCATTGCGGGTCGCCGCTTCCTGGGCCATGCCCATCCACTCGCGCATGATGGTCTGCCAGCCGTCCATCAGGACCGAGCCGCACTTCACCATGGCGTCGAGGTTCTGCTGCGCCTCCTTGGCGACTTCACCCTGGTTGTCGGCGGTGAAGCCCATCAGCTTCTGGAACTGCGCCGCAGCCGTGCCGGCCATCTGGTTCGCCGCGTCGACGCCCTGGCGGGTCACGCCGGCCGCGGTCTCAAGCGTGCGACGCCCGGTATCCGCCCCGGCCTGGGCCGCGGTGCGAGCGGTATCAGCCGCCTCGTCACCAATGTTGCGGGCCGATTCCGCCGCCTTGCGGGTGGTGGATTCGACGGCCTGCGCAATCTCGTCGGCTCCCGTGCGAGCCTTCGAAGCGGCCTCGCGGGTGGCCGTGGGGGTGTCCTTTTCCGTTGCCATTCTGCTTCAGCTCCTGATTGCGTTATCGCCCGGTCTGGGACGCTTCTCCCAATATTGTTGCGACGGTCAACTTTGCTGCACTGCCGCAACCGCTGTGGGTATAACACGCTCAGGAAAACTAGTTCCAACACTCAAAGTAATAATTGCACGACCGCAATTTCGGGTAGGAGCCATTGTTTAAAATATCGAGCATCCTTCATGACGGTCCTCGGGCTTATCGATTACAGGATTATGTAAGCTCGAGTTCAAGCAATGAAAAACGCCGCGGTTGGAGATCGCGGCGCTTTTCGTTCAGACCGGCAAGGTGGACGTCTACGAAACCATCAACGGCCCTTGTTCAGGCGGGCGACGATCTCGCCGACGATGCCCCGGCGGAACAACAGCACGCACAGGACGAAGATGGCGCCGATCACCACGGGAACCGGCAGGTTGGTCGCCGCCAGATAATTCTCCAGCGTCACCACCAGGGCGGCGCCCACCACCGGACCGTAGAGCGTGCCCATGCCGCCCAGCAGGGTCATCAGCACCACCTCGCCCGACATCTGCCAGGTCACATCCGTCAGGGTGGCAAGCTGGAAGACGATCGCCTTGGTTCCGCCGGCGAGCCCGGCCAGCGTCGCCGACAGCACGAAGGCCAGCAGCTTGTAATGGTCGGTGCGGTAGCCGAGCGAGATCGCCCGCGGCTCGTTCTCGCGGATCGCCTTCAGCACCTGGCCGAAGGGCGAATTCACCGTCCGCCAGACCACCAGGAACCCGAAGAGAAAGACCGCCAGCACCGTGTAGTACATGGCGAGCGGCTGGTTGAGGTCGATGACGCCGAACAGCATGCCGCGCGGGACAGCCTGGATACCATCCTCGCCGCCGGTGAACTTGAGCTGCAGCGCCAGGAAGAACACCATCTGGCTGAGCGCCAGCGTGATCATCGCGAAGTAGATGCCCTGCCGGCGGATGGCGAGCGCGCCGAAGACCAGGCCCAGCACGGCGGAGAAGGCCGCGCCCAGGATGATGCCGAGTTCCGGCGGAAAGCCCCAGACCTTGACCGTGTGGGCGGTGATGTAGGCGGCGCCGCCGAAGAAGGCGGCATGGCCGAAGCTGAGCAGCCCGCCATAGCCGATCAGCAGGTTGAAGGCGCAGGCGAACAGCGCGAAGCACAGCACCTTCATCAGGAAGACGGGATAGAGCGCGAAGGGAGCCGCCAGCAGGATCACCAGCCCGGCAAGCCCGACGAGCAGCCCGGCCGGCAGGCCCGAGGAGGCTGCACCCGTCAGGGGGCGCCGGTCGTCGGTGGTCGTGTGCGTTGCCATGATCACTTCTCCCGTCCGAACAGGCCGGCGGGCTTGACCAGCAGCACCACGGCCATGATGACGAAGACGACGATGTTGGAGGCCTCGGGATAGAAGACCTTGGTCAGCCCCTCCAGAAGCCCAGCGACAGGCCGGTGACGATGGCGCCGAGGATCGAGCCCATGCCGCCGATCACCACCACCGCGAACACCACGATGATCAGGTTCGAGCCCATCAGCGGGCTGACCTGGTAGATCGGCGCCGCCAGCACCCCGGCGAAGCCGGCCAGCGCGACGCCGAAGGCGTAGGTCATCGACACCATCACCGGCACGTTGATGCCGAAGGCCTGCACCAGCGTCGGGTTCTCGGTCGCCGCCCGCAGATAGGCGCCGAGCCGCGTGCGCTCGATGGCGTACCAGGTGCCGAAGCACACCACCAGCGAGGCGACCACCACCCAGCCGCGGTAGTTGGGCAGGAACATGAAGCCGAGGTTCTGGCCGCCGCGCAGCATCTCCGGGATCGGGTAGGGCTGGCCGGAGACGCCGTAGAAGTGGCGGAAGGCGCCCTCGAAGATCAGCGCCAGCCCGAAGGTCAGCAGCAGGCCGTAGAGGTGGTCGACCTTGTAGAGCCGGCGCAGCATGGTGCGCTCCAGCACCAGCCCGATGGCGCCGACCACGATGGGCGAGAGGATCAGCGCGATCCAGTAGTTGATGCCGAGATAGGTCAGCAGCAGCCAGGCGACGAAGGCGCCGACCATGTAGAGGGCGCCGTGCGCCATGTTGACGACGTTCAACATGCCGAAGATCACCGCCAGCCCGAGGCTGAGCAGCGCGTAGAAGGAGCCGTTGATCAGCCCCAGAAGGAGC
Organism: Azospirillum thermophilum; assembly: GCF_003130795.1. NCBI lineage: Bacteria > Pseudomonadati > Pseudomonadota > Alphaproteobacteria > Rhodospirillales > Azospirillaceae > Azospirillum > Azospirillum thermophilum. Next base: position 1,574,571 of record NZ_CP029353.1, read on the forward strand.
TGGCCGAACAGCGCCTGGGGCGGAATGCCGAAAATGGTGCTCATATGCGCGTGTCTCTCCCCCGGTGGGACCCCGCCGCCGTCCGGGGCGGCCGCGGCGGGGTCTTTCGCCCTAGAGGCCCGGTCTCCCCAAGCTGCCGATCACTTGGCGGCGAGCTTGCAGCCGCTTTCCTCGAAGGACGCGAAGGCCTCGTCGCCGGGGATGGTGCGGATGATCTGGTAGTAGTCCCACGGCCCCTTGGACTCGGAGGGCTTCTTCACCCGGGCCAGATACATGTCGTGCACCATGCGGCCGTTCTGCAGGATCTTGCCGTTCTTGGCGAACATGTCGTTGACCGGCATCTCCTTCATCCTGGCGGCCACCGTCGGGCCGTCGTCGGTTCCCGCGGCCTCCACCGCCTTCAGGTAATGGCGGACGGCGGAATAGCTGCCGGCCTGCACCATGGTCGGCATCTTGCCGGTCTTCTCCATGAACTTCTTCGACCAGGCCCGCTTCTCGTCATCCATGTCCCAATAGAATCCGGTCGTCAGCACGAGGTCCTGCGCGACCGGCAGGCCCAGCGCATGAACGTCGGACAGGAACAGGAGCAGGCCGGCCAGCTTCTGCTTTCCGCCCTGCGTCAGCCCGAATTCCGCCGCCTGCTTGATCGAGGTGATGGTGTCGCCGCCGGCATTCGCCAGACCGATCACCTGGGCGCCCGAGGCCTGCGCCTGCAGCAGGAAGGACGAGAAGTCGGCGGTGTTGAGCGGATGGCGCACCGACCCGACGACGGTGCCGCCGGCCTTCTTGACCTCGGCCGCGGTGTCGGCCTCGAGCTGGTGGCCGAAGGCGTAGTCGGCGGTCAGGAAGTACCAGGTCTTGCCGCCTTCCTGCACCATGGCGCGGCCGGTCCCCACCGCCAGCGCCCGGGTGTCGTACGCCCAGTGGAAGCCGGTCGGCGAGCAGGCGTCGCCGGTCAGCCGGGAGGTCGCCGGGCCTTCCATCAGGAAGATCTTCTTCTTCTCGCGGGTCACCTCCTGGACGGCCAGCGCGACGCCGGAGTTCGGCACGTCGACGATGACGTCCACCCCGTCCTGGTCGATCCACTGGCGGGCAATGTTGGAGCCGATGTCCGGCTTGTTCTGATGGTCGGCCGCGATGACCTCGATCGGCTTGCCGAGGATCTTGCCGCCGAACTCCTCCGCCGCCATGCGGGCCGCCACGGCCGAGCCCTCGCCGCCGAGATCGGCATAGAGGCCGGAGCGGTCGTTCAGCACGCCGATCCTGATCATGTCGCCGGACAGCTTGCCCTGCTGCGCCGCAGCCGTCCCGTGGGCCGCGCCGATGGCAAGCGCGGCAAGGGCTGCGCCGGCGAGATAACGAGAGATCATATGGTTTCCTCCCCTCGGTGGTCGCGCTCTGTGGCGTCCGTTGGTCTTCCCAGACGTTTCTTGCCCAACCATTTGCCGGCCGGGCGTTTTTTGGCCGGACGGCGCGGAGCGCCCTTCCGACCTTGCGGTCCTAATATGCAGGCGCAACCGGTTGCAAGCGAAGCGGAAATTCCGCCACACAAGCAATTTCCAACGAAACGTCAAGGTTCTGCCACAAACCGACCACCCCCGGATGCAAGGGAGGGGAGGAGGCTGCACCGCAAACGGGCGGAAGACCCGGCAAGACAGGGTGAAGGCCGGCGCGAATCGCCGGGCGGCAGGGGGCCGGACAGAAAAAAGGCGGCGGTCGAAAGACCGCCGCCTGTCACGTTGACCGGGTCGGGCGCCTATATCTGCCCGCCCCTGATCGGAGCCATTGCGGATACCGCATCGCAGGATCGCTGGAGACCTCCTGGCAGCACCCCGAGAGCCGGCCGGCCGGCGCTGTATAACGGGACGGACCGCGCGCCGCCGCCGCCGGGATGCCGCACCAGCCGGGAGGAGAGCCCGAAAGCCTCCCGTCAGGCCGCCGAGGTCATGGGAAAGCCGCTGTAATCGAGAGACGCGGACCAGAACCGCTCCAGCCGGCGCAGCGTCTCGTTGGCCTTCACCAGTTCGTCGTCGCTGAAGCCGGCCTTTTCCAGGGCGACCAGATGGCGCTCGAACATGCGGCTGATGTGCTCGCGCAGTTCCAGCCCCTTCTCCGACAGGCGGACGCGCACGGACCGGCGGTCGTGCGGCGAGCGCTCCTGCCCGAGATAGCCGTTCTCGACCATCTTCTTCACATTGTAGGAGACGTTGGAGCCGAGATAGTAACCACGCGCGGTCAGCTCGCCGACCGTCATCTCGTCCTCGCCAATATTGTAAAGAATAAGGCTCTGGACGTTATTGATATCCTGGATGCCGAGACGGTCCAGTTCAGTCTTCAGCACCTCGAGGAAGTGGCGGTGAAGCCGCTCGATCAGGAGGATGCTTTCATAATAGGGTTTACGCACCGCGGTCTCCTTTGGCTCTAACCGGACAGTCCCCGCGCAAGGACCTTCCCGGGACCTTAAGACGAGATTAACCGATCATTGGCCGGCAATCATCTTAATAATTCCCAAAAATCCAGCGCGAACTGCCTTCTCGCTATGAATACGGTGGGCCGTGGCACCGCGGTTACGGTACGCACGCACCGTCCGCGGGTACCGTGGCCCACCGCTTTCATCCTATAACCGACGGGTTTATGACAAGTCTCGATTTGTTCGAGCCCTAACGACCGCGGGAGGAGGCCGGGATCAGTCGCGGAACTCCAGGTCGCCGCCGGCCGGCTCGGCGAAGTGCCGCTCCACGTCGGTCTGGCTGACGCCGGCCAGATCCGCCGGCTTCCACTTCGGGTTCTTGTCCTTGTCGACGAGGACGGCGCGGATGCCCTCGTAGAAGTCGTCGCCGGCGAGGCAGGCGAGGCTGAGGCGGAGTTCCTGACGCAGGCACCCCTCGAAATCCAGCCTGGCGCCGCGGCGCAGCGCGGAGAGGGTGACCTTGAGGCTGGTCGGCGACATGCGCTTCAGCGTGGCGATCTGGCCGGCGGCCCACTCCGTGCCCTCGGCCTCCAGCGCCTTGACGATCGCCTCCATGCCGTCATGGGCATAGCAGCGGTCGATGGCCGGGCGCAGCGCGGTCACCGCCGCCTCGCCCGCCGGCTCCCTGTAGGCGGCGATCGCCTCGTCGGGGCTGACGCCGCCGGCGAGGTCGGACAGCAGAGCCTCGATCCGGCCGCTCGGCACGAAGGCGTCCGCGGCGTTGATCGCCAGCATGTCGGCCGCCTTCAGCCGGTCGCCGCTGAGACCGAGCCAGATGCCGACCTGGCCGGGCAGACGCGGCAGGAAGTAGGTGCCGCCGACGTCGGGGTAGAGGCCGATGCCGGTTTCCGGCATGGCGAACAGCGTGCGCTCCGTCACGATACGGTGCGAGCCGTGCTCCGACAGCCCGACGCCGCCGCCCATGGAGATGCCGTCGATCAGCGCGACATAGGGCTTCGACAGGCGCTTGATCAGCCGGTTGAGGATATACTCCTCGCTGAAGAAGGCGCGGATCTGCGAGCCGTCGCCCCGCCCCTCGCGCGCCGCCTTGCCGGCCTCGTACAGGCTGACGACGTCGCCGCCGGCACAGAACGCCTTCTCCCCGGCCCCCTGGATCACCACCGCCTTCACGTCCGGATCCGCGTTCCAGGCGCGGAGCTGCGGGTCGAACAGGCGAATCATGTTGAGGGTCAGCGCGTTCAGCGCCTTCGGCCGGTTCAGCGTAACGAGGCCGATGGCACCCCGGCGTTCAAACAGAATCTCAGCAGAGTCGCTCATCGTCTTGATTCTTCCCGCAATTCTTGGCGATTCCACCGGATGGGCCGGCGCTCCGGACCCTGCGGCCCCCCATAGCGCGACCAGCCGGCGCGCGCGATGATACGGGACGCAATCAGCCTGTCAAACCATGCCATACGGTACCGCACAGAATCCCCTGCCCATGCGCGGCAATGGAACAGAGCGGGGGCTTGGCGGGTTCCGCCCTCACCCACATCTACAGGGCGCTCATCAAACGACAAGACACGAACGGCGGGGACAGCGGGATGAAGGTGGCGATCGTTCTCAACCAGTCGGCGGGAAGCCTGGTCGGACGCCCGATCGAGGAGGCCGTCGCCCCGATCCGCGCCGCCTTCGAACGGCACGGGGCGGAGGTCACCCTGGCGGCGGTGGAGCCGGCCGACTGTCCCGAGGCGATCCGCCGCGCCCTGGACTCCGATGCCGAGGTGGTGGTGGTCGGCGGCGGCGACGGGACGGTGAACACCGCGGTCAACCTGGTGATGAGGAGCGGCAAGGTCCTCGGGGTCATCCCGCTCGGCACCCTGAACCTGCTGGCCCGCGACCTGAACATCCCCTTCGACCTGGAAGAGGCGGCGGAGGCGCTGGCCGCCGGCGAGGTGCGCGCCATCGACATCGCCGAGGTGAACGGCGACTATTACCTGAACAGCTCCGTCCTCGGCTTCTACCCGGCGGTGGTCCAGGAGCGGGAGCGCCAGCGCAAGATGCATCGCCTGCTGAAATGGCCGGGCATGGCGGTGGCATTGGTGAAGACGCTGCGCCGCCTGCCGCTGCTCGACGTGCGTCTGGACTGGGGCGAGGGGCCGCGCCGCGTGCGCACGCCGGTGCTGGCGGTGTCCAACAACGTCTACGACGACGGCTTCCGTCTGGTCGTCCGCCGCAGCGTCCTCGATTCCGGCAACCTCGGCGTCTATGTCGCCCGCCACCGCGACGCCTGGGCGCTGATGCGGCTGCTGGGACGCATGGTGACGGGAACCTGGAAGCAGGACGACGAGTTGGAGACGCTGACGGCCTCCGGCCTCATGGTTCACAGCCGGCGGCGGACCCTGCGGATGGTCAATGATGGCGAGGTGAAGCGGATGACGACCCCGCTGCAGTACCGGATCCACAAGAAGGCGCTGAAGGTGCTGGCGCCGAAGGCCGCCGGGGATTGATGCCGCGGTGAAGACGCTGGCCCACATCTCCGACCTGCATTTCGGCCGGATCGACGAGCGGGTGGTCGAGGGGCTGCTGGCCGACCTGACCGTGCAGCAGCCGGACCTGATCGTGATCTCCGGCGATCTGGTCCAGCGGGCCAAGCCCCGCCATTTCCAGGCCGCCCGCGCCTTTCTGGAGGCGCTGCCCTTCCCCTATCTGGTCGTGCCCGGCAACCACGACATTCCGGTCTACAACGTCCTGCGCCGCTTCTTCGACCCCTTCGGCTATTACCGCCGCTACATCTCCACCGACCTCAGCCCCTTCCACATCGACGACGAGATCGCGGTGCTCGGGCTGAACACCGCGAGGTCGGTGATCTTCGATTTCTCCGAAGGCCGGGTGAACAGGTCGCAGATCGGCCGCGTGCGCGAGGTGTTCTGCGAACTGCCGGACAGCGTGTTCAAGGTGCTGTTCACCCATCATCCCTTCCTGCCGCCGCCCGACGCGCCGAAGACGCGGCTGGTCGGCCGGCACAAGCTGGTGCTGCCGGCGCTGGAGACCTGCGGCGTCGACCTGCTGCTGGCCGGGCATCTGCACCGCGCCTATTCCGGCGATATCATGACCTTCCACACGCAGGTTGCCCGGTCGATCCTGGTCGCCCAGGCCTCCACCGCGACCTCCACCCGGCTGCGCAACGAGGCGAACGCCTACAACCTGATCGCCATCGACCCGCCGCGGGTGCGGTTCGAGGTGCGGTCATGGGAGGGGGCGGCCTTCGCCGCCGGGCTGGTCTCGGTATGGAGCAAGACGGGCCAGCGCTGGGAGCTGCAAGAGCAGGATACGGGATTCAGGCCTGTGACCGGGGCGGCTTGAGTCCCGCCGCCGATGGGGCGTAGGATCGCCCCGCACTCATCGAGGGTAGTTCCCGTTATGCCGAGCATCCTTCCCGCCTCCTTTCCGCGTACCCGCATGCGCCGCAACCGCGTCGACGGCTGGACGCGCCGCCTCGTCGCCGAGAACACGCTGACCGTCGACGACCTGATCTGGCCGGTCTTCGTGATCGAGGGGGAGAACCGGCGCGAACCGGTCGCCTCGATGCCGGGGGTGGAGCGCCTGACCATCGACCTGCTGGTCGAGGCGGTGGGACAGGCCGGTTCGCTCGGGATCCCCTGCGTGGCGCTGTTCCCGGTGGTCGGCGCCGACAAGAAGTCGGACGACGCGGCCGAGGCCTATCGTGCGGACAACCTGATGAACCGGGCGATCCGCGCCCTGAAGGCGGCGGTGCCGGAGGTCGGGGTGCTGTGCGACGTGGCGCTCGACCCCTACACCAGCCACGGCCATGACGGCATCCTGCGCGACGGCTACATCCAGAACGACGAGACGGTGGAGGTTCTGGTCCGTCAGGCGCTGGCCCAGGCGGAGGCCGGCGCCGACATCGTCGCCCCGTCGGACATGATGGACGGCCGCATCGGCGTGCTGCGCGACCGGCTGGAGAGCCAGGGGCACCAGCTCGTCCGCATCTGCTCCTATGCCGCCAAATACGCCTCGGCTTTCTATGGCCCGTTCCGCGACGCCGTGAATTCCGGCGGCTTCCTCAAGGGCGACAAGACCACCTACCAGATGAACCCCGCCAACAGCGACGAGGCCCTGCGCGAGGTCGCGCTGGACCTGCAGGAGGGGGCGGACATGGTGATGGTCAAGCCCGGCCTGCCCTATCTCGACATCATCCGCCGGGTGAAGGACGAGTTCGCCGTCCCGACCTTCGCCTATCATGTGTCGGGCGAGTACGCGATGCTGCGCGCCGCCGCCGGCAACGGCTGGCTGAACTACGAGAAGGCGCTGCTGGAAACCCTGATGGGCTTCAAGCGGGCCGGCAGCGACGCCATCCTGACCTATGGCGCGGTGGATGCCGCGAAGCTGCTGCGAGCCGGCTGAGCGGCGGTGGACAGGTCGGGGCCGTCTTCGGGCGGACCCCGACCGCATCCTTCAGGTCCTTACTTGGGCGTGCCGCGCCAGACCTGGAACTGCGGGGTCTCCAGCAGCAGGTCGCTGTGGCCGAAGGCGCCCTTGAACAGCTTGCCGACGCCCGCCGTCCGCTGGGTCACCGCGACGAGCGACCCGCGCAGCTTCAGATATTGCTTGGTGCCGGCGACCAGAGCCTCCAGCATCCCGAAATCCTCGTCCTTGCCGCGGTGGAGCGGCGGATTGGAGAGGATCAGGCCGAAGCGGTCGCGGCTGCCCAGCCCGGACAGGCCGTCGCTGAGCACCAGCTCGGCATCCGGGACATTCTGCCGCGCCGCATGCAGGGCGAGCGCATCGACGTCCAGCAGGGTCAGCCGCACGTCCGGCGTACGCTCCCGCACCGCCCGCGCGATGACGCCGGCACCGCAGCCGAAATCCAGCACATTGGTCCCCGGCGCCACCTCCGGCAGCACGCTCAGCAGACACTCGGTACCGGCGTCGAGCCGGCCATGGGCGAACAGGCCGGGGTAGGACACCAGCTCCAGCGGCTCCCCGCCGCCCGGCACCGGCACCGGCACGCTCTCCCGCCAGTCCTCCAGCGAGCCGCGGGCATGGGCGTGGGTGCGGCGCGTCTCCAGAACGCGGACGCGCCGCTTGATGGTCAGCGTCTCCGGCTCGTCGAGCAACCCGTCGACGTGCTTCGGCGCCGAGGCGATGCCCTCGTCGTTGCCGCCGACGATCCACAGCGGAGCGCCGGGTTCCAGCCGGGAGGCCACGGCATGCAGCGCCATCCCGAAGGAGGCCCAGCCGCGCGGCAGGCGCAGCACGGCGGCATCGAAGGCCCCCTCGGCCGGCCAGGGCGTCGCCGCCACCTGCCCGCCGAGCGCCAGCCGGTGCCAGTTCGTGACCTCGGCCCCGCCCTCGGCGAGCGCATGCGATATCCCGCCGTCGCTGTCGAAGGCGACGAGGATGCGGCCCTGCGGACGGCGCTCCGCCAGGGCCTCCGCCGCCACCGCGGCCAGGGTGGCGTCGCGGTCGCCGGCACGATTGTCCAAACGGCTCAAGGGACCTGTTCCTGGGCTGGGGTGTGGAGAGCGGGCGGGATCAGCCCTTGTCCCGCATCAGCCGCGCCTTGTCGCGCTGCCAGCTGCGTTCCTTCTCCGACTCGCGCTTGTCGTGCTTCTTCTTGCCGGTGGCGAGCCCGATCTGCACCTTCGCGATGCCGCGGTCGTTGAAGTAGATCTGCATGGGGATCAGCGTCACGCCCTTCTGCTTGATCCCGGCGGCGAGCTTGTCGAGCTCCCGCCGGCGGACCAGCAGCTTGCGCGGGCGCTTCGTCTCGTGCTGCAGCCAGCGGCCGGCCTGCAGATATTCGGGGATGTACGCGTTGAACAGGTACAGTTCCCCGTCCTTCAGGCCGGCATAGGACTCGGCGATGCTGGCCCGGCCGCCACGCAGGGATTTCACCTCGGTGCCGGTCAGCATCAGACCGGCCTCGAGCGTGTCGTCGATGAAGTAATCGAAGCGCGCGCGGCGGTTATGCGCCGCGATGCGCTTCGCTTCCGGCTCTCGCGAAGCCAAGGCCGTCTCCTTCCTCCCGGTTCCGTACCGGTTATTTCAGCAGCCCGGCCCTGGTCATGGCGGCGCGCACGGCGCTCCGGGCGGCTTCCGACGCGGGGACGAGCGGCAGGCGGACGTCATCGCTGCACAGGCCGAGCTGGCTGGCGGCGAACTTGACCGGCGCCGGGCTGGTCTCCACGAACATGGCGTCGTGCAGCGGGGCCAGCACGTCGCGCAGGCGGAAGGCCTCCTTCAGGTCGCCCTTGGCCCAGGCGGTCTGCATGGCCGAGCACAGGGCCGGCGCCACGTTGGCGCTCACCGAGATGCAGCCGACGCCGCCCTGGGCGTTGAAGGCCAGCGCCGTCGCATCCTCGCCCGACAGCTGGATGAAGTCGGGATCGACCTCCTGCAGCAGCCGCGACGGGCGGGCGAGATCGGCGGTGGCGTCCTTCACGCCGACAATGTTCGGCAATTTCGCGAGCCGGGCCATCGTTGCCACCGACATATCCACGACACTGCGGCCCGGAATGTTGTAAATGAAGATCGGCAAATCCGCCGCGTCATGGATCGCCTTGAAATGCTGGTACAGACCCTCTTGCGTCGGCTTGTTGTAGTAGGGCGTCACGACCAGCGCAGCCTGCGCGCCCGCCTTCCTGGCGTGGCGGGTCAGGGCGATCGCCTCCTCCGTGGAGTTGGAGCCGGTACCGGCCATGACCGGAACCTTGCCTGCCGCCGCCTCGATGCACAGCTCGACGACGCGGTTGTGCTCTTCGTGCGAGAGGGTCGGGGACTCGCCGGTGGTGCCGCACGGGACAAGACCGTGGGTGCCCTGGGCAACCTGCCATTCGACGAAGGACTGGAAGGCGGCCTCGTCCACTTTCCCGTTCTTGAACGGGGTAAGAAGGGCGACGATGGAACCGTGAAACATGCCTGCCACCTCCGACGGACTTCAAGAAAAGTGTCGCGCACCTTAGCCGCCCCCGGCTGCCTGGGCAAGAGTGCCCGGACGGCCATCGCTTCCGCTGTCACAACCACTCTGGCAGGGCCGCTGATCGCCGTCCTGCTGTTCGCCGCACCGGCCGATGCCGGCCAGCTCGGCGCCCAGGATCTGGCCATCTACCGGCAGGCCTTCACCGCCGCCGACAACGAGCGCCACGACGAGGCGCTGCAGTTGGCGGCCCAGGCGAAGGACCGGCTGCCGGCCAAGATCATCCGCTGGATGACGCTGGCCACCCCCGGCGGCGGCAGCTTCGCGGAGATCGCCGCCTTCGTGCGCGAGAATCCCGACTGGCCGAACCAGGCGCAGCTCCGCCGTCAGGCAGAGAAGGCGATGCCGATTGACCTGGACGAGAGCCTGGTGCTGTCCTGGTTCCGCCAGTATCCGCCGCTGACCAACGACGGCGTGCTGCGCTATGCCGACACGCTGCTCGCCACCGGCGGGACGGAGCAGGCGGTGAAGCTGGTGCGCGCCCGCTGGGCGGAGGCGAACTTCACGGCGGACGAGGAAGCGGAGTTCCTCTCCCGCTACCGCTCGCACCTGCGCCAGCAGGACCACAAGGCGCGGCTCGACCGCCTGCTGTGGGAGCGGCAGGAGGCGCCGGTGCGCCGCATGCTCGCCTTCTTCGACGACGCCTACGACACGCTGATCGAGGCGCGCATCGCGCTGGACACCGACAAGTCCGGCGTCGATGCCGCCATCGCCCGGGTGCCCGCCTCGCTGCGCAACGATCCGGGCCTGCTGTTCGACCAGGCCCGCTGGCGCCGCCGCAAGGGCGACGATGCCGGCGCGCTGGAGATCATCGCCAAGGCTCCGGTGGACATGGGCCGGCCTCAGGCCTGGTGGGCCGAGCGGCATATCCTGGCCCGCCGCGCCATCGAGAAGGGCGACTACAACCTCGCCTACCGGCTGGTGAAGGCCCATGGCGTCGCCGACGGCAGCGCCCTGGCCGAGGCGGAGTTCCTCGCCGGCTTCCTGGCTCTGCGCTTCCTCGACCAGCCGTCGGACGCCTTCGGCCATTTCCACAAGCTCTACCGCTCGGTGACCGCGCCGATCAGCAAGGCGCGCGGCGCCTTCTGGTGCGGCCGCGCGGCGGAAGCGCTGGGCGAGGCCGCCAAGGCGAAGGAGTGGTATGCCCGCGCCGCCCAGTACGGCACGACCTTCTACGGCCAGCTCGCCGCCCGCCACATCGCCGGCGGCAAGGTCACCCTGCCCGCCGAACCGCACGTCACCAACGCCGAGGCCACCGCCTTCGAGCGGCGGGAGGTGGTGCGTGCCGCCAAGCTGCTGGCGGAGATCGAGGGACCGGACGACGAGAAGGTAACCGCCTTCCTGCGCCGCGTCAGCCTGGATGCCAAGGCGCCGGCCGACTATGCGCTCGCCGCCCGGCTGGCCCAGGAGGTCGGGCGCCGCGATCTCGCCGTCGCCGCCGCCAAGGACGCCGCGCAGAACGAGATCTATCTGGTGGAGGCCGGCTATCCGGTGATCGACGCCCGGCCGGAGGCCCCGGAAATCGCGCTGGTCCACGCGATCATCCGGCAGGAGAGCACCTTCAACACGCAGATCGTCTCCTCCGCCGGGGCGCGCGGCTTGATGCAGCTCATGCCGGGCACGGCTCAGCTCGTCGCCACCAAGCTGGGGCTGAAGCACGCCCACGCGAAGCTGACGAGCGATCCCGGCTACAACGTGAAGCTCGGCTCGGCCTATCTGGCGGAGATGATCGACCGCTTCAACGGCTCCTACATCCTTGCCATCGCCGCCTACAATGCCGGTCCGGCGCGGGTGCGGCAGTGGCTCGACACCTATGGCGATCCGCGCTCCGGCACGATCGACGCGGTGGACTGGCTGGAGTTGATCCCGATCTACGAGACCCGCAACTATGTGCAGCGGGTGATGGAAGCCCTGCTGGTCTATCGCGCGCGCCTGCAGGGAAGCCGGGCGGAGCTGAACCTGGACCGCGAGCTGCGGCGCTGAGCGAAGCAGAGGAGAGGACAGGCACGGGGCCGGCAGGACTGTCGTTCATGACAGTTTTCCGGCCCTGCTCTTTCCAGTCTTCAGCAAAAAAGTGGTACTTCCAAATCCCTGACCACCGGTGAGAAGCCCTTAATACTGTTTTAACCGCATCAGCGACTAATTCAGTTCACCCGCAGGTCGAAAAAGCCGCCCGGGACTCCGACAACACCGCACCGCTACAAGGAACACCCCGTCATGCGTGCACCGACCGTTCCGGACGAGATTCGCGAGGCCTGCCGCATTCATGCCCGGCTGCTGGACGCTTTCATCGACCTGACGCAGCGGGAACTGGCGCAACTGACCCCCGGCTTCATTGAGGAGAGCCTGACGGAGTCCCTGGAACGGCTGCGCGCCGCCCGCAAGTCCTATGGCGGGCTTGCCAGCCTGGTGGTGATCCACTCGGCGTCCAACGCCGCCTGAGGCGTATGGAAGCGCGCCGGGAGGCGCAGACGCGTCCTATTCCGAGGACGGATCGCCCTGCCCGCCCTGCTGCTGCCGCTGCTGCACCTCGCGCCACTTGGCGACGTTGCGGTTGTGGTCCGGCAGGGTCTTGGCGAAGACATGGCCGCCGCTGCCATCCGCGACGAAATACAGGAACTCGTGCCGCTCGGGCTTCATCACCGCCTGCAGCGAGGCCCGGCCCGGGTTGGCGATCGGCCCCGGCGGCAGCCCCGTCACCTGATAGGTGTTGTAGGGCGAATCGACCTTCCAGTCATTGCGCGTCAGCGCCCGGCCAAGCTCCCCGCTGCCGTCGGTCAACGCGAAGATCACGGTGGGATCCGACTGGAGCTTCATGCCGGCGTCCAGCCGGTTGACGAAGACGCCGGCCACGCGTGCCCGTTCCGCCGCGATCCCGGTTTCCTTCTCGACGATCGAGGCCAGCGTCACCGCCTGCTCCGGCGTCTGGAGCGGCAGCCCGTCGACGCGGCCCTTCCACGCCTCGGCCAGCGCCTGAGTCATGGCGTGCTGCATCCGCTCGACCAACGCCGCGCGGCTGTCGCCATAGGAGAAGTGATAGGTCTCGGGAAGCAGGCTGCCGTTCCTCGGCACCTGCTTGACTTCGCCGGTCAGCGCCGGCTCCTTCTCAAGCAGGGCCATCACCTGTGCCGAGGTCAGCCCCTCCGGCACCGTGAAGCGGCGCACGACGGTGCGGCCCTGGCGCATCTGCTCCAGGACACCTTCGATGCTGATCCCGGGGGCGAAGGCATACTCGCCCGCCTTCAGGTCACGCACCGAACCCGACAGCTTGGCGCCGGCCGCGAAGACCAGGGGCGAGGAAATCACCCCGGCATCGCCGAGCGTCAGGGCGATGCCCTCCAGGCCCAGGCCACGGGGAATGACGACGGTTTCCTGATGGTCGAGCGGACCGGGGGCCATGTAGCGCATGGTCCCCCAGAGCCCGAGTCCGCCGGCGGCAGTGGCGAGGACGAGAGCCCCCGCGGTGATACGGAGGCCCCAGCCCATTCAGCCCCTCCTCCGGAGTTCGCGGATCTACGCGAACTCCTTGAAGACCAGCGAGGCGTTCGTGCCGCCGAACCCGAAGGAGTTCGACAGGGCGGCGCGGACGCGACGCTCCTGCGCGACCTTCGGCACCAGATTGACGCCCAGGCAGCTGTCCGACGGATTTTCCAGGTTGAGCGTCGGCGGGACGATGCTGTGGTTGATCGCCTTGATCGAGTAGATCGCCTCGACCGCACCGGCGGCCCCCAGCAGGTGGCCGATCGCCGACTTGGTGGAGGACATCGCCAGCTTGTCCATGGCCGACCCGAACAGGCGCTTCACCGCCCCCAGTTCGATCTCGTCGCCGAGCGGCGTGGAGGTGCCGTGGGCGTTGACGTAATCGATGTCCGCCGGCGACAGGCCGGCGCGCTTCAGCGCGGCGGTCATGGCGCGGAAGCCGCCGTTGCCGTCATCCGCCGGGGCGGAGATGTGGTGGGCGTCGCCCGACAGGCCGTAGCCGACGATTTCGGCGTAGATGTGGGCGCCGCGCTTCTTCGCGTGCTCCAGCTCCTCCAGGATCACGACGCCGGCGCCTTCGCTGATGACGAAGCCGTCGCGGTCCTTGTCATAGGGACGCGACGCCTTGGACGGCGTGTCGTTGAAGCTGGTGGACAGCGCGCGCATGGCCGCGAAGCCGCCGACACCCAGACGGCTCACCGCCGCCTCCGTGCCGCCGGCGACCATCACGTCGGCGTCGTCCCACATGATCAGCCGGGCGGCGTCGCCGATGGCGTGCGCGCCGGTCGAGCAGGCGGTGACGACCGCGTGGTTCGGCCCTTTGAACCCGTGGTTGATGGAGATGTGGCCGGAAGCCAGGTTGATCAGGCAGGCCGGGATGAAGAAGGGCGACAGGCGTCGCGGCCCCTTCTCGTGCAGGGTGACCGCCCCGTCGGCGATGCCGGGCAGGCCGCCGATGCCGGAACCGACCATCACGCCGGTCCGCTCCCGCTCCTCCTCGGTCTGCGGCTGCCAGCCGGAGTCCTTGATAGCCTCGTGGGCCGCGGCGATCGCGTAGAGGATGAAGTCATCCATCTTACGCTGGTCCTTGGGCGGAACGAAGAGGTCGGGGTTGAAGTCCCCCTCGCCGCTTCCGCGCGGAACCTGCCCGGCCACCTTGGAGGGAAGGTCGGAGACGTCGAAACCCGTAATCCCCCGGATGCCCGACTCGCCGGCGACCAATCGCTCCCAGTTGAGTTTATGGCCCACACCGAGCGGCGTGACCAGACCGAGGCCGGTGACGACGACACGTCTCATGGGAATCTTCCTTGACCTTGTCCTCTCGGAATCACGGCGACGGCCAGGCCACGGCAACCGTGGCGGCTGGCCATCGGAGTGTGCCGCCCTTTATCAGGAGGCGGAGTTCGCATTGATGAAGTCGATGGCGTCCTTCACCGTCAGGATCTTCTCCGCGGCGTCGTCCGGAATCTCGCAGCCGAACTCTTCCTCGAAGGCCATGACCAGCTCGACGGTATCCAGGCTGTCGGCGCCGAGGTCGTCGATGAAGGAGGCGTTCTCCGTCACCTTCGCCTCTTCCACACCCAGGTGCTCCACCACGATCTTCTTCACGCGCTCGGCGATGTCGCTCATCTTTTTTGACCTTCCAATCCTTGAAACCGCTCGGGATAATCCGGTCGGAGCACCACGCGGGAACGTGCCGTCCTGCCGTGAAAAGCCCAGTCCGATAACATATTTCGTCAGCCTTGACCAGCGCCCGCGGGGGCTGGCCGGCTCCGGCGCCTCACTATGGCTTGCCGCCTCAGATCATGGCCATGCCGCCGTTGATGTGCAGCGTCTGGCCGGTCACGTAGGCGGCCTCTTCGCTCGCCAGATACACGACTCCGGCGGCGATTTCCCCCGGCTCGCCCATGCGGCCGGCCGGGATGGCGGCGAGCAGCTTTCCCTTCTGCTCGTCGTTCAGGGCGTCGGTCATCGCCGTGGTGATGAACCCCGGCGCGACGCAATTGACGGTGACGTTGCGCGACGCGACCTCGGCGGCCAGCGCCTTCGACATGCCGATCATGCCGGCCTTGGAGGCGGCGTAGTTCGCCTGCCCCGGATTGCCGGTGACGCCGACGATGGAGGTGATGCCGATGATGCGGCCCCAGCGGCGCTTCATCATGCCGCGCAGCACGGCGCGCGACAGGCGGAAGGCGGCGGTCAGGTTCACGTCGATGACCTGCTGCCAGTCCTCGTCCTTCATGCGCAGCGCGAGCTGGTCGCGGGTCAGGCCGGCGTTGTTCACCAGGATGTCGACGCGGCCGAGCGCGGCCTCGGCATCCTTGGCGAGCTGCTCGGTCGCGGCGGCGTCGGCCAGATTGCCGGCGACCACCTTGGCCCGCTCGCCGAGCGAGGCCGCCAGCTCCTCCAACGCCGAAACACGGGTGCCGGACAGGGCGACGGTGGCGCCCTGCGCGTAGAGCGCACGCGCGATCGACGCGCCGATGCCACCGGAGGCCCCGGTGACCAGCGCGCACTTGCCGGTCAGGTCGAACATGGATTGCCTCACAGGGTCTTGAGGAAGGCTTCGACGTCGGCCGGGGTGCCGATGGACACCGCCGACAGCTCCTTGTCGATTCGCTTGGTCAGGCCGGCCAGCACCTTGCCGGAGCCGATCTCCACCAGCGTGTCGACGCCTTGAGCCTTCATGAACAGAACGCTCTCGCGCCAGCGCACCATGCCGGTCACCTGCTCCACCAGCAGGCGGCGGATCTCGTTGGGATCCGACACGGCCGACGCGGTGACGTTGGCGACCACCGGCACGACCGGGGCGGAGATGGTGACCTTCGCCAGCGCCTCGGCCATCGCGTCGGCGGCCGGCTGCATCAGCGGGCAATGGAAGGGGGCGCTGACCGGCAGGCGGACGGAGCGCTTCAGCCCCCGCTCGGCCGCCAGCACGATGGCGCGATCGATCGCCTCGGCATGGCCGGAGAGGACGACTTGGCCCGAGGAGTTGTCGTTGGCGACGGTGCAGACCTCGCCCTGGGCGGCATCGGCGGCGATGGCCTGCGCCTGCTCCAGCTCGGCGCCCAGCAGGGCGGCCATGGCGCCCTTGCCCACCGGCACCGCCTTCTGCATGGCCTGGCCGCGCAGCTTCAGCAACCGGGCCGTGTCGGCCAGCGTGAAGGCGCCGGCGGCACAGAGGGCCGAATACTCGCCGAGCGAGTGGCCGGCGACGAGGGCGGCATGCTTGGACAGATCGACCCCGCCTTCGGAAGCCAGCACCCGCATGACGGCGACGCTGACCGCCATCAGGGCGGGCTGGGCGTTCTCGGTCAGCGTCAGGTCGGCCTCCGGCCCTTCGACCATCAGGCGCGACAGGCGCTGGTTCAGCGCGTCGTCCACCTCCTCGAAGGTGTGGCGTGCGACTTCGAACGCCTCTGCCAGCTCACGGCCCATGCCGACGGCCTGACTGCCCTGCCCCGGAAAGACGAACGCCCTGGTCATGCTGCGGAACAACCCTGGATGAAAGGCCGGCCACCCCCTGGCGGCACGGCAGATTGCGCGACAGTCATACCCGCCCTTCTGGTCAAGTCAAGCGACGCGCGTGATCCCGATCCCTTTCATCCGCCAAATCATGATCCACAAAAGCCCGGACAAGTCCGTTCTCAGGCCTTTCCGATCAACGTAACGCGCGTCAAAGGACGCAAGGACGCCAATGATTCCAGGATCATAGGCCCGGTGATCCCGGCAACCAATGCGACCAGGAACACCACCAGATCCCCCGCGCCCATCCGATGCAGGACCATCCGCGCCCCGGCAGTGAACAGGGCGTGGTGGAGGTAGATCGGGTAGGACGACCTGCCGATCAGGCGGAAGATCCGGCTGTGCGGCATCGCATGCAGCAGCGTCACCGCACCGCCCATGCCGCACAGCAGGGCCACCCCGCTGTTCCAGCCGAAGCTGTAGTCGAGGAAGCCGAGCAGCGACGCCTGATGCACCGCGACCCCCGCCGCCAGCGCGACGCCCGCCGCCCAGACCCGCGCCGCCCGCGGGACCTGCGCGCCGAACCGCGTCACCGCCAGCCCCAGGAGGAAGTGCGGCAGCAGCGTGACGGCGATGTCGACCGAGAAGAGGTTCGAGTCGGTCCAAAAGGTCAGGCAGCCGGCGACCGACGCCACGAACGCGATGATGAAGCGCTCCGGCCGGTCGAGCAGGCCGGCGACCTCCAGCGCGGCGACCATCGCGAAGATCAGCAGCAGCGCCTGCAGGTACCAGAAATGGGCATAGGGGAAGAGGTAGATCCGCCACATCTGCGCCGGCGCGAACGTTCCGTGGGCGCCCGGCGCATGGGTCTGCAGCAGATAGAAAAGAGTGGAGATGATCAGGAAGGGGACCCCCAGCCGGCGCAGCTTCTTCAGGGAGAACTCCGCAAGTTCGGCCCGCCGCACCGGCCGGTAGGCGTAGACCAGGCCCGACAGGAAGGTGAAGACCGGCATGCGAATCAGGTCGAAGCTGCTGGTCGCGTAACGATAGATCGAATCGTCACCCACCTGCATCCCGGCGCCCGGGATCCCGACGACATGGTAGGCGACCAGCAGCAGACAGGCCAATCCGCGTAATTCGACAACACGATAGGGCTTCTCGGGGCTCTGCATAACTCCCCCCATTCCGGGACCGGGATCGGGGCGGCGCGTCGAGGCCGGCCGCCCAATGGCTGAACCCAAGCTAGAATCAAGTTCGGAAATCGAAGAAAATGCATTGGAACTCATGCCATGGAGTTCCCGGCCCCGCCCGTTGGCGTTCGCGATTTCGCGTCGGAGACGCAGGCTTGACGGGAGTGGTGCCAATTCCAGGCGACCCCGGCTTTCGGGGCAGGCGGGACTTGCCGGACAAGAAGATAAGGCTTGCCCGGAGGGTTGTTCTGTGTATAGTCCGCCGCTTCGAGCTCCTTGCCGGCGGCATGCCGTCGGCTAGGCCCGGGCGGCTGACCTCATCCAGGGCGGATGCGGGAGCAGCGCCGGACCATGAACAGCCATGGGGAGTAAAATGGCGCTCTACGAGTGCGTGCTGATCGCACGCCAGGACATCTCGGCCGCGCAGGCCGAGCAGCTCGGCGAACAGTTCGCCCAGATCATCCGCGACAACGGCGGCTCGGTCACCAAGACCGAGTACTGGGGCCTGAAGACGCTGGCCTACAAGATCAAGAAGAACCGCAAGGGTCACTACACCCTGTTCAATCTCGACGCGCCGGCCGCCGCCGTCGCCGAGATGGAGCGGAACATGAGCATCAACGAGGACGTCCTGCGCTTCATGACGGTCCGCGTCGATGCGCTCGATGCCAACCCGTCGGCGATGATGCAGAGCCGGGGCGAGCGTGGTGACCGCGGCGATCGCGGCGACCGCGGCCCGCGCCGCTTCGACGACCGTGGCCCGCGCCCGCCGCGCCGCCAGGAAGTTGCCGCCGCTGCCGAAGGGGAGACCGCATAAATGAGCGACAAGCAGACCACGGCCGCTCCGGCCCGCACCGGGGGTGGCCCGCGCCGCCCGTTCTTCCGCCGCCGCAAGACCTGCCCGTTCTCGGGCGCCAATGCTCCGGCGATCGACTACAAGGACGTCAAGCTCCTGTCCCGCTTCATCTCGGAGCGCGGCAAGATCGTCCCGAGCCGCATCACCGCGGTCTCGACGAAGAAGCAGCGGGAGCTCGCCCGCGCCATCAAGCGCGCCCGTTTCCTCGCCCTGCTCCCCTACGTGGTGAAGTAAGGCGTCGCAACGGACGACCGAAGGCAAAGGTGTCCCTATGGCCGCCGCCCTGACCACCCTTCTGGCGCTTGCCGTGCTGGGCGGTCTGATCAGCGCGTTCTTCTACCTCGCCGTCCTGTTCGGCGGGTTCGGCGCGCTGATCCTGGGCTATCTGGCGCCGCTGCCGCTGTTCGCGGCCGGTCTGTGGGCGGGAGCCTCCGTGGCCCTGCTCGCCGGCTTGGCCGGTGCGGTGGCGGTGATGGTCGTCAGTTCGGGCAGCGTGCTCGTGCCGCTGACCTATCTGGTGACCGCGGCGGCCCCGGCCGTCCTGGTGTGCAGGCAGGTCCTGCTGGCCAGGGTGGTTCCCGGAGACGGCCCCGAGGGGGGACTTGAATGGTACCCGCCCGGACGGACCCTGATGGGTCTGGTCGGGATGGGGGTCGCGGCCCTGCTCGCCGCGGCGGGTCTGACGCTCGACCAGCCCGGCGGGCTGGAGGGCGTGGTGCGCCGGATCCTGGCCCGCATCGCGGAGCCGGTCTTCAGCGCCCAGGGCCAGACGGCCCCGGATCCCGACGCGATGTGGATGGCGGCGGCCCTGCCGGGGCTGGTTGTCGTGTCGTGGTTGACCATGACGATCGTCAACGCGGCCCTGGCCCAGGGGGCGCTGATGCGGTTCGGCCGCAACCGGCGCCCGGCCATGAGGCTGGTCGACCTCGACCTGCCCTGGTGGCTCGCCCCGGCATTCCTGGGCGCGATCCTGGCTGCTTCGGTGTTGCCGGACCCGTTGGGTTTCCTGGCGCTGAATCTGGCGCTGATCCTGACGGTGCCCTTCGCCTTTGCCGGGCTTTCGGTGGTGCATGCGTTCGCCCGGCGGCGATCGGCCCGCGTGCCGATCCTCATCGGGTTCTATCTGTTCCTGTTTCTCTTCGGGTGGCCGATCCTGCTTTTGGTCGGCCTGGGCATGATCGAGCAATGGATCGGGCTGCGCCGCCGCCTTACCGCGGCGGGCCCCGGTCAGGAGGACGAGTGATGGAAGTTATTCTGCTGGAGCGGGTCGAGAAGCTCGGCCAGATGGGCCAGGTCGTGAAGGTGCGTCCCGGCTTCGCCCGCAACTATCTGCTGCCGCAGAAGAAGGCCATGCGCGCCACCAAGGCGAACCTGGCCGTCTTCGAGAAGCAGAAGGCCCACCTGGAGGCCGTGAACCTCGAGCGCCGCAAGGACGCCGAGCACGTCGCCACCAAGATGGACGGCGTGTCGGTCGTGGTGATCCGTCAGGCCGGCGAGACCGGCGTGCTGTACGGTTCGGTCACCCCGCGCGACGTCGCCGAGGCGCTGGCCGGTGCCGGCTTCACGGTCGACCGCAAGCAGGTCGTGATCGACCAGCCGATCAAGACGCTGGGCCTGTTCAAGCTGCGCGTCGTCCTGCACCCGGAGGTCAGCGTCACCGTGACGGTGAACGTCGCCCGGTCGCAGGAAGAAGCCGAGCTGCAGGCGCAGCGCGGCGGCATGGTCACCGCCGCCGACCTGGTCGAAGAGGACGAGCAGCCCGACTATGCCGAGGCTGCCGCGGAGAACGCCGAGGAGGCCTGATCGCCTTCCGGCCGGAGCCTTCGGGCCTCCGAACAGAACCGCTCGTCCGGAAGCCGCCCACCCCGCCCGGGGTCGGGCGGCTTTCCGCATTTGCAGGGCTGTGTTGCGTAAAACACCTGAAAACACAGCCATCTATGCGGAACAGTAGATCATTTCCAGCTTGCATTGACCGAAAGCCGGGCCGTTTTGGCCGGATGAAATATTGCAGCCCGTCTTTCCCTGTCCACACACTCGTGGAACACGGAGGGTATCACGATGCTGCTGACTCGACTGATCGCCCAGTTGATCGCCAAAGCCATCGGGGATGGGGCCCTTGACCTCGTCGATGCCGACGGGCACCGCCGGCGGATCGGCCGCGGGACGCCGTCCCTGACGCTTCGCTTCCACGACCACCGGGTGCCGCGCGACCTGCTCGTCAACCCGCGCCTGCATTTCGGCGAGGCCTACATGGACGGCCGCATCTCGGTGGAGGGCGGCACGATCTACGACATGCTCGACCTCGTCACCCGCGGCACGGAGGTGCATGGGGCGCTGGGCCGGGTGCTGGAGACGCTGTCGCCGGCGCTGCGGCTGGCGCAGCAGCACAATCCGCTCGACCGGTCGCGCAAGAACGTCTCGCACCATTACGACCTGTCGCAGGCGTTCTACCGGCTCTTCCTCGATCGCGACATGCAGTATTCCTGCGCCTATTTCGCCCGGCCCGACATGACGCTGGACGAGGCGCAGGAGGCCAAGAAGCGGCACATCGCCGCGAAGCTGCTGCTGGCGCCGGGCATGCGGGTCCTGGACGTCGGGTGCGGCTGGGGCGGCATGGCGCTGTATCTCGCCCGCGAGGCCGGCGTGCGGGTCACCGGAATCACCCTGTCGGCCGAGCAGCTCGCGGTGGCGCGGGCGCGGGCCGAGGAGGCCGGCCTTGCCGACCGCGTCACCTTCGAGCTGCGCGACTACCGCCAGATGACCGGCCGGTTCGACCGGATCGTGTCGGTCGGCATGTTCGAGCATGTCGGCGTGCCGCACTACGGCACCTACTTCGCCAAGCTGCGCGACCTGCTGGCGCCCGACGGCGTGGCGCTGCTGCATTCCATCGGGCGGCTCGACGGGCCGGGGGCGACCAACCCCTGGATCCGCAAGTACATCTTCCCCGGCGGCTATTCCCCCGCCCTGTCGGAGGTGCTGCCCCAGGTCGAGAAATCCGGACTTCTGTCCACAGACATCGAGATCCTGCGCCTCCACTATGCCGAGACGCTGCGCCACTGGCGCAGCCGCTTCGTGGCGCACTGGGACGAGGCGAAGGCGATGTATGACGAGCGCTTCTGCCGCATGTGGGAGTTCTATCTGGCGGGCGCCGAGATGAGCTTCCGGTCGCAGGGCCACATGGTCTTCCAGCTCCAGTTGGCGCGCTCCATCGGCGCGGTGCCGATGGTCCGCGACTACATGGTCCGCTGCGAGGAGGCGATGGCGCAGGAGAGGGAGCGGGAGCGGACGCTGCAACATCACGCCTGACTGTGGCATTCCGGCCGGCCGCCGACTCGGGTCCACGGCCGGCCGGGCGACGGCGCATCAAGGCGTTCGTCCCGGTTATCCCCGTCATTGTCCCCAGGTGGATAACACTTATTCACAGAAATTCGGCTGGGCCTGCACCGTTCGCACAGCTCGCCGGCGGCCGGCTTTGCTAGAGTGCCGGCCATGGACGACAAGACCACCCAGCTCTTCGAGCCGCGCCTGCCGGACGCCGGCTCCGCTCGCGTCGGCGCGGTGAAGCCCGTCGCCGAGTACCGCACCCCGCCCAGCAACGAAGAGGCGGAGCAGGCGCTGCTCGGCGCGATCCTGGTCAACAACAAGGCCTATGAGAAGGTCGGCGAGTTCCTGAAGCCGGAGCATTTCTACGATCCGGCGCACCAGCGCATCTTCCGCGCCATCGCGACGCTGATCGACCGGGGGCAGATCGCCAACCCGGTGACGCTGAAGGCCTATTTCGACAACGACCCGGATCTGGCGCCCGACGGCGGCAGCGCCTACCTCGCCGAACTGGCGGCCAACGTCGTCACGGTGGTCAACGCCGCCGATTACGGCCGGACCATCCACGACCTGTTCCTGCGCCGGCAGCTGATCGAGGTCGGCACCGACATGGTGAACGAGGCATACCGCCACGACCTGGAGAGCACGGCGCTCGACCAGATCGGCGAGGCGGAGAAGCAGCTGTTCGACCTCGCCTCCACCGGCGACGTGCAGGGCGGCTTCGTCGCGTTCGGCGAGTCGGTCAAGCACGCCATCGCCACGGCGGAGGTGGCGTTCCGCCGGTCGAGCCATGTCACCGGCGTCACCACCGGCCTGATCGACATCGACCGCAAGCTGGGCGGCCTGCACCCGTCGGACCTGGTCATCCTGGCCGGCCGTCCCTCGATGGGCAAGACGGCGCTGGCGACCAACATCGCCTTCAACGCCGCCAAGGCCTATATGCGGTCCAGCGGGACGGAGGGCGGCGTGGTCGGCTTCTTCTCGCTGGAAATGTCGGCCGAGCAGCTCGCCACCCGTATCCTGGCGGACGAGGTGCAGGTGCCCGGCGACAAGATCCGCCGCGGCGAGATCCGCGACACCGACTTCCCCAAGTTCGTCCAGGCCAGCCAGGACCTCGCCCGCTGCCCCTTCTACGTGGACGACACCCCTGCCCTGTCGGTCGCCGCCGTGCGGACCCGCTGCCGCCGGCTGAAGCGGACCCACGGGCTGAGCATGGTGGTGGTCGACTACCTGCAGCTCCTGCGCGGCTCGTCCTCGCGCGGCAGCGAGAACCGGGTGCAGGAGATCTCGGAGATCACGCGCGGCCTGAAGGCGATCGCCAAGGAGCTGGACGTGCCGGTGGTGGCGCTGTCGCAGCTCAGCCGCGCCGTCGAGCTGCGCGAGGACAAACGGCCACAGCTCGCCGACCTGCGCGAATCGGGCTCGATCGAGCAGGACGCCGACGTCGTGATGTTCGTTTTCCGCGAACAGTACTATCTTGAGCGCGCCGAGCCTTCGCGCCGGCCCGAGGAGAGCGACGACAAGTTCAACGACCGCTATCAGCGCTGGCAGCAGCGCCTGGGCGAGGTGCACAACACCGCCGAGGTGATCATCGCCAAGCAGCGCCACGGTCCGATCGGCACCGTCCGTCTCTACTTCGACGGCCAGTTCACCAAGTTCGGCGACCTCGACCGACGCCATGACGATGACTGACGATTTGCGGCGCGCCAGCGCCATCCTGACGATCGACCTCGGCGCCCTGGTGGACAACTGGCGCCGGCTCCGCGACCGTGTCGCCCCGGCGGAATGCGCCGCGGTGGTGAAGGCCGACGCCTACGGGCTCGGCGTCTCCCGAGTCGTCCCGGCGCTCGCCGCCGCGGGCTGCCGCAGCTTCGTTGTGGCGCAGTTCGAGGAGGCGCTGAAGGTCCGGGCGCTGGCACCGGAGGCCCGCATCCTCTGCCTCGGCGGACTGCCGCCGGGCGCCGAAGGCGACATGGTGGAGCAGCGCATCCTGCCGGTGCTGAACCATCTGGGGGAGGTCGCGGCGTGGCGCTCCCATGCCGCCAGGCGCGGCAAGGCGCTGGCGGCGGTCATCCACATCGACACCGGCATGAACCGGCTCGGCCTCGGCCCCGACGAGCTGGACGCGCTGGTGAACATGCCGGAATGGCTGAACGGCATCGACGTCCGCTACTGGATGACCCATCTGGCCTGCGCCGACGAGTTCGACTCGCCGATGAACCGCCAGCAGCTCGACCGCTTCAAGGCGGCGCTGGCGCGGCTGCCGAAGGCCAAGGCGAGCTTCACCAACTCCTCCGGCATCTTCCATGGCCCGGACTTCCATTTCGACCTCGCCCGGCCGGGCTGCGCCCTCTATGGGGTGAACCCGACGCCCCATCTGGACAACCCGATGCGCGACGTGGTGCGGCTCGACGTCCGGGTGCTTCAGGTGCGCAACGTTGACAGCCCTATGACCGTTGGATACGGTGCCACCCACCGCGTCGAGCGGAAGGGGAAAGTTGCAACCATCGCAGTGGGTTATGCCGACGGATACCTGCGGTCGCTGGGCGGTCGCGGCCATATGTTCGTCAACGGCAGGCCGGCGGCGGTGGTTGGGCGCGTGTCCATGGACCTGCTGACGGTGGACGTCACCGACCTGCCCGAGGAGGCCGTGCAGCCCGGCGGACTGGTCGAGCTGATCGGCCCCAACCGCCCGGTCGACACCGTGGCGGCCGAAGGCGGCACCATCGGATACGAGATCCTCACGTCGCTCGGGCCGCGCTACCACAGGGTCTATCTCGACCCGCCGGCAATGACCTAACTGTGCGGGCCGTCTGATGGGTTTCCTCGCCGCCACCGGCCGGGCCTTCCTGGTTTTCCTCGAAGCGACCGGCCGCCTTGCGCTGTTCACCGCCTCCGCGCTGTCGCACTGCGTGCGGCCGCCCTTCTATCCGCGGCAGATCCTGCGGCAGATGATCGACATCGGCTTCTATTCGCTGCCGGTGGTCGGGCTGACCGCGCTGTTCACCGGCATGGTGCTGGCGCTGCAGAGCTACAGCGGCTTCTCCCGCTTCCAGGCGGAAGGCGCCATCGCCACGGTGGTGGTGCTGTCGGTGACCCGCGAGCTGGGGCCGGTCATGGCCGGCCTGATGGTCGCCGGCCGCATCGGCGCCGCCATGGCGGCCGAGATCGGCACCATGCGGGTGACCGAGCAGATCGACGCGCTGTCCACCCTGTCCACCAATCCGCAAAAATATCTGGTGGTGCCGCGGCTGATCGCCGGGCTGACCATGCTGCCGATCCTGGTGGTGGTGGCCGACATCATCGGCGTGTTCGGCGGCTTTCTGGTCGGCGTGTACCGGCTGGACTTCAACCCCAGCTCCTACATCAACCGCACCTGGGAGTTCCTGGAGACCATCGACGTGGTGTCCGGTCTGGTGAAGGCGGCGGTGTTCGGCTTCATCGTCTCGCTGATGGGCTGCTACCACGGCTACCACTCCAAGGGCGGCGCCCAGGGCGTCGGCATGGCGACCACCAATGCGGTGGTGTCGGCCTCCATCCTGATCCTGGTGTGGAACTACCTCATCACCGGCCTCTTCTTCTCGACCAAGTGAGCGCAGTCGCCATGTCCGCCAACCCGGCCGCCGTTCCCAAGATCGCGCTCAGCAACGTCTACAAGCAGTTCGGCCCGAAGAAGGTGCTGAACGGCATCGACCTGGACGTCGGCAAGGGCGAGTCGCTGGTCGTGATCGGCGGGTCCGGCACCGGCAAGTCGGTGATGCTGAAGTGCATCCTGGGCCTGCTCAGCCCCGACTCGGGCTCCATCAGGGTGGATGGCGAGGAGACGACCCGGCTGCGCTCCCGCGAGCGGGAGAAGATTCTGCACAAGTTCGGCATGCTGTTCCAGGGCGCCGCCCTGTTCGACAGCCTGACCGTCTGGGAGAACGTCGCCTTCGGCCTGATCCAGGGCGAACGGATGCCGCGTGGCCGCGCCAAGGAGATCGCCATCGCCAAGCTGGGCGCGGTCGGCCTGACGCCCGATGTGGGCGAGCTGTCGCCCGCCGAACTGTCGGGCGGCATGCAGAAGCGTGTCGGCCTTGCCCGCGCCATTGCAGACGAGCCGGAGATCATCTTCTTCGACGAGCCGACGACCGGCCTCGACCCGATCATGGCCGACGTGATCAACGAGCTGATCGTGCAGTGCGTGAAGGATCTCGGCGCCACCGCGGTCACCATCACCCACGACATGGCGTCGGCCCGCAAGATCGCCGACCGGATCGCCATGATCCACCAGGGCAGGATCATCTGGACCGGCCACGCCCGGGACATCGACCATTCCGACAATCCCTATGTGGACCAGTTCGTCCACGGCCGGGCGGACGGTCCGATCAAGATGCAGGTGCGGGCACTCTGACCACCCGCCCCACCGGCCATCACAGCGGCCGGCCTGCACGGAAAATCGCCGCAGACTGCCCGCGGACGGCCGGAGGGCTTTGACGACCGGTGCCCGGGCGGAGTAACCCTTCGCCCACGCATAAGCTGTTTCGGCACAGGAACCATCCTCCATGACCGCACCGCGCGACCGCGTGCTGGACGTTCACGATCGTCCGCCGCCGGCAACCTTTCTGCTGCTCAGCCTGCAGCATCTCTTCGCCATGTTCGGCGCCAACGTGCTGGTGCCGATCCTGACGGGGCTCGATCCGTCCGTGGCGCTGGTGACCAGCGGACTCGGCACGCTGATCTATCTGGCCTTCACCAAGTGGCGCCTGCCCGCCTATCTCGGTTCCTCCTTCGCCTTCATCGGGCCGATCGTCACCGCCACCCAGATCGGCGGGGCCGGCGGCGCGCTGGTCGGCGCCTGCGCGGCCGGCGCCGTCTATGTGATCGTCGCCTTCCTGATCAAGGGCTTCGGCGTGCGCTGGCTGCTGGCGATCCTGCCGCCGGTGGTGGTCGGGCCGGTGATCGTGGTGATCGGGCTCGGCCTCGCCTCGGTCGCGGTGGGCATGGCGCAGAACACCGCGGGCGGCGGCACCTACAGCCTGCCGCATTTCCTGCTGGCGCTGGCGACGCTCGGCAGCATCTTCGTCTACTCCATCGTTCTGCGCGGCTTCTTCACGGTGGTGCCGATCCTGCTGGGCATCATCACCGGCTATTTGCTGGGGGTAGCCGCCGGAATGGTCGATTTCACGCCGGTCGCCAGGGCCGAGCTGTTCCAGGTCCCGAACTTCCACCTGATGTTCGCCGGCATGAAGGAGGGCGCCTCGGTCTGGGCGATGATCCTGCTGATCGCGCCGGTCGCCATGGTGACCATCGCCGAGCATATCGGCGGACAGATCGTGCTGAGCCGGGTGGTCGGCCGCAACTTCATCGCCGACCCGGGCCTTCACCGCTCGGTCATGGGCGACGGCGTCGCCACCATGGTCGCCGGCGCGCTGGGCGGCCCGCCGGCCACGACCTATGGCGAGAACATCGGCGTCCTCGCGGTGACCCGCATCTTCAGCGTCTGGGTGATCGCCGGGGCGGCGACGCTGGCCATCATCCTGGGCTTCGTCGGCAAGCTGTCGGCCTTCCTGACCACCATCCCCACCGCGGTGATGGGCGGCGTGTCGATCGCGCTGTTCGGCGTCATCGCCTCCTCCGGCATCCGCACGCTGATCGAGGGCAAGGTCGACCTGGGCGACAAGCGCAACCTGCTGATCTCCTCCACCATCCTGGTGATCGGCATCGGCGGCGCCACGCTGAAGTTCGGCGACGGCGGCTTCGTCGTCTCCTCGATGGCGCTGTCGGCGGTGCTGGGCGTGCTGCTGAATGCCCTGCTGCCAGGCCGTGGCACCGGCGGCGATGCGGAGGCGATCCTCTCCTCCGACCACATCTGATCCGCCCGTCTTCGACACCCATGGTCCCGGCAGCCCATCGCTGCCGGGACCATTTGTTCGTTACGCGGATGCAGCATCCGCATTATCGCACTGCACAACGCGCACTGGTCGGTCAACCTCCCTGCCCTAAATCTCTTGGCGGAGAAACAAACAAGGGAGGGGACGTCACTCGCCATCGACGAGGAGACTCCCTATGAAAGAGACCATGTACGAGTTTGTGCGCGACCCGCGTTCCGAGGAAGACATCTATCGCGAGGCCATGGAAATGCGCTCGGAGTTCATCCGCAGCGCCGTCCGTTCGCTGTGGCGTTCGCTGACCGGCGCCGGCGGCGCGGCGGGTGCCGCAGCCCGCGCCCACTGACCGGGATACGCCGGGCAGGACAGATCTCCTGACCTGCCCGGCAGGGCACCCCTCTAACGGCGGCCCAACGCCGCCAGACCTTCCCGCAGTTCAGGCAGAAGCACTGCCCCCAACATCGCGATCACCGGCAGGAAGGCGTACTCCCCCCTGGCGACCGCGGCCAGCAGTTCGCTGCGGCTGTGGAGTTCGATGCGCATTTCCTCCATGTCGCCGCTGTCCGGCTCCGCCACCTGGCGGGCCTGCCGGGCATGGAACATGTGGCACTGGCAGCCGCGGTGGTTGCCCTGCATCACGAAGCTGCCGAGCGCCGTCCAGTCGTCGGAGGCATAGCCCGTCTCCTCCAGCAGTTCGCGCCTAGCCCCCTCCAGCGGATCCTCGCCCGGCGCCAGCGCGCCGGCCGGGAAGGTCAGGCTGACCCGCCGCGCGCCATGCTTGTAGCAGCGCAGCATGACCGCCCGCCCCTCCTCGTCCTCCACGAAGATCACCGCGAAGTCCGCCTGCTCGACCTGATAGAAGCTGTCGACCCGGCGGCCGTCCGGCAGTTCCACCGTTTCGGCGCGGACCTTCAGGAAGGGGCTGGCGTCGAGCAGCTCGCGGCTGCCCAGGACCCGCCAGGGCTTCAGCTCGTCGCTCACGCCGCCGCTCCTTCGACGCGCTCGTAGGGCGGTTGGGTGTAGCCGGCCGGCGAAAGGGTGAAGATCTCGCAGCCATCCTCGGTGATGCCGATCTGATGCTCGAACTGCGCGGACAGGGAACGGTCGCGGGTCACCACCGTCCAGCCGTCCGACAGCAGCTTCACGTCCGCCTTGCCGGCGTTCAGCATCGGCTCGATGGTGAAGACCATGCCGGGCTTGAGCTCCACCCCGGTGCCGGGCTTGCCGAAATGGTCGACATGCGGCGCGTCGTGGAAGACCTGGCCGATGCCGTGCCCGCCATAGTCGCGCACCACCGTGTAGCGGTTCGCCTCCGCCAGGGTCTGGATGGCATGGCCGATGTCGCCGAGACGGGCGCCGGGCCGGGCGGCGGCGATTCCCGCCATCATGCAGCGATAGGTGACGTCCACCAGCTTGCGTGCCTTCACGCCCACCCTGTCGCCCACGAAGAACATGCGGCTGGTGTCGCCGTACCAGCCGTCGAGGATGACGGTGACGTCGATGTTCACGATGTCGCCGTCAGCCAGCCGCTTGTCGTCGCTGGGGATGCCGTGGGTCACGACATGGTTGGGGGAGATGCAGCAGGCCTTCGTATAGCCGTGATAGCCGATGGTCGCCGGAATGCCGCCATGATCGCGCTGGAAGGTCTCCACCAGCTGATCGAGGTGGGCGGTGCTGACGCCCGGGACCACGAAGTCCGTAATATAGTCCAGCGTCGCGGCGGCCAGCCGGCCGGCCTTGCGTATCGCCTCGAACGCCTCCGGCCCGTGCAGCACGATCTGCCGTTCGTCCTTCTTCGCCACGAAAACTCCTTCCGAATTCAGCCCCGGTCGGCCGGCTCCATCCGCCGCACACTATCCATTCCGGGCGTCCGGGAAAAGCCACCGCATTTTTGCGGCGCGACCGTAGGATTCCAGAAGACGGCTTGCTATATGTGGGCGGCCATCAGCCCTTCGGACTACAACTGCTTTGGCCAAGCCGACGTCCCGATATGCCTGCCAGTCCTGCGGCGCCACCTTCCCGAAATGGGCGGGGCGATGCGACGCGTGCGGGGAGTGGAACACCCTGGTCGAGGAGGCCGTTCCCGACTCCGCGCCGAAGGGCTTGAGCGCCGGCCGCGGACGCAGGATCGAGTTCGTCGGGCTGAGCGGCAGCAGCAGCGCCCCGCCGCGCCGCCTGACCGGCATCGCCGAGTTCGACCGGGTGTGCGGCGGCGGCCTCGTCCCCGGCTCGGTCCTGCTGATCGGCGGCGATCCCGGCATCGGCAAGTCGACCCTTCTGCTCCAGGCCATGGCCCGGCTGGCGCAGGACCACCGCTGCGCCTACGTCTCGGGCGAGGAGGCGGTGGACCAGGTCCGGCTGCGCGCCGTGCGGCTCGGCTGCGCCCAGGCTCCGGTGGCGCTGGCCTCGGCGACCAGCGTCCGCGACATCGTCTCGTCGCTCGACGCGGCGGACGGGCCGGACATCATCGTCATCGATTCGATCCAGACCATGTATGTGGACAATCTGGACAGCGCCCCCGGCACGGTGGCGCAGGTCCGCGCCAGCGCGCAGGAGCTGATCCGCGTCGCCAAGCGGCGGGGCGTCGTCCTCCTGCTGGTCGGGCACGTCACGAAGGAGGGCATGATCGCCGGCCCCCGCGTGCTGGAGCACATGGTCGACACGGTCCTTTATTTCGAGGGCGAGCGGGGCCACCAGTTCCGCATCCTGCGCGCGGTGAAGAACCGTTTCGGCCCGACCGACGAGATCGGCGTGTTCGAGATGGGCGACGCCGGGCTGGGCGAGGTCGCCAACCCCTCCGCCCTGTTCCTCGCGGAACGCCGGGGCGACGTCTCCGGTGCCGCGGTCTTCGCCGGAATGGAGGGCACCCGCCCCGTGCTGGTGGAGGTGCAGGCCCTGGTCGCCCCCTCGCCGCTTGGCACGCCGCGGCGCGCCGTGGTCGGCTGGGACAGCGCCCGGCTCGCCATGGTGCTGGCGGTGCTGGAGGCGCGCTGCGGCGTGCAGATCGGCGCCAACGACGTCTACCTGAACGTCGCCGGCGGCCTGCGCATCACCGAACCCGCCGCCGACCTTGCCGTCGCCGCGGCCCTGGTGTCCTCCCTGACCGGGGAGCCGGTGCCGGCCGACACGGTGGTGTTCGGCGAGATCGGGCTGTCCGGCGAGGTGCGCGCGGTCGGCCAGACCGACACGCGGCTGAAGGAGGCGGCGAAGCTCGGCTTCTCCTCCGCCATCTTCCCGGCGCGCCGGGGCGGCGGCGGCCGGGCGTCGCGCAGCGACAACGGATTGAAGACGGTGGAACTCCACCACCTGGGCGAACTGATGCCGCTGTTCCAAGCCGGAACGCGGCCCGCTCGCGGCCGGTCGCAGGACCGGGACCGCGACGAGTATCGAGGCTGAGGCACCGAGAGTAAATGGACACGATCCCGATCAACCCGGCGGACCTTGCCGTCATCGGCGTTCTGCTGCTGTCGGCCCTGCTGGCCTTCACCCGCGGCATGGTGGCGGAGGTGCTGTCCGTCGTGGCCTGGGCGGGTGCCGCCTTCGTGACGCTCTACGCCCTGCCCTACGCGCTGCCGCTGGTCCAGCAGCACATCAAGGTGGAGATGGTCGCCTATGCCGCGACCTCCGTCGGCCTGTTCGTGGTGGCGCTGATCGTGCTGACCATCCTCGGCCGCGGCATCTCGCGCGGGGTGCAGAACTCCGGCCTGTCGGCGCTGGACCGCTCGCTGGGCTTCGTCTTCGGCATCGCCAAGGGCGCGATCCTCGTGTCGGTCGCCTATCTGTTCTTCATCTGGCTGGTCCCCAACCCGGCGGAGCATCCCGCCTGGCTGCAGACCGCCAAGACCCGCCCCTTCCTGGCCGCCGGCGCCGAGACGCTCTACGGCTTCGTTCCGGAGAACCTCCGCAAGGAGGGGCTGGGCGCCATCGACATCGCCGGGGCCAAGGCCAAGCAGGCCATCGAGGCGAAGGCGGCGCTCGACCGCCTGTCCACCCCGGTCCCCGGCGCGCCGAAGACCGCAGATGCGCCGAAGCCCGATACGGGCTATAAGGATCGGGATCGTGGCGACCTTGAAAGATTGATCCAGAACCAGCGCTGAGGGATGGCGCGGGACGGAAAGAGTTTGTATAGACGCGCCACCGACCGTGCCCGGTATCGGGGGCGGCCCTGAGCACAGCATGACCGACGCTTCTCGACTGACGCTCCTCGACTGACAGGGACCCTGCGATGCTGACGACGCATCCGTTCGACGATGACAAGCTGCGCGAAGAGTGCGGCGTGTTCGGCATTTTCGCCAACACGCAGGCCGCCGCGATCACGGCGCTGGGGCTCCACGCCCTGCAGCACCGCGGACAGGAGGCGGCGGGCATCGTCAGCTTCGACGGCAACCGGTTCCACCTGCAGCACACGATGGGTCTGGTGGGCGACCATTTCAGTTCCGAGGCGGTCATCGCCAAGCTGAAGGGCGGCCAGGCCATCGGCCATGTCCGCTATGCCACCACCGGCGACACCACCATCCGCAACGTCCAGCCGCTCTATGCCGATTTCGAGTTCGGCGGCTTCGCGCTGGCGCATAACGGCAACCTGACCAACGCGCAGACGCTGCGCCGCCAGCTCGTGCGGCGCGGCTGCCTGTTCCAGTCCACCACCGACACCGAGGTGATCGTCCATCTGATGGCGATCGCCCGCGGCGGCTCGCCCGTCGACCGGCTGATCGAGGCGGTGCGGCAGGTGGAGGGAGCCTTCTCGCTGGTGGCGCTGACCTCCGACGCGGTGATCGGCGTGCGCGACCCGCTGGGCGTCCGTCCGCTGGTCCTCGGCAAGCTGGGCGACACCCACATCCTGACCAGCGAGACCTGCGCGCTGGACATCGTCGGCGCCGATTTCATCCGCGACGTCGAGCCGGGCGAGATGGTGGTGCTGGACAAGGACGGCGTGCACAGCATGCGACCGTTCCAGCCGCAGAACCGCCGCTTCTGCATCTTCGAGTACATCTACTTCGCCCGGCCGGACAGCGTGATGGAGGGCACCTCCGTCTATCAGGCCCGCCAGCGCATCGGGCGGGAACTGGCGCGCGAGGCCGGCGTCCCCGCCGACGTGGTGGTGCCGGTCCCCGACAGCGGCGTCCCGGCCGCGCTGGGCTACGCCATGGAAGCCGGGGTCCCCTTCGACCTGGGGATCATCCGCAACCATTATGTCGGCCGCACCTTCATCGAGCCGACCGACCAGATCCGCCATCTGGGCGTCAAGCTGAAGCACAATGCCAACCGCGCGATGATCGAGGGCAAGCGCGTCGTGCTGGTGGACGACAGCATCGTGCGCGGCACCACCTCCAAGAAGATCGTCGAGATGGTGCGGGCCGCCGGCGCCGCCGAGGTGCACATGCGCATCTCCAGCCCGCCGACCTCCCACCCCTGCTTCTACGGCATCGACACGCCGGAACAGAGCAAGCTGCTGGCCCACCGCCTGTCGGTGGATGAAATGCGGGACTTCATCAAGGCCGACAGCCTCGCCTTCATCTCGCTGGACGGCCTCTACCGCGCGATGGGCGAGCCGAAGCGCGATCCGTCGAACATCCGCTATTGCGACGCCTGCTTCACCGGCGATTACCCGATCGCGCTGACCGACAACCTGGACAGCCCACCCGTCGAGGCCAACGCGGTGCGCATCCGGGCCTGACGGCCCTGCGGGTTCCCGACGAGAGCCGGCCGCTTTCCCGCGGTCGGCTCTCGTCGCATCCCTCTCCCTCCACGAAGAACTGCCGAGCCCTGATCCATGTCCCAAACCGTCGGCTCCCGGCTTGAAGGCCGCATCGCCCTCGTCACCGGCGCCTCGCGCGGCATCGGCGCCGCCGTCGCCAAGCGGTTCGCCGCCGAAGGCGCCCACGTCATCCTGACCGCCCGCACCGTCGGCGGCCTGGAGGAGGTGGACGACGCGATCTTCAAGGCGACCGGCCGCAACGCCACGCTGGTTCCTCTGAACCTGCAGGAGTTCGACAAGATCGACCAGCTCGGCTATTCGGTCTACCAGCGCTTCGGCAAGCTGGACATCCTGGTCGGCAACGCCGGCGCGCTGGAGACGCTGGGGCCGGTCGCCCAGTATGATCCGAAGCTGTGGCAGCGGGTGATGGACGTCAACGTGACGGCCAATTTCCGCCTGATCCGCTCCTTCGACCGGCTGCTGCGCACCTCCGACGCCGGCCGGGCCATCTTCGTGACCTCCGCGGCGGCCGGGCAGCCCTATCCCTACTGGTGCCCCTATGCGGCCAGCAAGGCGGCGCTGGAGATGATGGTGAAGACCTATGCGATGGAGATCGCCGCCTCGCCGCTGCGGGTCAACCTGATCGACCCGGGCGTGGTGAACAGCAAGCTGCGCACCCAGGCCTTCCCCGGCGAGGATCCGAAGTCGCTGACCCAGCCCGAGCAGGTGACCGGCCGCTTCGTCGATCTGGCCGAGACCGCCTGCACGCAGCACGGCGAGATCGTGGCGGCGCAGTAGGCGCCCCGCCCGACACAAGTAAAGGGGCGATGCCGGCGCCTCAGTGCGCCGGCGTCGCGTGATAGGCCCGCAACTCGGCCGTCGCCTGCCGCAGGATCGACCAGGCGGCGCCGAGCGCCAAGCAGGCGATGACCGTGCCGACCAGAAGGTCCGGCCACCCTTCCCCCAGGTTCCAGACACCGGCCGCGGCCACCATCACCGAGATGTTCGCCAGCGCGTCGTTGCGCGAGCAGAGCCAGACGGACCGCATGTTGGCGTCGCCGCGGCGGCCGGCGAACAGCAGGGCGGCGACCGAGATGTTGGCGGCCAGCGCCAGCAGCCCGACAAGGCTCATCACCGGCGCATCCGGCACGGTGCCGGCAAGCGCATTCCAGGCGGTGGAGCCCAGCACCCAAAGACCCATCGCGCCCAGCGACAGCCCCTTCACGATGGCGGCCCGCGACCGCCACTCCAGCGCCTTGCCCAGCACCCACAGGCTGACGCCGTAGTTCGCCGCGTCGGCGAGGAAGTCCAGCGCGTCGGCGCGCAGGGCCATGGATTGCGCCTCGATGCTGGCGACCATCTCGATGGCGAACATCAGGGCGTTGACGACCAGGGCGAGGCGCAGAATCCGCCGGTAGTCGGCCTGCCCGCCCCGCGGCATGCGTCCCCCGCCGCCTCCGCCGCCTCCGCCGTTGCTCCCGCAGGACCCGCCGCAGCATCCGCCGGCCATCGTCCGTCCCCCTCTTGCCGTCACCGATCCGGAGGATAAGGCCGCCCCGGCGGCGAGGCAAAGGAGAATTAGACAGGGCTAATGCGCCGGCAGGCGTGGCGCGCCACCGGACACCATGCCGCCCCCGCCGGACGGGCGCCCGGATGTACCACCACCCCCTTCGGAGGGAGCGGGAGGTAGGCACGGCGGTGCCGACGGGGAGGGTCGATGACGCGTTGGTCGTTCCCTCCACTCCGCAGCCTGAAAACCGGGCCGGGAGGGCGGATATCCGGGAAGCAGCCTTGCCTCCCGAGGATCCTTCATGACCAAACGTGCCGCCACCCCGCTCAAGATCCTCGTGGTCGACGACAACCCGCTCCTCCAGCGGGCCATGAAGGACATGCTGGGGCTCTGGGGGGTCGGGATCATCAGCACCGTCGGCAACGGGCAGGAGGCGATGGAACTGCTGCGGCGCGACCGCTTCGACCTGCTGGTGACCGACTGGGTGATGGAGCCGGTCGGCGGCCAGCAGCTGATCGAGTGGGTGCGCAAGTCACCGGCCAGTCAGCGCACCGATCTGCCGATCATCGTCCTGACCGCCAACGCCGACCTCTCCACCGTCCGGGCCGCCTGGGACTCCGGCGCCGACTCCGTCCTGGCCAAGCCTGTCGCCGCCGCCACGCTGGCGAAGCGGATCGAAGCGGTGCTGAACCGGCGCGAGGCGGTGGTGAAGCCGTTCCCCAGCGCGAAGCGCCCTCCCGCCGGGGCGGGCGAAGCCAAGGCCGCCGACGATGCCGGGGTACCGCAGGAGTCCGAGGCTCTGCCCGGCGTCGCGGCGACGCCGCGCCTGCCGTCGCCCACCGCGCCGCGCACGGCCGCCTATCTGCGCTCGTCGGACCACAAGCGCGTGCGGCTGCTGCTGGCGCTCGACCGGCTGGAGGCTGCGATCGAGCGGCCGGACCCGCTGGCGCCCCGGCTGCGCCGCGCCGTCGCCGACCTGCAATCGGCCACTGCCGGCGACCATACCGCCTCCTCCATCGTGTCCTCGCTCGCCACCTGCGTCACCTGGGTCGATCCCGACACCGACGGCTACAGCGACGCGCTGCACGCCCATGCCGCCGCCCTGCGCTGGTTCGCCGGGGACGAGGGCGGTCCGCAGTCGGCCGCCGTCGTGCTGAGCCTCGTCCGGACCCTGCGGGCGACCGTGCGGACGCTCGCCACCCGCGGTCAGGTCGATCTGGGGGGCTGGCCGGAGCGGCCGGGCGGACAGAATGGCGCCCCCTCCCCTGAGTCCCCCCTGCCCCCCGCCTGAGCGCCGCCCCATATCCCTTGCAGAGGGACGA
Source organism: Azospirillum thermophilum (assembly GCF_003130795.1). NCBI lineage: Bacteria > Pseudomonadati > Pseudomonadota > Alphaproteobacteria > Rhodospirillales > Azospirillaceae > Azospirillum > Azospirillum thermophilum. The sequence goes on from NZ_CP029353.1 coordinate 1,610,690, forward strand.
GGGGTGATGCGGAATTTCCGCGGTGGCGGCAATTCCATGCGCTCTGTGTCCGACGACTGCGGGTTGCCGAACCCTTCTTGCTTTTTGAGTTCGGCCTCCTGACTGTCGTTGCGACATACGACAGCCTTCATTACCTTTTCGCCCATCCAACAAAGCAGCGGCCAGCGGTCGAATCCTGGCCGGCCATGCCGCAAGATCGTCGGCGCCCCGCAAGGGAGGGAAAGGTACAATGGCTCTCGCAACCGTCTCACTCGACGACAAATACGCCCTGGAACAGGGGCGCGTGTACCTGACCGGCACCCAGGCGCTGGTCCGCCTGCCGATGATGCAGCGGCAGCGCGACCTGGCCGCCGGGCTGAACACCGGCTGCTTCATCTCCGGCTACCGCGGCTCGCCGCTGGGCGGGTTCGACCAGAATCTGTGGAATGCCCGAAAGTTCCTGGAGAAGAACCATATCCGCTTCCAGCCCGGCGTGAACGAGGAGCTGGGCGCCACCGCGGTGTGGGGCAGCCAGCAGGTCGGCATGTTCCCCGGCGCCAGGTATGACGGCGTCTTCGCCATGTGGTACGGCAAGGGGCCGGGCGTCGACCGGTCCGGCGACGTGTTCAAGCACGCCAATGCCGCCGGCACCTCCAGGAACGGCGGCGTGCTGGTCCTGACCGGCGACGACCACAACGCCAAGTCCTCCACCTTCCCGCACCAGTCCGAGCATGCCTTCATGCATGCCATGATCCCGGTCCTGAACCCGTCGGGGGTGCAGGAGATCCTGGACTATGGCCTTATCGGCTGGGCGATGAGCCGCTATTCGGGCTGCTGGATCGCCATGAAGACGATCGCCGAGACGGTGGACACCTCGGCGTCCGTGTACATCGACCCGCACCGCGTCTCCCCCCTCGCCCCGACCGACTTCCCGATCCCGCAGGGGGGCCTGAACATCCGCTGGCCCGACCCGCCGCTGGAGCAGGAATACCGGCTGATGAAGCACAAGCTGTACGCCGCCCTGGCGTTCGCGCGTGCCAACAAGCTCGACAAGGTGATGCTGGAGAGCGCACGGCCGCGCTTCGGCATCGTGACCACCGGCAAGAGCTACCTGGACGTCCGCCAGGCCTTCGACGAGCTGGGCATCACCGAGGAGATGGCCGCCGACTGGGGCATCACCGTCTACAAGGTCGGCATGCCCTGGCCGCTGGAGCGGGACGGCGTGCGCCACTTCGCCGAGGGCCTCGAGGAGATCGTCGTCGTCGAGGAGAAGCGCGCGGTCATCGAGAACCAGCTCAAGGAGCAGCTCTACAACTGGCACCCCGACGTCCGCCCGCGCGTGGTCGGCAAGTTCGACGAGGAGGGCGAGTGGATCCTGCCCTCCGCCGGCGAGCTGTCGCCCGCCCAGATCGCCGTGGTCATCGGCCGCCGGCTGGAGCGTTTCGTCGACAACGAGAACCTCAAGCGCCGCGTCGCCTTCCTCGACGCGCAGGAGAGGCAGAAGGCCCATCAGGCCCGCGTCATCCGCAAGCCGACCTTCTGCTCCGGCTGCCCGCACAACACCTCCACGGTCGTCCCGGACGGCTCGCGCGCGCTGGGCGGCATCGGCTGCCACTACATGGCGACCTGGCTGGACCGCAAGACCGACACCTTCACCCAGATGGGCGGCGAGGGCGTGCCGTGGGTCGGCCAGGCGGCCTTCACCGAGGAACAGCACATCTTCGCCAACCTCGGCGACGGCACCTACTACCACTCCGGCATCCTGGCGATCCGGCAGGCCATCGCGGCCAAGGTGAACATCACCTACAAGATCCTGTTCAACGACGCGGTCGCCATGACCGGCGGCCAGCCGGTGGACGGCACGCTGACCGTCCAGTCGCTCGCCGCCCAGCTCCGCGCCGAGGGGGTGCAGCGCATCGTCGTCGTCTCCGACGAGCCGGAGAAGTACGGCGTCGGCTCCGGCCTGCCGCAGTACACCACCGTCGAGCACCGCGACGACCTGGACCGCGTGCAGAAGGAGATGCGCGAGGTCGGCGGCGTCAGCGTCCTGATCTACGACCAGACCTGCGCCACCGAGAAGCGCCGCCGCCGCAAGCGCGGCAAGATGGTCGACCCGGCCAGGCGGGTGGTCATCAACGAGCTGGTCTGCGAGGGCTGCGGCGACTGCTCGGCCAAGTCCTCCTGCGTCTCCGTCGTCCCGCTGGAGACCGAGTTCGGCCGCAAGCGGCAGATCGACCAGTCCTCCTGCAACAAGGACTATTCCTGCACCAAGGGCTTCTGCCCCAGCTTCGTGACCGTCGAGGGCGGCCAGCTCCGCAAGCCCAAGCCCGCCGCCAAGGCGGTGGACTCGGCCCCGCTTCCCGCCCCGGCCCTGCCGGCGCTGGACGGCAAGCCGTGGAGCATCTACGTCACCGGCGTCGGCGGCACCGGCGTCGTCACCATCGGCGCCCTGATCGGCATGGCCGCCCATATCGAGGGCAAGGGCGTCGGCGTGCTCGACATGACCGGCCTCGCCCAGAAGGGCGGCGCCGTCACCAGCCACATCCGCATCGCCCCCACCCCGGAGGACATCCACTCCGTCCGCATCGCCGCCGGCGGCGCCGACGCGGTCCTGGGCTGCGACATCGTCGTGGCGGCGGCCGGCGACGGCCTGTCGAAGATGACCGCCGGCCGCACCCGCGCCATCATCAACACCCACGACACCATCACCGCCGACTTCATCAAGAAGCCGGACATGGTGATCCCGGTCCGCGACCTGGTCGGCGACATCCGCAAGGCCTGCGGCGGCGACCAGTCGGTGGATGCCTTCGACGCCACCCGCCTCGCCACCGCGCTGCTCGGCGACAGCATCTACGCCAACCCCTTCCTGATGGGCTACGCTTGGCAGAAGGGCCTGATCCCGCTGTCCGAGGACGCCATCCTGAAGGCGATCGAGCTGAACGGCGTGTCGGTCAGGCTGAACAGCGACGCCTTCCAGTGGGGCCGCCGCGCCGCCGTCGACCTCGCCGCCGTGGAGGCCCTCGCGGCCCCCGCCCCGGTGGCGCAGGACGGCAGCTTCATCATCGACCAGCGCCGCCCCTCCCAGAGCCTGGACGAGATCATCGAGCGCCGCACCCGCTTCCTGACCGACTATCAGGATGCCGCCTACGCCGCCCGCTATCACGCCCTGGTCGACTGGACCCGCCGGATCGAGCAGCAGAAGGTGCCCGGCTCCACCGCCCTGACCGAGGCGGTCGCCCGCGCCCACTTCAAGCTGATGGCCTACAAGGACGAGTACGAGGTCGCCCGCCTCTACACCGACACCGGCTTCGTCGAAAACGTCGCCAGGATGTTCGAGGGCGACTGGAAACTGACCTTCCACATGGCCCCCCCGGTGATGGGCGAGACCGACGAGACCGGCGGCGAGCCCAGGAAGAAGACCTTCGGCCCGTGGATGCTGCGGTTCCTGAAGATCCTCGCCAAGGGCAAGCGCCTGCGCGGCACCGCCCTCGACCCGTTCGGCCGCCTCGCCGAGCGCAAGCTGGAACGCCGCCTGATCGAGGAGTACGAGGGCGTCATGGGCGAGGTGCTCCACACCCTGACCCGCGACAACCACGCGCTGGCCGTCGAGATCGCCGGCCTGCCCATGGAGATGCGCGGCTACGGCCACATCAAGACCCGCAACGTCGAGGCGGCCAAGGCGAAGGAGGCGAAGCTCCTCCAGGCCTACCGCCAGCCGGCCCGGCCGCAGCCGATGGCGGCGGAGTAACGGCGGGAGCAGCGGGGTGCGGGAGGCGTCGCCTCCCGCGCTCTCCACCGAGGGCCGAAGGACCCTCGGCCCCCGCTACGGGAAAGGCGCCGTTCAGCGTGTTGTGCAGTGCGTTTCTGCCGCACAATACGGTGGAGGGCGCTTTTTGCTTTTTACAGCAATGACTTGATCGCAACCGTATGCCAGCGGATGTTGTGCATCGGATGCACAATCCGGGCGATGGGTGCGGGCCAGACGACCGGGCAAACGAAAGGCGCCGCTCCCACGGGGGAAACGGCGCCTGTCGACCGGGACATGTGACCGTAAGCGCGCCCAGGCGTCAACCACCGCCTGCAACGCCGCACCGTGGTTCAGTCGTCGGCGACCGATCAGTCGTCGGCGAACGGGTTCTTGCCCTTGCGCAGCAGCAGGCGCAACGGCACGCCCGGCAGGTCGAAGGTCTCGCGCAGGTCGGCGATGAGATAGCGCTGGTAGGACTCCGGCAGATCCAGCGGCTTGTTCACGAACAGCGCGAGGGTCGGCGGCCGGGTCTTCACCTGGGTCATGTAGCGGATCTTCAGGCGGCGCCCTTCGATCAGCGGCGGCGGATGATGGTCCAGCACGCCCTCCAGCCAGCGGTTGAGCTGGGAGGTCGGGATGCGGCGGTTCCACACCGTGTAGGTCGCCAGCACGGCGTCGAGCAGCGTGTCGAGCTTCTGCCCCTTCAGGGCGGAGATCGTCACCACCTTGACGCCCTTGATGTAGCCGAGCGCCGCTTCCAGCTTGTCCTCGACCTGCTTCAGCGCCAGGGCGCGGTTCTCCACCGCGTCCCACTTGTTCACCGCGATGACCAGCGAGCGCCCCTCGCTGATCACCATGCGGGCGATGGTCAGGTCCTGCTTGTCCAGGATCTGGCCGGCATCGACCACCAGGATCACGACGTTCGCCATGCGGATGACGCGCAGGGCGTCGGCCACCGCCAGCTTCTCCACCTTCTCGTCGACACGGGCGCGGCGGCGCATGCCGGCGGTGTCGACCAGCTTGAACCGGCGGTCGCGCCAGGTCCAGTCCACGCTGATGGCGTCGCGCGTCATGCCGGCCTCCGGGCCGGTCAGCACCCGCTCTTCCCCAACGAGGCTGTTGAGCAGCGTCGACTTGCCGACGTTCGGCCGCCCGACGATGGCGATCTGGATCGGCTTGGCCTTGTCCTCCTCCGGCTCCGGCTGGTCGCCGATGGGGATCTCGTCCTCCTCGGAGCCGATGGAGCCGGCGGCGGCCTGCGCCTCGGCGTCCGCGTCGTCCTCCTTCGCGTAGGGCATCAGGGCCTGGACGAGGTCGGCCATGCCCTCGCCATGCTCGGCGGAGATGGCGAGCGGTTCGCCGAGGCCGAGCTCAAACGCCTCGTACAGCCCGGGCATGCCCGCCTTGCCTTCCGCCTTGTTGGCGACCAGCACGACCGGGGTCCGGCCCTTGCGCAGCAGGTTGGCGAAATGGCGGTCGAGCGGCGTCACGCCGGCCCGCGCGTCGATGATGAACAGGGCGACGTCGGCCCGGTCCAGCGCCCGTTCGGTCTGGCGGCGCATCCGCGCCTCCAGGCTGTCGTCGCTCACATCCTCAAGCCCCGCGGTATCCACCACGGTGAAGGACAGGCCGCCGACATGGCCGGGCGCCGCCCGCCAGTCGCGCGTCACGCCCGGCGTGTCGTCGACCAGCGCCAGCTTCTTGCCGGCAAGACGGTTGAACAGGGTCGATTTGCCGACGTTCGGCCGACCGACGAGCACCACAGTGAAGGACATGGGGCCGGAGGCCTCTCAAAGGTAATCAAAAGGTCTGCGCGCCGGGGCGCCGGTCACCGGTAGGCGACCAGCGTCCCATTGTCGCACAGGACATATAGAGTGTTGTTCGCGACCACCGGAGACAAGTAGCCGGCGTCCGGCAACTGGCGCGTGACCTGCACCGATCCGTCCGCCGGCGACAGGCCGAGCAGCCGGCCGTCCGACCCGGCGACCCACAGCCGGCCGCCGGCCAGCACCGGGCCGGCCCAGACGATCGGGCCGGTGCGGTCCTCCGGATCCTTGAAGCGGTCGAGAGGCGCCACCCAGCGCACCCGGCCGCTCTGCCGTTCGACCGCCACCATCTCGGCGTCGGTCGTCACGACGAACAGATGGTCGCCGGCCACCCACGGGGTCTGCACGCCGCCGACGTCGCTTTCCCACAGACGGTTGCCGATCCGCTCGTCCACCGCGACCATGCGGCCGGAATGGCTGATGGCATAGACCATGTTGCGGTCCATCACCGGCAGGCCGACGATGTCGGCCAGACTGTTCAGCGCGCCGCTGCGGCGAACCGCCGCAAGGCTCTCCTGCCAGGATACCCGGCCGTTCTCCGGCCGCAGTCCATACAGCTCGCCCGAGGAATAGGGGGCGACCACCAGCGTGTTGGTGGCGGCCGGGCTGCTGCTGGCCAACAGGCCGGCGGTCTCCAGGATGCCCTGGTGCGACCACTGCACCGTCCCGTCCGACGTGGACAGGGCGACGAGCTGGTTGTCGATCGTCAGGACGAACAGGCGCCCGTTGAGCACGGTCGGCGCGCCGCGGACCGGGCCGGGGATGCGCTTGCGCCACTGGACATTGCCCGAGGCGGGATCGAGCGCCAGCACCTCGGCGAAGCCGGTGGCGGCGAAGACGCGCCCCTCGGCATAGGCGACGCCGCCGCCGGTGGCGGCGCCGCGCTCGCTCTCCGGCTTGGTCTCGACACGCCAGACGGTGCGGCCGCTGCCGGCGTCGAGCGCCGTGACGTTCGCCTCCGAGTCCATGGCGAAGACGCGGCCGTCGGCGACCACCGGCGGGCTGAGCAGGCGGCGGCCGCTGCCGGAGCCGCGGCCGACGTCGCCGCGCCACGCCTCGGCCGGGGAGGCCGACAGGGCGAGATGGCCGAGCGCGTGGTCCGGCGTGCCACCGGGCTGCGCCCAGGCCGGGTTGGTGACCGGCGCCGGCAGCAGGACGGGGTTGGCGGCGATGCGCGGATCGGCCTCGACCTTGCGCTCGCGCGTCAGCACGGAGACCCGCTTGCCCGGCAGGGGCGGATCGGGCGTCTTGCCGAGCCAGCCGTCGATCGTTTCGCAGCCGCCGAGCAGGAGGGCCAGCAGCGAGGCGGACAGGAGAGCGGTGCGGCGCAGGGACCGCTTGCTGGACAATGTGCGGGTCATCAGGTCTTGCCGTAGAGGGCGGCGAGGTCCGTCGCGCGCGAGCGGACACCCGCCGGCGCCGCCGAATCGTCGGCCAGTTGCTGGAAGAGGGTGCGCGCCCGCTCCTTGTCGCCGCTGCGCACGGCGAGCACGGCGGTCATCTCGCGGGCGGTGAAGCGCCAGGGACTGCTGTCGGCGGTCAGCGGCTGCAGCTTCGCCTGGAGCTGGGCCGGCTCGCCCGTCTCCATCCGCTGCATGGTGCCGAGAAGCGTGGCGAGGTCACGGTAGACGGCGTCGACCGAACCGTTGGCGGCGATGCCGTCATAGACGGCGGCGGCGTCGGCCGGCTTGCCCTGGCGGACCAGCAGGGCGGCGGCGTTGAACTGCGCCAGCGCGGCCATGCGCGGATCCGCCTTGCCGGCGAAGGCGCTCAGCGCCTCCACCCCCTTCTCCGGACCCTGGGCGGTCTGCGAGATGGCGGTGACGAGGGCGGCCGTCTCCTGCTCGTGGCGGGACTGCTGCCAGTTGCGCCAGGCGGTATAGCCGCCGGTGCCGGCCACCAGGGCGATCGCGGCGGCGGCCATGTAGACGCCATAGCGCTTGAACAGCCGCTCGGCCCGGTCCCGGCGCAGATCCTCATCGACTTCGCGGAAAATATC